>PKYZ01000223.1 GCA_003132865.1 Bryobacterales bacterium
TTTTCAAAACTTGACACTTTCAAATACAAGTCAGTTACGTTAAACGTCTAGACGAGACTGACGCACCGTTTGCCTTCACGAGATGGCTATCTACGAGGCCGTCGTTCCGCTACTGTTACTACGAACCGGCATTCCGCCGTTCTTGTTCTTTGCCATTTAAGCATTAGGCCACCTAAGGCCACTTTTTGGCTGCGCTGGTTTCGAACAAATTCTACTGGTGGTACAGCAGAAAAGCAGCCGTTGGTTTGAGCCTAATTGATGATCGTGGCGGGATGTGGATGGATTGTGGCGGTTATCTCATCTGCAAGCACTGACTACCAGACGACGCGTCTCCGGCTTGCCGCCTCGTTTAGAGTGTGATGACGTCCTTTGTAATATAACGCAGCTTGACCGCAGGCCGCCAGACGGGTAGTCTAAGAGTGTCAACGCAAGAACAGAAAGGAGCGGTTCCATGAACATCACGCTACTTCCAGACCAAGCGAAAGCCATCGAAGCCGCCATCAACGCCGGCGTGATCCACTCGGTGGAGGAATTGATCGATTCCGCCATCTCCCGTCTGCCCCAGATGGCCGCGTCCAGTACGGTGGCGCAAGCAACCAATCTGGTCGACCTCTTCGAACCCATCCGAGGGTTGTTTAAGGATGGCGAACTTGATTTCAGCCGCAATCCTTCAACAGGTCGTCCCGTAGACCTGACATGAGCGGGTTCCTCCTCGACACCAACGTTCTTTCGGAAGTCTTGCGGCCACTCCCGGACGCCAATGTTGCCGCCTGGCTAAAACGTCAGGCCAAAGATTTCCTGTTTCTCAGTGTGGTGACCATGCGAGAGCTTCGTAAAGGGGATACACTTCTCCCGCAAAGCACCCGGCGCGCCCAGTTAGAACAATCGATCGGAGTGCTCGTCCCTTCGTGGTTTGCCGGTCGTATTCTTCCAGTGACGAAGCCATCGCCGAGAGTTGGGGCGTCTTAGAGGGCCAACGGCAACTTGCCGGGCGCCCGCTTGGCGTAGCTGACGGCATGATCGCCGCCACCGCGCTCGAACGCGGTCTGACTCTGGTCACCCGCAACGTGAAGGATTTCGCCGGTCTGGGCGTTACAATTCTCAATCCTTGGGACGCGATATGACCACCGAAGTCATGCTCTCCCCTACTGCCCACTTGGCACCCGCGAAGCTGTTACGCGCCGACGCCGAAGGCGGCTCGCGGCGTTCTGGAATCCTTCACGGCGCAGGTGAACAACGACCACACGAGGAAAGCGTATCTGAACGCGGCCCGGCCCTTTGCGGCCCGGTGCCATGCGAGGGGCATCGACCAGCTAGCGGACGTACAGGCTTTCCACGTCGCCGCATTCCTAAAGGACCTTCAAAGCGATCTCGCCGCCGGCCGTCAAGCGATACCTGGCCGCGCTGCGGATGCTGTTCGACTGGCCGGTGACCGCCAGTTTGACTACTGCCCGGGAGATGGGTTTTCATTTCGCGTAGCCGATTGATAGCAAGGCAGTTAAGCCTTAGTTGAAGATTTTTCGATTTGAGCTGTTTCTGGTCGGAACTGGCTTCTGGCCGTGCCCCCTCGGGCTCCGGCGCAGATTGCCGACAATTAGGGGTGAATCTTGGCCAGACGGTTTTCTCCCAGGTCGTCGATCGTCTGCCACGGTATGAGTTCCTGATTTTCAAAATATACTCTGCCCTTTTTTACGTGCGGCCGGTTGCATCGAATGCTTCGGATTTAGGGGGGGCACTGGCTCCGCGCGGAAAGTGTCTGCTAGGATGGGGGCATGAGCCGCGAGAGTCAGGCCTTGCTGGAGGCCTTCGAACACCTGCGGGCAGAGGAGAAGTGCGCCTTGGCTGACGAGATTCTCCGTCGCGTGCTGCCCTTCGATTCCGGCCCACTGGCAGATGAAGAGATCGGCGCCGCTGCGGCTGTTCTGTTCGAGTCCCTCGACGAGGAAGATGCCGGCCCCACAGCGCGGTGAGGTCTGGCTGATCGATTTCGGCTCGGCCGGCAAAACCCGGCCCGCGCTGGGCGTCAGCGTGGCCTTCGGCGACCAGGACCGCGCGCTTATCACGGTTGTGCCGCACACCGCCAGCCTGCGTGGCTCTCCCTTCGAAATCGCCGTGCGGGTTCCGTTTCTCAAGCCCGGTGCCTTTCTGGTCCAGGGCGTCACGACTTTCCCAACGGTGCGGGCCCTGCATCGGTTGGGCATTCTCCCGCCGCCGGCGTTCGAAAAGGTCATCGGCGGCCTGCTGCGCTGGTTGGGACATTTTCCAGAGGACTGACGCCGCCGGAACCGGATCCGGCGTGATTGCCACGCTTCGAAGTGACCCGAAGGGCCGTCCAGCCGTCTGGAGAAGTGCTATTGTCGAGCAGGTCGAACGGTGCGACAGCCTGTTTTCGCGCCTCTGACCGGGTCCCACCAGCCACGGTGACCGAGGCTCGCCAGCCCCCAGTGACTCGCTTCCCCAAAAAATATCTCCCGACCCATCAACCACTTCGCGCCCTAGCCTCGCCTCCCGCGCCAGATCCCGTGCTCCTCTGGAAGTAAGGAGGCCTTGTGCAGCCCGATCATCATCTGACTCCGGCCCAGCAACGCGTGCTGACCCTGCTGTCCGCCGGTTCCACCGCCACCGCCGCCGCGCAACTCGCCGGCGTCCACCGCAACACTGTCGGCAATTGGCTCCGTTCGTCCGTTTTTCGCGAGGCCCTCACCCAGGCCCGTCGTGACCAGGACCTTGCCTGGCGCGAGCAAGCCGAATCGCTCGCTCCCCAAGCGATTGCCGCAATCCAGGCCATCCTGGCCGATCCCCAAGCCCCCGCCGCCCGGACCGGCCGCAACCAGCCCTGCCCCTGCTGCAGTGGCCGGAAATTCAAGCGCTGCTGCATGCCAATTCGATGATTTCAAAGGCTAAATGGGTTCGTTCGTCCCGATTTGCATGCGGCCCGCCACGCGCCCCCAAAAGCACAAAGCTGCAGAATTACGCACAACCAGCCACGGCGAGCGAGGCTCGCCCCGAATGGAAACCAACCTGCAATGCCCAAACCCGTTGTATACTCATAACGCCGTGACCACTCGCATGCGCACCGCACTGGTTGCGATATCCGCAGGGGCGGTCGCCGTCGTAGCCATCTCCGGCGGCGCACGGCACGGCAGGTTGCTGCCCGCGCCACGCCTCATCCTCCAACCCGCGCGGATCGTGGCCGACGGCTACAGTACCGCCACCCTTGTCATGGAAAGCGCCGCCAGCAGCGCGCCCGCCATCTCCGTCGCCGGCAACCGGCACGCTGCCATAATCGAAGAGGTAACCGGCACGCCCGGCAAATGGGAGGCGCGCATTCGCGCCGGCATCCTGCCGGGACGCATCCGTCTGCGCGTCGCCTTCGAAAACGCGCCCGCCGCCGAAACAGAACTGGAATCGGTTCCATTCATCCGGGACACCGCGCAGGACGGCACGCCCGACTTCCTGCGCCTCGACGACGAACGCGACCGCCAGGCCTTCCGCCGCTGGTTCACCTGGCTCGCCGAGGCGCAATACTTCCAGCCGCCCGCGGCCCGCCCTGCCGAGATCAAGGATTGCGCCGGGCTGATCCGCTACGCCTATCGCGAATCGCTGCACGCCCACGACACCGCCTGGGCCGCCACCGCGCAAACTCCGCCCGCGCCTCCGTTCGATTCCGTCGCCAAGTATCAGTATCCTTTTACGCCCTTGGGCGCCGCGCTGTTTCGCGTGCGCGAAGGGGCGTTCCAGCCGTCGGACCTGAACGCCGCCGCCTTCGCCCAATTCGCCGACGTGCGGACGCTCTACCACTTGAACACGCATCTGGTCAGCCGCGTACTCTCCTCCGCCGTGCCGGGCGACCTGCTGTTCTTTCGCCAGGACTCCGGCGCGGAGCCGTATCACAGTATGATCTACCTTGGCGAGAGTTCCATTCAGAACGACGGCCGGCGCTACGTTCTCTACCATACCGGCCCCTCCGGTTCCGATCCGGGCGAAATCCGCAGGCTGACCGTGGAAGAGTTGTTGCGCTTTCCGCAACCCGAATGGCGGCCGGTAGCAGCCAATCCCAGCTTTCTGGGTGTGTCTCGATGGAACATACTGAGGAAAGAAAATGACACCCGCCCTGAGTAGAAAGCCGAGTGGAAGCCTGAGTAGAACCTTGCGCCTTCTGTTGCTGATGGCCGCCGTTGCCATCGGCCTGAGCCAGAGCGAAGACGAACCCTACTTCGCGCTTTCGAGTTCCCGCACCTTCGGCGTCAACGGCAAGCCCAGCGTCTCGTTGACCGCCTGGAATGTGGATTCGCTCGCCTTCCGGGTTTACCGCATAAACGATCCGGTGAAGTTCTTCGCGCAACTGGAAAACCCGCACCAATTCGGCGGGAATGTGCCGCGGCCGCCTCGGGATCGCACTTGGCTCGAACGGCTCCACATGTGGAAGCGCGGCTTACATGCCCAGATTCGCCGCGCCCTGCGCGCCCAGTTCACCGAACCGCCCAGCCTGCATTTTGAAAGCTGGCTGCCGAAAGAATCCAAGCCCTCCGGTAAGGAGACGCATTATGCGGAAGCGCCCTTGTTGAACTCCCAACAACTGGTGCTCTCCTTTCACCAACCCGTGTTGAGCCAATCCCGATGGGAGCGTGCCACCGTCGACATCGCCGTGAGGGACAAAGGCGTCTACCTCGTAGAGGCGGTCGACCGCGACCTGCGGGCGAACACCATCCTGATGGTTTCCGATATCGCCATGATCACCAAAACCGGTAAAGGCCGGGTGGTGAACCTGGTGGTCAATCGCGCCACCGGCCAGCCCGTTGCGGCAGCCAAGGTCGCGCTGCTGGCGCGCGATCAAAGCCTGGGAGAAGCCGCCACAAACGCGGACGGCATCGCGGAGATACCGCTGGCCGCGGCGCGTCCGAATGACATCCGCGTGGTGGCCCGCATGGACGCGGACTTCGCCGTTAACACGCTGGCCGGTTACTCCTTCGGCGCCAACGCCGACCAGTGGACGGGCTATGTCTACACGGATCGTCCGGTCTACCGTCCCGGCCATACCGTGCACTTCAAGGGAATTTTGCGGCTGGCCGCAGCCGCTGGATACGACATTCCGGCCGGGCGCGCTGTTGCGGTCACGATCCACGATCCGGAGCAGAAGCCGGTCTATCAAAAGACCCTCACCGCCAGCGCCAATGGCACGATTCACGACGACCTGGCGCTCAAGCCCGGCGCGGCTTTGGGTTACTACTCCATCGAGGTGAAATCCGGCGAGGGCTTCATGAACGGCAACTTCGAAGTCCAGGAGTACAAGAAGCCGGAATACGAAGTCCGCGTCATTCCCTCCAAGGCGCGCGTGTTACAAGGCGAGACCGTCCAGGCCACTATCGATGCCCGATACTATTTTGGCGAACCGGTAAACGGCGCGAAAGTGACTTATGCCGTCTATCGCAGCCGCTACTGGTTCCCGCTCTGGTACGATCCCGATCAGGAATCCGCCGAATCCATGGAGCCCCCGCAGCCCGGCGACGATTCCGACGACAGCGGCGACCAGATTGGCGAGACCAAGGGACAACTGGATGCCGATGGCAAGCTGACCATCAGCCTGCCTACGGCGGTTTCGGATCGCAAGCAGGACTTCGTCTACCGCATCGAGGCGCGCGTCACCGACCAGGCCAACCGTGAGATCACCGGCCGCGGCTGGGTGATCGCGACCTACGGCAGCTTCGCTGTGAACGCCGCGCCGGAGCGCTATTTCTACGCGCCGGGCAGCGCGGCCACGCTGACTGTGCAGGCGCGCGATTACGACAACCAACCAGTCCGCACGCCGGTTCGCGTGGATCTGCTCTCGTGGAACTATCGCGATCCAGGCCCGGGGCAGGTGAAGGCTACCGCCAGCGGCGCCACCGGCGCAGACGGGAACGCCAGCGTCACCCTGCAGATTCCGCCGCAGGGCGGTTCGTACCGGGTGCGCGTCACGGCCCGCACACCCGAGGGACGCGATGTGGAGGGCTATACCTTTCTGTGGGTCTCGGGTGGAGGCGGGTATTTCGACGCCGGACCGAACCACGCCGTGCCGATCGTTCTCGATAAGAAGAGCTACCGCGCCGGCGATACGGGCCGCCTACTGATCGTGACCGGGCAGCCCAACACGGCGGTCTATGTGACCGTGGAGGGCCGAGATTTGCGCGAGTACAAACTGATTCGCTCGCAGGATTCCACGGCGGCGTTCGACATCCCCATTACCGCCAACGACGAGCCGGGAATCACAGTGGCCGCCTGCTTCATCCGCAACGGCGATTTCTATTCGAGCGACAAGTGGATCAAAGTGCCGCCAGTAGACCACCAGTTGAACGTGAAGGTGGCCACGGACAAGCCGCAGTACCTGCCCGGCCAAACCGCGGATTACAGCATCGACGTGACGGATGGGAACGGCAAACCGGCGCCGCGCGCGGAGTTCAGCCTGGGTGTCGTGGATGAGGCCATCTACGGCATTCGCAAGGACGCCACGCCCGACATTCTGGGCTTCTTCTTCCAGCGCCAGTGGAACCGCGTCTTTACCGCCGACTCGCTGAGCTACTACTTCAATGGCGAAGCGGGCAAGCGCCGCATGCGTCTGGCCGAACTGCGCCCGTCTTCGCGGCTGGCGCAACTGAAGCCCGAGCGGCTGGTGCAGCCCAAAGTCCGCAAAGCGTTTCCGGATACCGCGTTTTGGGCCGCCGACGTGGTCACCGATAGCTCCGGCCACGCGCATGCGAAGGTGGAGTTCCCCGATTCGCTGACCACCTGGCGCGCCACCGCCCGCGGCATCACGCCGGATACGAAAGTGGGTAGCGCCACGCTCAAAACCATCGTGCGCAAGAACCTCATTCTGCGGCTGGCCGTGCCGCGGTTCTTCGTGCAGGGCGACGAGGTGGTGATTTCGGCGCTGGTTCACAACTATCTGGCCACCGCCAAGACCGCGCGTGTTTCGCTCGACGTTACCGGTCTGGAGATTCTCGAAGGCGCTACCAAAGACGTGCAGATTCCAAGCCGTGGTGAGGCCAAGGTGGATTGGCGCGTGCGGGCCGCACAGGTGCGTGCGGCCAGCATCACCGGCAAGGCGCTGACGGACGAAGAGTCCGACGCGCTCCAACTGGATCTGCCGGTGAACGTGCCGGGCGTCAAGCTTTCGCAGGCCCGCGGCGGCTCCATCAATGCCGGGGGATCGACGGCCTTCGACCTCACGTTCCCGGAGAAGGTTGTGCCGCGCTCGCGGTCCATCTCGGTGCGGGTCTCACCTTCGCTGGCCGGTTCGCTGTTCGCCGCGCTGGATTATCTGACCTCGTTCCCATATGGCTGTGTGGAGCAGACCATGTCGAGCTTCCTGCCCGACATCACCGTGCAACAGGCGGTTCGCGATCTGAACTTGAAGGTGGATCTGGACCAGGCGACCCTTCAGGAAAAGATCCACGCGGGTCTCGACCGCCTCTACAACTTCCAGCACGAGGACGGCGGCTGGGGTTGGTGGGAAACCGATGAGAGCCATCCCTTCATGACGGCATACGTGGTGGCGGGCTTGGTGCAAGCGCAGGCGGCTGGTGTGGAAGTGAAGGCCGATGCCATTCAAAAAGGAGCCGCGTGGCTGAAAAGAGATTTCGCGCAAAACCCGAAGCTGGCTTCCGACCTGCGCGCATACATCCAGTACGCGCTGGCGCTGGCGGGGCAAGCCGACACGGCAGCGCTCGGCGAAGTTTATGACAAGCGTGCGAGCCTGTCCCCTTACGGAATTGCGATTCTGGGTCTTGCATTGGAGCAGGCCAAAGACGGTCGCGCCTCCGAGATTGCGGCCGCGTTGGAGCGCAGCGCGGAACAGGACCAGGAGCAGGCCTGGTGGAGCGCCACGCGCGACCAACTGCTGGATTTCTCCGAAGACGCGACACCCGAAGCTACCGCCTACGCCGTGAAGTTCCTGTCGCACCAGCGGCGGGATAGCGCCCTGCTGCCGAAGGCGGCGCTGTGGCTCATGAATCACCGCAACGAGGGCTACTGGTGGTCGTCCACCAAGCAGACCGCCATGGTGATTTACGGGCTGGCGGATTATCTCAAGGCCACCAACGAGCTCAATCCGAATCTGAGTGTCACGGTGCTGGTGAACGATAAGCCGGTGCTGACACGCAAGCTCGATCAGGCCACCAGCGTCAACACGCCGGAGCTGACGCTCGATGATGCCCAGGTACAGCCGGGCGTCAATCACATCCGCATTACTACCAGCGGCGCGGGCCGGTTGTATTACTCCGCGCGCGCCGAATACTTCTCCAACGAAGAACGGTTGGAAAACACCGGCTCTGTTTCGCTCAACATCCTGCGCGATTATTTCCGGCTCGTGCCCGGCCGCGATGGCGACAAGATCGTGTATGACACCTCACCGCTGACTGGCCCAGTGGCGCCCGGAGACATCATCGCCGTGCGGCTGACGGTCACCGGTTCGGAATGGAAGTACATGATGATCGAAGATCCCATTCCCGCGGGCACGGAATTCATCGAGCGCGACGACGCGTATCAATTGAAGAGCCGGCCGCCATGGTGGGAGTATTGGTTCACGCGCCGTGAATTGCACGACGACCGTATGGCCATTTTCGAAACGTATTTTCCGCAGGGTCAGAAGCAATTCTTCTACCTGCTGAAGGTGGTGAACGCGGGCGTGTTTCACGTAAGCCCGGCGCGTGTCGGACCCACGTACCAGCGAGAGGTGATGGCCACCACCGGCAACCGCACGCTGGAGGTGAAATAATGCGCTCCCTCGCTCCGATTGCCGCGGCCCAGCTTGTGGGCAATGCGCTGCTCTTGTGGCTCGGCTATTATTGGTTGGGGCTGGGCGAAACCCGTGCGTCTACGCTGGCCTGGAGCACGCTGGTAGCGTTGCTCCTGCTGACGCTCGAGTGCTGGCTGCATGGCGCCACGTTCGCCTACTTTTCAGATACGCGCCGTCTCCCCTTGCGCCGGCTCGCTCCCCTGGTGATCTCCGCGCTTGCACTACTGGCCATCTATTGGGCGCTGGCGCAATGGTCCGCCTATAGTAGCCAGCCGGCCTTCAAAATCGCCTCTTACCTGACCATGACGCTCCGCAAACCGGTGAAACCCGCCACGGTTTTGAACGTGTTCAATATCGCGCTCTGGCTGGTGCGCTGGATGGTCGTGCCGGGCCTGGCGCTCCCCATCCTGTGCGGCATCGCCACGCGCCAGCACTCCCGCAAATGGTGGTATTGGATCGCAACACCTGTCCTGCTGGTTTGCGCCTTATGGCTTCCTCTGAAGCTGATGGGTTGGACGCCGCAAGCTGGCAGTTTCGGGATGCAAATGTTCAGCTTCGTGGTGCGCCTGCTGATCGCTTATTTACTCTTCGTGGGGGCTTGGCTGGTGCTGGCGTTCTTGACCTCCGGCGGCAGCCCGCGCGCCACCCAATCCAACACCGTTGCCTCGCCGTAGCGCTTGACCAGTGCAGCCACCGCGCGCGCCGCTTCGCCGTATGCCCGCCGTGCGCGCGCCGCGTCCGTGGTTTCGCGAATGTCGGAATTGGCGGGCGAAGGCCCGGCCTCGCGTCCGGCCTCCGGACTGCTCAAGAATTCCACGATCCCTTCCCGGAACCACACCGGCAAGCCCGGCGCCGCCCGCGACTCCACCTCCACATGAAACAACTCGTGTCGCACAGTCTGCTCCAGCGCGTTGTGGCTGCGCAGCACGGATGCCGGCTGAAGCTGGATGCGCCGCCCCTCGGTCGAAGCCGCCACCCATCCCGGTTCGCCGGTCGTGTTGCGAAAGCTGTCCAGGTCCGGGTAGACGCGGATCTCGACGTGCGCGGGCAGCGCCCAATTCGTCCGCCGCGTCACGATGCGGAACTCCCGCTCCGCGATTTCGAGCACGCTCCCATCGCGCTCCGGCTGCGTGGTCCAGAGCGCTACGCTCTCGCCGCCCAATCGCTGCCATGCTAGTCCGCGCGCGGTTACGCCCGCCGCCGTGCCCGGATAGTAGTACGCCAGGATATCGCGATAAGACCGGCCTTCGGTGCCCATCTGTTCGGCCCCGCGCTGGCAGAGCCCCACTCCGTGCCCCGCGCCGCGGCCCTGGAACAAGATGCGGCCACCGCCGGACTGGATCTCGTAAAGATCGCTGCGCACCGTGTTCCAACCCAGCTCCCGTCCGATGGCGAAGCGAAACGAGCTGGCGCTGATCCGCACAGATTCCCTCGCTCCGGTTAACGATAGAGTGAGTGCGCGGCCGGAAGCGGTCCGGCGCATGATCGTGATGCCTGCGAGCGTTTGCGGCGCGCGCAGACCGGAGCCGAGCAGCGCTTTCACGATTTTGGCCGGATCGCCGTCCCATTGCCATCGCTCGGTCCCGGCGCGCGTGCAATAGGCGTCCGGATGGCCCTTCAAATAAGGCGCGGCGAGCTCTGACCATATGACGGCAGCATCTTCCACACGGCCACCGCAGTCGCGCGTATACGGAGTAAGGGCGGGCTTGCCTTCGAACCACACCAGCTCGCCCGCGGTCTCTTCCGCGATGGACGCCAGGCGCGGCGTGATGCCGTCCATATCCACCCGCTGGCAGTGCGTGGTGGCGCAGAAATCGTAGCCCTCGGCGGCGTGCCGGCCGCGCAGACGAACGGCATAGGTGCGCGCGGCCACGGCCATCGCCCGCAGCGCGGAGTCCGACCGGAAGACGCTGCTCTCGCCCGCCAGCACGCCTGCCACGTAGCGCTCCATGGGCAGATCCAGCACAACCGCGCCCCGCGCGGTCTCGACGCGCACCTTCACCGCGGACGATGCGGCGCAGAGCGGAACCGCCAGGGCGAACGCGAGCCAGACCCAGGCAAGCTGTGGCGCACGCTTCAGCGTGCAGCGGCGAACTTAAGTTCGCCGTGGACGGTCCAGAGCCTCGCGCGTGGCGCGGAACTGTCGGCTGAAACCGACAGCGGCATGCTGAAGCGTGCGCCACAGGGGGTCCGGGTTTTCCATCCTGGCAGACCTGGAGGTCTGCCTCACAACAGTTTCAACGCACTGCTGATTCCACCGGGACGCCGCGTTGTTCCAGCGGCACGACGTTGCGGGCTTCGTAGCCCGTATAGATCTGCCGCGGACGGGCGATCTTCTGCTCCGGGTCCTCCAGCATTTCCTGCCATTGCGCCAGCCAGCCGACGGTGCGTGGAATGGCGAACAGCACCGTGAACATCTCCGGATGGAAGCCCATGGCCTGATACATGATGCCGGAGTAGAAGTCCACATTGGGATAGAGCTTGCGCTTGATGAAGTAGTCATCTTCAAGCGCGATGCGCTCGAGTTCGAGCGCGATTTCGAGCTTGGGATTGTTGCCGGTGACTTCGAAGACCTTGCCGGCAGCCCACTTAATAATGCGGGCGCGCGGATCGTAGTTCTTGTAGACACGGTGCCCGAAGCCCATCAACTTACCTTTGCCGGCCTTGACGCTTTCGACATAAGCGGGCACGCGGTCTTTGGATCCGATTTCATCGAGCATGCGGAGTACTTCTTCGTTCGCGCCGCCATGCAGCGGACCCGATAGCGCAGCCGCGGCAGCCGCGGTGGCCACAAACGGATCGGCCTGCGAGCTGCCCACCGCGCGCATCACGTTGGTGCTGCAGTTTTGTTCATGGTCGGCGTGCAAAATGAACAGGATGTCCAGGGCGCGCGCCAGGACCGGGTTGGCCTGGTACTTCGGCTCAACCATCTTCCACAGCATGTTCATGAAGTTCTCGGCGTAACTGAGATCGTTGTCGGGATAGATGTACGGAAAGCCCAGGCTGTGGCGGTAAGTGTAGGCCGCGATGGTGGGAACCTTTCCGATAAGTCTGCGGATTTGCAGCCAGCGGACCTCCGGGTCAAGCACGTGACGGGACTCCGGGTACACGGTGGAGAGCGCCGCCACCGTGCTGATGAACATGCCCATGGGATGAGCGTTGTAGCGGAAGCCTTCCAGGAATTTCTTGGTGGTCTCGTGAAGCATGGTGTGGCTGGTGATGCTCTCCACCCATTGCTTGAGCTCCGGCGCGGTGGGCAGCTCGCCGTTGAGAAGGAGGTAAGCGACCTCCAGGAACGTGCAATTCTCGGCCAACTGCTCGACGGGATATCCGCGATACCGGAGGATACCTTTGTCGCCGTCTATGAAGGTGATGGCGCTTTGGCAAGACGCCGTGTTCAAGAAGGCCGGATCGTAAGTCATCACGCCGAAGTCTTCGGGTCCGGTCTTGATCTGGCGCAAATCCATGGCCCGGATGGCGCCTTTATAAAAGGGAAGATCGTAGGCGGCGCCGGTGCGCCGGTCCACAATGTTAAGGACTTCTTTGTCCATTTGTCGTCTCCTTGCGCGGCGGGTACCGCGCGGAAGGTCCATATATAGGATACTGCAATGCAGCTTGGATGGGGGTGCTGGGCCGTGCAACCCAGCTCAGGCGGGCCGCCCTGGCGCGCAGGCCAGCGCCGTGCGCCGTGAATGATGTTCGATATTTCCGGCAGCACCCGGTACACGATCACAAATGGCAGGGGCGGCAACGACAATTCGCGCGTGCCTTCCACCCGGCCGCTACGCGCTGTGCTGCGGCAGGGTTATCCAGACGGATGTGGGCAACGATGCGCGCAAGGTCTTCAGCGGATTCCGGCGACTAGCGAACCCGCATTCTAAGAGCGGAGCGTCTTCTCCATCCGCGCGCCCACTTCCTCGTGGGTAAGGAACTCGCCTCGACCCAGTTGTTCGAGGCCCTTCTTCACCTGTTGCCGAAACCAGGAGTCACGGTCGAAGTGCTGCTCCACAAGCTGCTGAACATAGGTATCCGCACTGCTGCTATGCTCGGCCGCGGCGCGTTGAATCTTCGCCTCATCCTCGGGTGTGAAATGGACCTCCACCCGGCCGATTAGGGTAACAAATCCTCACTTTGCCGGCAGCGGCCGCATCATCAGATTCCGGAACTCCACCACGCTTCCTTTATTGTGCTGCTGCAGTGCCAGGAGCCCCTTCCGATAGGTGTTCTTCTCGTCCACGTAATCCACGACCACCTTATCGTTCACCTTGATAATGATGTGATTGCCGTTGGCGATGACCTGCTGCGTCCACCAGGTGTCGTCCGGGATGAGCTGCTCCTTGATGTCGGCGAAGCGGTACAGGCTGCCCGTGCGCCGCCAGTCGGAATGCGTATTGTTCACCTGCGCCTCGTAACCGGCCGGCCACTCGGGTCCAAACTTCGCGCGGAAATACATGCCGGAATTGCCGCCATGGTTGATCTTGACTTCGGCTTTGAACTCGCAATCCTCGCACTCGTGCAGCATGTAGAACAGATGGCTGCGCTCGCCATCGCCCACGATCTTGCCGTCCTTCACGGACCAGCTCTCGGGATTGTCACCCGCTTTCCAGCCATCCAGCGTTTTGCCGTCGAACATGGCGATCCATCCGCCGCCTTCATCCGCCGCTAACAAACAGGGCGCGGCCAACAAACAGCCCGCCGCCAACAGACCGGCTGCCAACAGCCGCATTTGGAATCTCTGCAACCTCATGCGTGAGACCTACCTTTCGCGGCCATTTTACTACACCGCCCTGCTATCCTGAACACTGATGTACCTGAAAATCCTGGCACACCCAGTCTTCGTCAACCTGAACTTCCACATGCCCATGATCGTGGATCTGTCGCATCCGCTCATCATGCTGGAAGGCGAAAACGGTTCGGGCAAATCCACGCTGCTGCATTCGATCTGCTACGCGCTGCGCGGCCAGCAGGTGGACGGCTACATCTACCGCCTGGATACCGGCCAGGTGAAGCTCGGCGAGATCTACCTGTTCGACGCGGAGGCGCACAATCCGCGCACGAATCCGGAGTTCTTCAAGGAGGACCCACGCCTGCAGGAGTTTCTGAGCATGGCCAGCCACGGGCAGGTGATGCTGAGCATGTTCCGCGAGAACTTTCCCAGTTTGCCGGATGGCACCGTGCTGTTGCTGGATGAGCCGGAGATGGCGCTTTCGGTCTCGAACCAGCGGCGCATTCTGAAAATGCTGCTCGAGCTGGTGGACCAAAAGAAATTCCGCGTGATTTGCGCCACGCACTCGCCGGTGCTGATCGAAGCGGCCGAGACCTACACGATCAACCT
>PKYZ01000437.1 GCA_003132865.1 Bryobacterales bacterium
CGGGTCCCCCGGACCCGCTCTTAGGTTTTATACTCGGTATCATGTCCCTCGCGGATCTCCGCCAAGCCATCCGATCCCTGCGCCGCCGCCCCGCCTTCGCGCTCGCGGCCATTCTCACGGTCGCGCTAGGCGTCGGCGCGAACACCGCAGTCTATCGTGTCATCTACTCAGTCCTGCTCCGCCCGCTCCCCTTCCGCGATCCNNTACACCTTCCAGGAAATGAACCGCATCACGCTCGTCGGGCAGGGCGAGCCGGAGGTGGTGCAAGCCACCAGCGCGACCTCCGATCTGTTTTCCACCATGGGCATTCATCCGCTGCTAGGCCGCGGCTTCAGCGCCGCCGATGAGCGCGAGAAGCGCCCCGTGGCTTTGATCGCCGAAAAACTCTGGCGTCGCAAGTTCGCAGCCGATCCGGCCATTGTGGGCCGCGCCATGCGCCTCGAGACCGAATCCTTCACCGTAATCGGCGTGCTCCCCAGCCGCCAGGCGTTTCCGGAATGGGCGGACGTGTGGATTCCATTTTCGTGGATCGAACCGGAGCTCCTCAACAGACGGAAGTATCATCCGTTGGAAGTGATCGCCCGCCTGCGGCCGGGATCAAGCGTTGAGCAGGCGCAAACCGAGATGCGGGCGCTCGCCGCGCGGTTGGCCGCCGAACATCGCGATACCAACGGCACGGTTGGCGCGTATGTCATCCCGCTCGCGCGCCAGATCACGGGCGATGTGCGGCCGGCCCTGCTGCTGGTGTGGGCGGCGGTCGGCCTGGTGCTGCTGATGGCCTGCGCCAACCTGGCGCACATGCTGCTGGCGCGCATGCTGGACCGCCGGCAGGAAATCGCCATCCGCGTTGCGCTCGGCGCAGGGCGCAGCCGGCTGATGCGCATGGTGTTCACCGAAAGCCTTCTGCTGGCGCTCGTGGGTGGAGTGTCCGGCGCCGCGCTGGCCGTGGCCGCCGACGGCGTTCTCCAGCGCATGGCCCAGGGCCGCATTCCGCGCCTGGAGCCGCTGGATTTCGCCGGTCATGCGTCGATGTTCGTGCTGGTCTCATCGATTCTGTGTGGAGTTCTGTTCGCCCTGCCGGCCTGTGCCCAGACGTTTCGCGCGCAGGCCGCTCCAGCAGCCGGGCGATCCATGAGCAAGCCGCGGTCGCCGCTCGGCTCCATCCTGATCGCCGCCGAAGTCGCCATGGCGTTCGTCGTGCTAACGGGAGCCACCTTGCTGGTCCGCAGCTTTGTCGCCTTGCTGAGCGAAGACCCCGGCTTCCGGTCGAAAGGCGTACTGGCGATGGAAGTTCCCATGCCCAGCAGCCGGTATGACGACAACAAATCCACCGAATTCTGGAAGACCCAACTCCTGCCAGCGGTGCAGGCCCTGCCCGGAGTGGAGGGCGTCGCGATGGCCAATTGCGCGCCGATGAGTCTGTCGCCCACCGGGCGCTTCCGTTTTGCCACGCGCTTCGGCATCGAGGGGCGCACGTTCGATCCCGGCCGTTACCCGGTCGCGCAGTATCGATGGGTGACGCCGGAATATTTCCGCATTCTGCAAATTCCATTGAAGCGCGGCCGCCTGCTGGCGGAGGCCGACCGTGACCATCCGCGCTACATGATCAATGAGACGCTGGCGCGGCGATTCTTCCCGCATGAAGACCCCACCGCGCACCGGCTGATCATGGGCGTCATGGACCCGCATCGCGATCTGATCGAGATCGCGGGCGTGGTGGGCGATGTGCGCGACATGGGTCTGGACGAGCCGGTGCCGCCCATCCTGTACATGATCTCGAGTTCGCCGCGCATGATTCTGCTGGTGAAAACCGCGGGCGATCCGATGCGATTAGCCGCCCCCATTCGCGATGCGATCCATCGCGCCGATCCCGAGGTTGCCGTATTGAAGGCCGCGCCCGTCGCGCAGTACGTAGCCGATTCGCTGGCGCGGCGTCGCTTCGCGCTCACCCTTCTGGCCGCATTCGGCGCATTGGCGGCCCTCCTAACCGCGGCCGGTATCTACGGACTGCTGGCCTATTCGGTCAGCGGCCGCGCGCGTGAATTCGGCATTCGCGCCGCGCTGGGAGCCACTCCCGCGAATCTGCTCCGCATGATCCTCAAGGAAGGCGCGGCCGTGACGATCCCCGGACTGGCTGTGGGTATCGCAGTATCGCTGGCTTGTGCGCGGTTGATGAGAAGCCTGCTTTACCACCTCTCGCCCATGGACCCGTTGTCGCTGGCGGCGGCAGGCGTGCTGCTATCCGTCATTACCGTGCTGTCCGTGTGGCTGCCTGCCCGTCGCGCCGCGCGCGTGGACCCCGGCGCGGCGTTAAGGGTGGAGTAAGGTGCTTGACAGACCCGCTCAACCCTGCCACACTCATCACAACTCTCGGAGCCGGGATACCGAAAAGTGTCGTGCGAGGAGGTGCTGTGAGAAAAACCTCCGTTTTGACCGCATGCTTTCTGGCGTGCTTTGCAAGCGCCGATATCGCTACCGTTGCGCCGCCCACCTTTTTTTGCGCGGCGCGACTACCCGGACCCGGGCAACTGGGTGGCTGTAGCGGACACCAATGGCGACGGAATTCCAGACGCGATTGCGATGGTCTCGAGCAACGTGCAGGTGTTGTTCGGCAACGGCAACGGCACCTTCCGGCAGGGCCCCCAGATGCAGATCGGCATGCAAAGGGAGTTTACCTTCGCACCGTCGGACTTGAACGGCGACCATAGGGTCGATCTGGTCCTGGCTGGGTCCCAGCTTGATGGCCCGTCCGGGATCGGCATCTCGCTGGGCAACGGCGACGGCACCTTTCAGGCCCACGGAGAAGCAGGCGCTCCAGGACGTGCTCAACGCGCCAGGACCGGCCNNCGGGTACGCTGGGGATCTTTCTGGGCAACGGAGACGGCACGTTCCAGGCGCCGTTTTATATTGGAGCGGGGCCCAATTTCGGCGGAATTCTGGCAGAGAACCTGCACGGGCAGCCTGCCTCGGCGGGGCACCCGGACCTGGTGGCGCCGGACATTTCGGGCGGGGTCATGGTGCTGATCAACACCAGCAAATAAGCCACGTGTGACGCTCCCGATGACACACCGGGAACTCCCGCTAATCGATTGAAAACAAGATTCGATGACCCAGCGGTCCCCGAATTCCTTTCCGGCGCCATGCTACCGTCATCTCGATGAGGACGCCACTGAGGAAACCATGTCGCGCTGAAGCTGCGGTAACCGTTACCAGACCGCCAATCACGCCCAAAAACACCCGTGAAAATTACCGATCAAACCCAAGAAATTGACAAAAGCAACTAATTGTATGATAATAGCATAAATATGGACGACCTGGACCGCCACACCGAACAAGTCCGCCGCTTCAACCGCCTCTATACCAAGGAAATCGGCGTCCTGACCGATGGACTTCTCCACAGCCCGTTTTCGCTCACCGAAGCCCGCCTCCTCTACGAAATCGCGCACTTCCGCGACCCTACGGCAAATCAGCTCTGCAAACAGCTCGGCTTGGACGCCGGCTACGTCAGCCGGATCGTCGCCAGCTTTCGCGAGCGCGGCCTGGTATCGCGGGATGTCGCCCAGGCAGACCGGCGGCAGCACATCCTTTCGCTCACGCCTAAGGGCCGATCGGAGTTCGCTACCCTCGACCAGCGATCCCACGAGGAAACTCGCGCCAAACTCGGGCTGCTTTCCGCCGCTGATCGGGAAGACCTGATCCAATCGCTGGAGCGCGTCGAAACCCTGCTCGGCAAGCGCACAACCGAATCCGCGCCCTTCGTTCTCCGGCCTCACCGCGCAGGCGATATGGGCTGGGTGGTTGATCGTCACGGCGTCTTGTACGCACAGGAGTACGGATGGGACAGTTCTTTCGAGGCGCTCATCGCCGAGATCGTCGCTCAATTCATCCGCAACTACGATCCCAAGCGGGAAGCCTGCTGGATCGCGGAGCGAAATGGCGACCGCGTCGGCTCGGTGTTTCTGGTTCGCAAGACCGATGAAGTTGCGCAACTTCGCCTGCTCCTGGTCGAACCTTCGACCCGGGGTCTCGGCTTGGGCCGGCACCTGGTAAAGGAGTGCGTGCGTTTCGCTGCGGAAGCCGGCTACCAAAGCATAACCCTCTGGACAAACAGTGTTCTCCACGCCGCCCGGCGAATTTATCTGGAAACCGGCTTCCGCCTCGTCGACGAGAAGCCGCACCACAGCTTTGGTAAGGATCTGGTGGGTCAGACCTGGGAACTGGCGATCGCGAATCCACAGATTGACACATCCAGGCGATCCGCGTATAATGACCATAGTGACTAACATGACTACCACAAAACCGGCAGCCCCCGCCAAGCAACCCGAAGCTTGGCCCGTGGCAGCCGCCAAGGCCCGCTTGAGCGAAGTAATCGATCGGGTCCTTTCGCAAGGCCCCCAGACCATCACGCGCAACGGCCGCAAAGTAGCGGTTCTCGTCTCGGTCGAAGAGTGGGAGCGAAAGACGAAACGCAAGGGTAACCTCGCCGAGTTCTTCGCCGCATCTCCGTTGCGCAACTCGGGCCTTCGTATCGAGCGAACCAAGGATGGGCCGCGTGAGATCGATCTGTGAGCTTCCTGCTCGATACCAACGTGATCTCGGAATGGGTCAAACCACGGCCCGATCCGCATGTCATCGCGTGGCTGGCCGAAACCGACGAAGACCGTACATTCTTGACCGTCGTATCTTTCGCGGAGATTCGCCGGGGGATCGAACTGCTTCCCGATGGACGCCGCCGCGACCGATTGGCGGTGTGGCTGGCCGAGGAATTGTCAACCCGCTTTGAAGGGCGCATCCTGCCCATCGATCGACGCATCGCGGAAACCTGGGGTGTCCTGACGGCCCGCGGTAGGCGGGCCGGCGTGACGCTCGGCTCCATCGACGCCTTCTTCGCCGCCACGGCGGAAGCTCATGGCCTCACGCTGGTCACCCGCAACATCAAGGATTTCGCGTCCCTGGGAATACCCCTATTCGATCCCTGGCAGCCATCGCCACCGATTTGACGTACCCCTCGCACTCCGCTACACTAAATCGTCAGTTCTTTTTCAGCGTTATCCAGCTAACCAAAAAAACAGGACTTCTTCCAACGAACGGGATGGGCATGCAGCGACAAATTTTTACATCGGAATCCGTAACAGAAGGGCATCCGGACAAGATCGCCGACCAGATTTCGGACGCGGTATTGGATGCCGTCATGGCGCAAGATCCGCTAGGCCGCGTGGCTTGCGAAGTGCTGGTCACTACCGGCATCTGCGTGGTCGCCGGCGAGATCACCACCACCTGCTACGTAGATGTGCCGCGGGTGGTCCGGCGGACCATCGAGCACATCGGATACGTCGATGCGCTTTGGGGCTTCGACTGTAATACTTGCGGCGTGCTGAACGCCATCCAGTCGCAGTCGCCGGACATCGCCATGGGCGTGGATACGGGCGGTGCCGGCGATCAGGGTATGATGTTCGGCTTTGCCTGCAACGAAACCGACGAGCTCATGCCGCTGCCCATCATGCTGGCCCACAAACTGGTGCGGCAGCTTTCCGAAGTGCGGCGCGCGGGTATTCTGGACTTCCTGCGCCCGGACGGCAAGAGCCAGGTGAGCGTGGAGTATGTCGACGGCGCGCCCAAGCGCATCGACGCGGTGGTGGTCTCCACGCAGCACGGCGAGTCGGTCTCCATCGAGACTCTGCGGGCCGAAGTCAAGAAGCACATCATCGACCCCGTTGTTCCGCCCGACATGGTGGATTCGGGCACCCACTATCACATCAATCCCACCGGGCGCTTCGTGATCGGCGGGCCGCATGGCGACACCGGGCTCACCGGCCGCAAGATCATCGTGGATACCTACGGCGGCATGGGGCGGCACGGCGGCGGCGCTTTCTCCGGCAAGGATCCCACCAAGGTGGATCGCTCGGCGTGCTACATGGCCCGTTATATCGCCAAGAATGTCGTGGCGGCCGGCTTGGCCAGCCGTTGCGAAGTGCAACTGGCCTACGCCATCGGCGTGGCCGAACCGGTCTCCGTAATGGCCAACACCTTCGGTACCGGCATCGTTCCGGAAGACAAGATCACCGCGCTCATTCGCGCGCATTTCCCGCTCACCCCGCGGGGCATCATCGATCACCTGAAGCTGCGGCGGCCCATCTACCGCACCACCGCGGCATTCGGCCATTTCGGCCGCACCGAAGAGACTTTCACCTGGGAAGCTACCGACAAGATGGAAGCGTTGCGCGAAGAAGCCGTGGCACACGCCGCAGTCCGCTAGTTACCGAGCCGAGTTACCGAGCCGCGACCGTTAGGGAGCGGAAAAGAGGAATTCATGCCAACCGATACTCAAACGCAAGTTGCCTGTGACATCAAGGATATTTCCCTGGCGGACGTCGGGAAGCGCCGCACGGAGTGGGCCTTCCAGTTCATGCCCGTGCTGCAGAGCATCCGCAAGCAGTTCATCAAGACCCAGCCGCTGGCCGGCAAGCGCGTCGCCGCCTGCCTGCACGTGACCAGCGAGACCGCCAACCTGATGATCGCGCTGCGCGATGGCGGCGCCTCCGTGGTGCTGTGCGCCTCCAATCCGTTGTCCACGCAGGATGACGTGGCCGCCACCCTGGTGCGCGATTATGGCATTCCAGTCTACGCCATCAAGGGCGAGAACAACGACGTTTACTACCAGCACCTGACGGCGGCAGCCGAACATGCCCCGCACATCACCATGGACGACGGTGCGGACTTGGTCACGCTGCTGCACAGCAAGCGCCAGGATCTGGCGGCAAACATACTCGGCGGCACCGAAGAGACCACCACAGGCGTCATCCGGCTGCGCGCCATGGCCAAGGACGGCGTGCTGAAGTACCCCATCGTGGCGGTCAACGATGCGCTCACCAAACACCTGTTCGATAATCGCTATGGCACCGGCCAGAGCACCATTGACGGCATCATCCGCGCCACCAACGTCCTGCTGGCCGGGCTGAACCTGGTGGTGGCCGGCTACGGCTGGTGCGGCCGCGGCGTCGCCATGCGCGCGCGCGGGCTGGGCGCCAACGTCATCGTCACCGAGGTGGATCCCACCAAGGCCATCGAAGCGGTCATGGATGGCTATCGCGTCATGTCCATGGCGGAAGCCGCCGTCATCGGCGACATCTTCGTGACCGTCACGGGCAATAAGCACGTCATCGCGCGCGATCACTTCGAGCGCATGAAGAACGGCGCCATCCTTTGCAACTCGGGACACTTCAATGTGGAGATCGATCTGGAGGCGCTGGCCAAAATCAGTTCTTCTCACCGCCAGACGCGCGAGTTCGTGGAAGAGTATTCGTTCCGCGACGGGCGTCGGCTCAACGTGCTGGCCGACGGCCGCCTGATCAATCTCTCGGCCGCCGAGGGGCATCCGGCTTCGGTGATGGATATGAGCTTCGCCAATCAGGCCCTGTCCGCCGAGTACATGGTGAAGAATCACAGCCAGCTCGAAAACCGCGTCTACTCGGTGCCCGAAGACCTGGACAAGCAGGTCGCGCGCATGAAGCTGGAGTCCATGGGCGTGAAGATCGACCGGCTCACTCCCGAGCAAGAGCACTATCTGTCGAGTTGGTCGGAAGGCACGTAGGCAAGGACACATTACCTGGCCGCGAATGGCACTCCGCCGGCGCCGCGCGTGAAGCTGTAAGGCACACGCGCGGCTCGTTGAATCTCGCCTCCCTGAAATCCCATTGCGTCGAAGCCTATGGCGCCACTGCCGGGGAGGTGCCAACGGCCGGCGAAGAGGTCTGATAGGTCGAGGTGTTGCCCGATTTCTGTATAAATACCTCCGCCGAACCCAGGCAGGCAGGGGCCACGCCCGGGCCTCCGGTTGGGTTATTCGGCGTGATCTGGGGAACGAACTCCTCGTGGCCCGACTTGGTGTACGGGTTGGTATTGAAACTCAGCGAAGCCATGGTGCCGGGACTCAGATTCACCTGTTGCGTGGGCCCGACCTGCTTGCCGTTCTTATTCGCAAAACTCAGCAGGGCCACGCATGGGCTGTCAGGCGGCGCTGCCGCGTTGATCTGCATGCTCTGGCCGAGAACCACGCCTTGCGGCACGAATGACGGGGGACCCGTGATACTGGACGCCGGTGGAACGGGAATTCCCGGATAGAACACGGAACCGACTCCGTTGCTGGTGTTAAACACTTCCACGCTCCCCTGCAGGCTTCCCAACGGGGTGCCGGGCAGCGCAGTCGCCACGGGCTGCAGCTCTATGCGTCCGGAGGATATCAGCTCGCTCGCAGCCAAATCGAGGAAAGCCGTCTGGCCTGGATTCAGGCTCACCATCTGGCTCGGACCCACCATCACGCCCGCGCTGTTCTGGAATCCCAGTTGGGCCTGAACCGGAACGCCCGGCGGCACTTTCACCGGTCCCTCGATCACGGTGATCCGTATGGTCTGGGTGGGATCTAGCCCGACAGGGGTATAGAGCAAATAAGGCGGCAAGTAAGGCGGGCTGCCCGTTGGGCCTCCCATCGTGATGAAGCCCGGCGGCGCGGGCGGGAGTCCGGTGGATCCGAATGTGCCCACCAAGCCGCCAGTGGAAGAGAAATACCTGGTAAACGCGGGGTCGCCCGCCACGCAAATTTCCGTATCCGGACCGAATGCAAAGTCGGCTTGTCCTGCATTAGAATAGGGAACGGAAAAGGAGACCGGGGCGCCGGTGCTCCCGTTATACTCGAAAATGCTATAATAAGTGCCATTGGTATTTGGGATGGTCAGGCTAAAGTCCACATAGAGGTTCCCATTAGGACCGAAGTGAAGGCCCCATGGGAACGCGCCGGTATCTGGAAAGGCAGGGACAAATACGCTCTTAAAGGCCACGGTGCCGCCGGCCGTGCTGAATTGCAGTACACTACGCGAGCCCAAGTCCGACACATAAAGGTAGCCATCGGGACCGAACGTCAAATCAAACGGGTAGCAGGCCACGCCACTAGGGTTGTAGCAAACGTATGTACCCAAGGGCAAACCGGTGGGATCGAAAACCCGGATAAAGCCGGAATTATCGGCCATGTAAAGGGCGCCCCCGGCAACGAACGTAATGCCGAAGGGATATGCATTACCGCCGATGGGATGAACAAACGTTCCGATCAACGCTCCCGTCGCGGGGTTGAAGTACAGCACCTGCTTGTTGACGCCATCGGCTACATACAAATTCCCGTCGATCCCAAAGGCCAGTCCGTTCGACGACGCCAAACCGCCGCTGAAGGTTAGCTTGTAGGCCCCGGTATATTGGCTGTACGACCATACCTGGCTGGCGTAGGGGCCGCCCGCGCCATTGCTGACGAAGATGTCGCCCCGTGCCGCCGGCAGCCACAGACAAGACATAAGCACGACCAGCGCGGCCGGCATGGCCCACGTTTCGCGAGCACGTAAATACGATTTATACATGGTGGTCTCCTCCAGGGCAGAAGGGACACGTCCCAAGCGCCCGCCAATCCACGCTCATGCCGGGCAGCCCGTGTTTCCCTCTGAATTCGCCTCCTCTGGTCTGGCAGGTTACACGGACTATGGCGTCCCTGTCAAATGATCTTTTCCTTACTGCCATATGACCCGATAAACTTTCTGAATCCAAGAGGCTAGAGAGAGTTGTGACGCGGATTCCGGCGTGCTAGACTTGCCACGATAGGGGTGCAGTGCCGATGAGCTCACCAGCCGTTTCAGGGCCCGTCTATCGGTTCGGCGTCTTTGAGGTCGACCTCCGCAAGAGGGAACTCTTGCGCCGGGGCGCCCCCGTTCGACTGCAAGACCAGCCGTTCCGCGTTCTCTGCTTGCTGCTGGAGAAGCCCGGCGAGGTGGTAACTCGCGACCAGTTGCGCCAGGCGCTGTGGCCCTCCTACACCTACGTCGAGTTCGACGGCAGCCTCAACGCAGCGCTAAAGAGGTTGCGCTTCGCGCTGGGAGATTCCGCCAGGAATCCGACGTTCATCGTGACCCTGCCCAAGCACGGGTACCGTTTCATCGCGCCGGTCGCGGTGGAAGATCCCAGTGATTCTCCGGGCCAGCGCGTTGCGAACCAAAACGCCTCGCAACTGGCCGTGGTCATGATTCCCGGCTCTTCCGCGTCCGCGAACGGCCGGGCCGCGGGTGTGGTCCACCTGGGCCGGCGAAGGCGCTGGATGTATCTGGCTATTCCCTGCGTTGCGGCGATTCTCCTGCACCAGGCCGTCTACTGGCTGTTCCCGCTTCCTCCACCCCGAATGATTAACCGCACGCGCCTGACGCACATCGGCAATGTCGAGCCAGGACCGATCATGACGGATGGAACGCGCATCTTTTTCTGCGCCAGGCGCGGCGCCAGACGTTTTCCGATGCAGGCTTCCATCAACGGAGGCGATGCGATTGAGATCAAGACGCCCTTCGAGAACTCGACGATCTTCGATATTTCGCCTGATTTAACAAGTTTTCTGATCGGTTCCCTTGAGCGTATTGGTGATGAAAACAGACTCTGGGTTTGGCCTGTTCAGGGAGGGGCGCCGCGTCCGTTCGGTGACGTCCTTTGCGCGGATGCGGCGTGGTCGCCCGATGGACGGCAGGTGGTTTATTCCTCTAAGGGGACGCTCTACAAGGCCAATAGCGATGGCTCAGCGTCTCGTCCGCTGGCACGCAAGCCCGCTTATAACCCTAAATGGTCCGCCGACGGCCGCAAGCTCAGATTCAGCAACTGGGATCCCGTC
>PKYZ01000462.1 GCA_003132865.1 Bryobacterales bacterium
TGTTGCGCGGATCTTCATTCGGGCCGATATAGGCATACGGCCAGCCGTAGAAGCCATCCTGCCGGATGTGCGTGAAGTAATCGGGCACCAGGTCGTCACCCAGCGCGTCGCGCTCCTGCACCGCGGCCCACAGCGTATCGCTTCCCGGATACCAATGCAGCCCGATGGGATTGCGCGTGCCCGCGGCGTAGGTCTCGTGACCGCTGCCGTCCGGATTGTAGCGGTTGATGGCCGCGCGCACGGGGTCCTCTCCGGGCGAAACGTTGGAACCCGAGCCGACCCCCACATAGAGCTTCTGGCCCGCGCGGTCGAACAGCAGGCTGCGCGTCCAGTGGCCGTGACCGAATCCCTTCAGCGAAATCACTTCCTCGCCCGGCCCGGCCGTCATGGCTTTCGCGTCGTACTTATAGCGCTTGATGGACTCCGGCTCGCCCACGTAAAGATACTCGTGCCAGAACGCTAGCCCGTAGGGCCGGTCCAGACCTGTGATCAGCTTCTTGCGGTCGTGTGTCTGGTAGCCATCGGCTTTGCTCAGCGGCATCGCGTAGACGGTTCCATCCGGACCGTCCGCGGCGTCGCTGAGCAGCAACTCGCCACTGGGACCCAGCAGCATGTAGCGGGGGCGCTCGAAGTTGTCCGCGTAGACGCTGACTGAGAAGCCCGCGGGCACGTGCAACTGCGCGCCCGCCGGCTGCGGAATCACGCGCGGGCCATTATTGACCGACGGCGTCGCGTAGGGCGGCGGCAGTTTCACATCGGCGGCGTAGAAAGCCGCGGCCGCCAGAGCAACGGCGGCGCCCAGCAAAATCCCTCTGTTTTTCATCACTCCATTCTAGCTCTAGCGGTCTAGCGTGGGAGTGTGGGGCAGACCTCCAGGTCTGCGCGGGTCCTCTGGCCGGCGTGGACGCCGGCCGCAGGACTGGAATCCTGCCCCACTTCTGCTCGCCTTATTGCACGGCCATGCTGCGCGAAGCCCTGGGGGCCGCAGCGGGCGTCTCCAGCCCGTGCTGGTCCGCGAAGTGCCTGGCGTGCTTCGGGCAACAGTATTGCCACCAGTCCCCGCTCTCGGATTCGCTGGACGAGGTTTCCAGCACAGGTAGGCCGCTCGCGTGGTGCATCCCCGCACCTGGCAGGCGCCTGTACCCCAATCCCGTTTCGCCTGCTTCTCCTCCGGCGTCATCGCACGGATGCTTCGGTCAACATGCATAAGGTTGTCATTTCTCCGCGCCCGGCTGGTTCAGGATCAGGTGTTTTCTGCCTTGGTCCGCTCGGGAACCGCTCCTGAATGCGGAAATTGCGATCTTTGAAGTAAATTTCAAAACCGGGATTTACACCTCCGCACTGGACCGGCCGCAGATCGAGGCTTTCCTCCCAATGGCTTTTGCGGCGTTGAAAGAATTGCGAAAATTGCCGGCCATCGATCCCAATCGCATCGGAATCATGGGGTTTTCCATGGGGGCGGGATAACCTTGAGAACGGCTGTGGAAGCCAACCGCAAAGTGTGGATGGGCGATGAGAAGGGATTCGTAGCCCATGCGGCATTTTACCCGGTATGCAAGGGTTTCATACCGAAAGTCGAACATAGCAGCGGGCTAACCTGGGCTCCGATGATCATCTTTTGCGGGACTGAAGACGTCTACGGCGAGGGGACCTCCGTCCCTGAACTGAAACGCCTGCTTCAAAAAAAAGTTCGAGTTCGAATTGATCACCTTCGAATACCCTGACGCCACGCATGGTTTCAATCTCAATGCGCCTCCTGTAACCTACCACGACCCCGCTGCCAAAAATGGAAAAGGCTATATGGCCTATGACGCGGGGGCTACAAACGATTCACTGCCCAAGGTTGAAGATTTTCGGCGTCAAAACCTGGCTGCCAAGTAATTGATCTCACATCCATGCCGTTCTTGACCAGGTTCGGAGCAGAAGCCGGACAACTTCCGCCCTTCGTTGCACAAAGGGCCCTTTGTGAAACACCGGCACGATGCCGAGCAAGGGGCTAAAATGGGACCCCGCAAAGTACCCACATCGAGCAAATGGTGCCGTTATCGTGGGGTGGGGAGACAACACGGCGGCGGGCGTTACCTGAAATGAAAGGGATGTCCACTTCGGTATAGCTGCCCGGTGTTGCCGCGTTCACCACGGCGGCGATGCGTTTAAGATGCAATTGGACGCGCGCCCCGTGACCATATTTCGTCGTACCGGCCAAAACAACGATGCAATCTTCCGGTTTGTAAGGTTCTGGTGGTAGCGAATTCTCTGGTCTGTAGTGAGCAAAAGATCAACCGCCGCTGCCTCCGCCGCATTCAACCGCCAAACGTCTGCGGGACGACATCGATGACGGGGATCTGATCGTCGATGCCGGCATGGTGTAAGAGATAAAGATTAAGACGACCGGCAAGCAAGTCGCAGATCAAGAACTGCTTCGAGGCGATGTCGCCCGTTTGTCCTAAACGGTCCATCCCAGATTGGGTTAGGAGTACACTGTCTGCTTGGGGAAACCCAAAAAGGAACTCCCGATTATGATTCGAAGATGTTTTCACTACACATCCCTTTGCCTTGCCCTGTGGTGGGGTGCATGGGGCGGGTCAGTGATCCGCGGCCAGTCGAAGCCCTCTTTCGAGGCTGGGGCAGCCAAGCGAATCATCACTCCAGACCCTTTGTTGCCGATTAGCGGCGGAATGGGCATTCCTTCTGCCGCAAAATCCAAGCAGGGCGAGTTGACCGCGCGCGCGATGGTGTTCCGGGCCGACAACGAAACCATAGCCGTTGTGAGCGTCGATCTGCTCGGCTTCCCTTCCGTGTTAGGAGATCGCGCCCGCGCGCTAGTGCCGCGACTGGCGCCAGAAGGTATTCTCATCGGTGCGACACACACCCACAGTGCACCGGACTGCTATGCCTATCCTGACGGTAAGGGAGGACACACCGGATCGCTGGAGTACATGAAGTTCGTGACCGAACAGGTTGCTGCCGCGATCAACGAAGCGCTGGACCAGATGCAGCCGGCCGAGTTGCGGGTGGCCTCGGGCGAAGCCAAGGGCAAGATCGCTTACAACTACTACGCTCCTGACCTCTACGACCGGCGTGCCAGCGTCCTGCAGGTAAGAGGTCTGGATGGGAAACCCATCGGGACTTTGGTGAACTACGCGTAACAGTTCAGGTGGTCAG
>PKYZ01000377.1 GCA_003132865.1 Bryobacterales bacterium
TGAGTGTGGTCGTCTCGGAGGCGCTAGAGGAGAACCTGCACGCCAAGGCTGACGCCAAGCGCGAGGGCGAGCGGCGCGTGAAAGCGTGGGAGGCCCTTCGGCAATCTCATTCGGACCTGACCGATGAACAGTGGCTGCTCCTCGATGGCATCATCATGGAGCCGACGGACGAATAGACTTGCTTGACCCCGCTTTTGGCCCACACTTGTTCGATACCAGCGCCCAGAGTTGGTTGGAACGGTCAACCGATCCGGCGGCCCGGAGTTGGCTCGCCAGTTATCTGCAGCGGCATCCCATGCATGTGTCCGCCATCACCGTGATGGAGCGGATACGGGGGTTCGCCCTGCTCCTCCAACAAGCCGCGCCCGAGCAGCGAGGTCATATCGCGATGAAGCGCCAGGTCTACCTTGACTCTTTGGGCCGGGTTCGACCGGTCGATGCCACCGTNNGTTGCTTTGTACGCCGCCGAACTGAGCGGGTTGTTGCCTCAACCGCCATCGGCGCCGAAGCGTGCCCACCGCGTCCTCGAAGTGCGCCAGGAAAGACTGGTTCGCTGGCGTTGTGACATTCTGATTGCCGCAACCGCGCTTGCCGCCTCAATGCCCCTTGTTCATCACAACCCGCGCGACTTCGAAACCATCCGCATGGCCATCGAAACCTCGCCGGAGAAGTTCCCCACTCTCGGCCCTTTGAACCTCGTAAGCGNNACTGGTGTAGACTCGGATCATGAAGCCAGCGCAGCGCCTAACCGCGATTATCGAACGAGAGGACGACGGTTTTGTAGCGTTGTGCCCGGAGCTCGATATTACCAGCGAGGGTGCGTCGATTGAAGAAGCGCGAACCAACCTCATTGAGGCGCTCACGCTGTTCTTCGAAACGGCCGCCCCATCCGAAGTCGCCCAGCGCTTTCACCGCGAAGTTTTCGTGACTCAGGTTGAGGTGCCGGTTGAGTAAGCTTCGAGTTCTCTCGGGCTCGGAGATTTGCCGGATTCTCGAATAAAACGGATTCGCCGCGGTCCGCCAGCGCGGCAGTCATCGCATCATGCAAAAGCGCTTGGAGACAACGACGATCACCATTCCGGTTCCGCTTCACGATCCGGTCGGGCGCGGCACACTGCTCAGCATTGTTCGGCAGCCGGAACTCCCGAGATCGTTTTTTGAGACCGAAAAGTAGGCTGCCGCTCTACTCCAGTTCGCTCTATCGCGTGGCCGCGGGCACGAATACGGCGGTCCCGCCAGCATCCTGGATCTCGCGCACCACTTGATTTCCTCGTTCCAGGCCGCGCGGCGCCAGTACCACACTGGCGCCTGCCCGCGCGAAAGCCAGCGCCGTTGCGCGCCCGATACCGGAGCTGCCACCGGTCACGAGAGCGACCTTCCCCCTCAGTTGTTCCATCCTTGCCCTCCAAAACGAATCGTCAAGCTCGGCCGAGCATCCTTCGCAGGCGATCGCGCCAGGAATAACGCAAGATCGTGTGCCGATTGATTCCCTGCAGTGCCCAGCCATCCGGCGAATGTTCCACGGCGCCGGCCCGCCGGAAGAATGCCGTGCGCACGACTACATCTTCCAGCACCACTGACGATTCCTTCCTGAGAAAATCGAACATCTCATAAACGGAGGGAATTTGGATATCGTCCACCACCAGCCATCCTCCCAGCCTGATCCATGGAAAGAGATACGAGAACTCGATTTGCGGCAGCGGATAGGCATGCGGCCCGTCCAGAAGCACCAGATCAAGCTCGCCTTCAAACTGGTATTGGGGCAGAGTATCCTTCGTCTCGCCCTCGACGAAGGTCACTTTCTCGGTGCGAAGATCGCTCTGCTTGCGCAGCTCGGTAATGGTTCGGTCCTTGCCATCTATTGCAAAAGCCGTGTGGCAATCGCTCGCATGAGACAGAACGATCGTGCTGCCGCCGCACCCTGTTTCAGCGGTAGATCGGAAAGGGCCGCGCTTCAGGATGGCGGACAGAGCCATCGGTGTCATGGCATCCCATGGATGAAAACCGCTGGCCCGTGTTACCAGATCAGTATCCTGCATCCATTCCAGTATCTTATTGAAACCTCACCGGTGTCGGACCCTCGACAGCGAGCAGGCTACGCCCAACCGGAGATGAATTCCAAACGGCCCAGCATCTCATCCGCGGTGCGCTGGCTGATGAGCCTCATGATCCGCCGCATTTTCTCCCCAGCGGAATAGCGCTGTTGCGGCGCCACGATGATGCCGGCATGCGTACGTCCCTGACTAATCCAGAGTTGATGCAAAACGCAGTAATCGGCCGTATTGTGAGTGAACAGAGTTCTGCCGAATGCCGAGGCCGCCGCCAGGTGCTCATCGTCTTCCCGATTAATCATGCTCGCCTCGGCAGCCGTCAGAACATCGACATTGCGCGCTCTCAGCGCAAATACGAGCGACCGCCGCATGGAGTCCTCATCGAGATAGAGCCGGACTTGACTCATCGGCGAGCCGGCTTGCCCCCCAACTGTTCCTCCCAGTGAACCGCGGCTGCTTCCTCTTTGGCAATATCGGCTTCAATCTCGTCCCGATTCACGTGATAGTACGCCAAAGCAGCGTGTACCTGGGCCAGCGTCAAGTGCGGATACTCGAGGGCGATCTCTTCCGGGCTCATGCCAAGTTTGTACCAGCCGGCAATCCTGCTGACCGTTAAACCGGTTCCCGCAATTTTCGGACGCCCCCCCCGAATCTTGGGATCACGGTCGATCAAGCTTCCGATTTCAATACAGGACGCCATATGTCTAGCTTACCCCGCCACCTCGATCCGCGCGCGCCAGCCTACTCGAACTGTTTCTTAAACTCCGCGAACTGCCGCTTCAAATCCGCGACCTCCGCTTCCAGGCGATCCACACTGGCCTGCAGGCGCGCGACCGGTTCGTCGCGGGTCTCGCGTACGCCGGGGGTCTGCGCCGCCGCTGGCGCCGCCGCCGTCGCCGGGGGCTCGCCCGAAAGCAAGTGGGCGTAGCGCACCTCTTTGTATCCCACCTGCCGCGGCAGCCTGGCCACCAGCGGCTCGGGCTGCCATTCCATCAGACGGGTCAGGCAGGCATCCACGGCCTCCAGGTCGTCGAACTGGTAGAGACGCTCGGTGCGCCCGCGCAGTTCACCCGCGGTCTGCGGCCCACGCAGCATCAGGACGCACAGCACCGCGGCTTCCCGGCGGCCGAGGTTGATGACTTCCGGCAAGCGGTGGGCATGCTTGGGCACCCTCATATCGTGGCCGCTGATGCGCGCGGCCAATCCCTTGGCCCGCAATCCACCCAGCGCCGTCTCTACCGTATCTTCGTCGTACGACACCACCGGCTCACGGTTGGATTTCTGATTGCACGCGTTCACCAGCGCGTTGAGCGAGAGCGGGTAATACTCGGGTGTGGCGACCTCTTTTTCCATGAGCGCGCCCAGCACCCGCACTTCAGCGTCGTCCAGTTGGATGCCCATGCGCCTAACCGTGGCTGGCGATCTTCGACTGCACTAACGCCATCAACCGGTTCTCGAAAGTGAAGTCCGGTTGCGGAAACCGGCCATTGCGGTTGCGCAGGTACCAGCGCCACGTCTCTTTCAGGCCCTCTTCGAACGGCGTCGGCCGCACACCCAGCACGCGCGCAGCCTTGCCCATCTTCTCCGTGATGGGCGGTACGTCGAAATACACACCAAAGTAAGCGGGATCGCCCATCGGATTACCGCCCAAATGCACGATCGCCTCGCGCGGGATGCGCACCAGTTGGGAAGGCTTGCCGGCGGCGGCGGCCAACGACTGCACCACTTCCGCCTGCGTCAACGCCCGGGAATCCCCGATGTTGAACGCTTCTCCAGCCGCATTGGGCACCTCCATGGCGCGGACCAAGGCGCGCACCAGATCTTTTACGTAGACGAACTGCATCAGGCGGTGGCCGTCGCCCGGAATGATGATAGGGCGCGCCAGGCGCATGCGATCCCAAAAGAAGGCCTCCCGGTAGAACGGATTGCCCGGCCCGTAGATGAACGGCGGCCGGAAAGTGACCACCGGGAGGCCGTAACGCTGATGCAGACGGAACAGCATCCGCTCCGTCATGGCCTTGTTGCGGACGTAGGGTTCCGGGTGGTTGTCCGGCGCCAGCGCGTCGCCTTCATAGTGATTCAGGCCGTCGCCATACGCCGCCACGCTGGACATGAAAATATAGCGCGATACGCGGTCGCCACAGGCCCGCACGGTGGCCTGCACCTGCGCCGCGGTGGTGCCGCGCTCCCAATCGTAGACGTTGTCGTAAACCACGTCGAAGCGCCGCTCATCCAACGTTTGCTGAACCGCCTCGGCGTCGTTGCGATCCGCCATCAGATTCTCCACGCGCCGCGGCAGACCATGCGCCGGCTTGCGGTGCATTACGGCTACATCATGGCCGGCGTCGCACAACTCCTTCACGAGTTGCCGGCCGATGAACAAGGTACCGCCGATGACAAGAACCTTCATAAGTGGGTGTCGGGTCCTAAATGCTGGGTTCTGGTAATCACTTAGTCGTAATATTCCAGTCCAAGGTGGGTAATCAGGTCCTCACCACGCATCCAGCGCAGTGTGTTCTTCAGCTTCATCAATTGGATGAAGATGTCGTGCTCGGGATAAAGCTCGGGCGCATGCATGGGCGCCTTGAAATAGAAGGACAGCCACTCCTGGATGCCCCGCATGCCGGCGCGCTGCGCCAGATCGCTGAACAGCACCAGGTCGAGCACCAGCGGCGCCGCCAGGATCGAATCGCGGCACAGGAAGTCGATCTTGATTTGCATCGGGTAACCCAGCCAGCCGAAGATATCGATGTTATCCCAGCCTTCCTTGGCGTCGCCCCGCGGCGGGTAATAGTTGATGCGCACCTTGTGATAGAAGTTCTTGTACAGATCCGGATACAGGTCCGCCTGCAGGATCTGTTCGAGCGCTTCGAGCTTGGATTCTTCCTTGGATTTGAAGGAGCCCGGATCGTCCAGCACTTCGCCATCGCGGTTCCCCAGGATGTTGGTCGAGAACCAGCCGCTCAGTCCCAGCATGCGCGATTTCAGGCCGGGTGCGATCAGCGTTTTCATGAACGTCTGGCCGGTCTTGAAATCCTTGCCGCAAATGGGCACCTGGCGCTCGCGCGCCAATTGGAGCAGGGCCGGGGTATCCGTGGTCAGGTGCGGCGCGCCATTGGCGTAGGGCACGCCCATCTTCAGCGCGGCATAGGCGTAGATCTGGCTGGGCGAGATTTCAGGATCGTTCTTCTGCAGGCCGCACTCGAAATCGGCCAGCGTCTGGTGGACGGCGGCGGGCTTGTGGAAGACCTCCGTGGAGCCGCACCAGATCATCGCCAGGCGCGCGGCGCCGGTGGACTCGCGGAAGCTGCGAATGTCGTCCATCAGCATCCCGGCATCATCCATCTTGGACGCCTTGGGCTTCTTGTTCGGCCCATCGATGCGGCGCACGAACTCGTGGTCGAAGACCGCCGGCATCGGCTGGATCGCGGAAAGCGGCTCGCGGAGTTTTTCCAGCAGAGACATCTCCAGGACGCCGGCCTTCTCGGCGGCTTCATAGCAGTTGTCGGGATAAATGTCCCAAGTCCCGAAAACCAGGTCGTCCAGGCTGGCGAGTGGAACGAAATCCTTTATGCGGGGGCTGCGGCCCTCGGTGCGCTTTCCGAGGCGGATGGCGGCCATCTGGGTGACCGAGCCTATGGGTTTGGCGAGATTGCGCTTTATGGCCTCTACGCCGGCGATGAAGGTGGTGGTGACGGCGCCCATGCCGGGGATCAACACCCCGAGTTTCCCTTCCGCCGGCGCGATGGACACGTTGTCTTTGTCGGGCAAGTGCTTTACTCCTCTCAATTCAGGCAGCCTTCGGGCGCGCCTTGAACATGCGGACCCGAAGGGTCCCCCGGGTGGCTAAAGGGGGGGTGCCTGGCCGCACATCGGCTAAACTGCCGGTGCGGGGCGAAATGTTATAATACCAACTCGATGCGAGAGCGCGCGACGGCCACTTTGACTACCGTCATTGTCGACGACGAACAACTGGCTTCGGACGAGCTGGCTTACCTGCTGCGGGACTTCCCGGAAGTGGAGGTGGTAGCCACTGGCCGCAACGGCCTGGAGGCCGTGCAGTTGATCCGCAAGACCGAGCCGGACCTGGTTTTCCTGGACGTCCAGATGCCCGGCCAGGATGGCATGTCGGTAGTGCGCGACCTGCGGGAGTCCGGCATGGAACTGCCGCATTTCATTTTCGTTACAGCCTACGATCAGTATGCCGTGGAGGCTTTCCGCCTGGAGGCCATGGACTACCTGCTGAAGCCGGTGGACAAGGCGCGCCTGGCGGAGACTATCGAACGCGCGCTGCGGTCCTCACAAGAGAGGAGGGCGGCGCTGGAAACCCCCGCCGCTCCGACGCCCCCGTCGCCCCCGCACCGCACCAAGCTGCTGATCCGGAACGCGAACCGCAATTTCATCGTGGACGCGCAGGATGTGATCTACGCCACCATCGACAACGGTATGATTACGCTGGTGGCCACCAACGTCGAGGGGCATTCCAACTACCGCACTATCGAAGATCTGCAAGCCAACCTGGACAAAGACACCTTCTGGCGAGTGCACCGCTCGTTTCTGGTGAATATTCACAAGATCAAGGAAGTGGTGCCGTGGTTCAAGTCGAGCTACCAGCTCCGCATGGACGACAAGAAGCACACGGAGGTTCCGGTCAGCCGGGTGCAGACCAAGCGGCTGCGGGAGTTGTTGAAGCTGTAGCGCGCGAGACCGCTTGCCGACGCGCGCGGCTCCGCTACCGAGCCGCGACCGTTAGGGAGCGCAGGCCCCACTTACCGCCCAAAGAAGCCCGGCCCGACCGTCAGGTGATGGCTGATCGAGTCTGGGATCACCACGAACAGCACAGTCCCGATCACGGCGTGGGCCAGGCCCAGGAAATATATGTTGCGGTACCGCATGAAGATTTTGGTGCTGTAGTAGCCGGTCACGAAAGTAACCACCATCAGAAACCAGTTGGGAAGGTGCGCCCCTGCGAAGAGCGCGGCGGCCATGAGCGGCACGTGCCGCGCTGAGGATACCGCCAGCAGCCGGTTCGCGATGTAACCGTTCAGCAGGTATTGCTGGAAGATCCCCCATGGACAATATGCCAACAGGCACATGCAGCCATACTCCACGCTGATCGGACGGATGGTCTGCAGAAGCACTCCGAGCGCCATCAGCGACAGGGCCAGCAGCAGCAGCGCCGGCGCCATAGTCTCCATGCATTCCCGGAAGTTGCTCCAGCGGAAGCCCAGGCTGGCAGTCCGCTCGCCGCGCAGAATGTGCGACAGGATGAAGAAGCCCAGGATGAATACCCAGGCGCGGGGCGCGGTGAAGCGCAGGCGCCAGATGTACAGCATGATCAAGGCGAAGCCGGTGGCGGTCTCCACGACGATCAGCTTTTGCCTGCGGTTCACATTCGTCTCCGATCAAAAGAAAACGTGCTTGGTGGCGTCCACGAGGGCATGACAGGTCACCGATGAAAACACGCTGGAGGACTTCTGAAACGCCTTGCCGTAGGCGATGCCGGCGATGGTGGCCAGAATCATGTAGCGCCAGTTCGGAAGGGGCTGCGGTCCATTATCCAGATGCGCACAGCCGAATATGAATCCGGAAACGAGCAGCATGCGAGTGGTGAAGCCGTAGCGTTGCATCAGCCAGTTCTGGATCAGCGAGCGGAACAGGATCTCTTCGGGCAACGCGGTGCCCACGAAAATGGCGCCGAATGTCAGGCCGATGCCGCCCGCCAAGGGATGCGCGGGCAGATGAAACGGCGGGATGAAATCGAGCAGCCGGCCGCCTGCGACGAGGATGGGCGCCGAGACCAGGAATGCCGCGGCGCCGTAAGCCACATCGCGCGCGGAGGGCAGGTTGAATTTCATGCCGGGCAACGCGCGGAAGCCGAGGAAGATGGTGAGGCCCAGGAGGATCGCGATAGCATAGGCCACGCTGTGCAGGAAGCCCTGCGCGGGCTTGGGAATGAGGTGTTGTCCCGCTGAAAACTCAAGGGGCAGCCAGAGCATCAGGATGATGGCGAAATCGAGCCAGGTGGGCCTCCCTCCGGGACCTTGCACGTAAGCGGCCGTCACCGGCGCGAAAGTGTACGCCAGAACCAGCAGTGCCAGCGGGATGCTGAAGGAATCGCCTGCACATGCCAGCCCGCTGAAGAGCAGGGTCAAGGCGGCCGGCACGGCGAACAGCCACGCCGGGCGCGACTCCAGGCACGTGCGTGCGCGGTTCCGGACAATGGGGGAGAGGAAGGCCAGAATCGCGAGCAGCAGGAGAGCCAGAACCAGCGTGTGCATTGCTGGTTTCAAGGAGAAACTTCTAAATGAAACCACAGATGCACACAGATAAAACCCTCCCAATCCTAGTCTCTTATCCGTGTTCATCTGTGTCCATTTGTGGTTACAGGCTGCTACTTTGTGTCTGCCGTGATGCCGCCGCCGACGGGCTTCCGCTCGGCCTTGATCTTCCGGGTGTCGATGGTCTTTTGGAAGAAGTCGTTCGCTTTGTCGATGTCCTTCTTATAGGCATCCGAAGAATCTTCCAGGTCGGCCTTCTGGCGGAAGAGGAGGTTCTCGTACGCCATGGCGTCATCGTACTCGGGATCGAGCTGGAGGGCTTTGTCGAGGTCCTTGATGCCCTCTTCGACTATGGGTTCGTTCTTCGCGGCCACCTCCACGCGCACCTTCTTGTCCTTCAGCGGGCCGGGATCGTCGGGCTTCATGCCCAGTTTGGCCCTGGCTTCCCCGTCCGATACCAGAGCCTTGGTCCAGGCAATCACGCCCAAGGTATAGAAGGCTTCCTTATTTTTGGGATTGAGGGAAATCAGCTTCAGGTTCCACTGGTTGGCATCGTCCAGCTTCTTCTCGTTGAAGAGCAGCGAGGCGATGGAGGCGACAGCCAGTTCGTTCTTGGGGTCCTGGTCCAGGACCTTCTGAAACTGGTCGTAGGCCGCCGTGGCCATCTGCACGTTCTCTGGGGACTCTGCGCCGGGAATATACTGCTGCATGTAAGCCGTCGCCAAATACAACCTTGCGGTGGCGAAGGTGGGATCGTACTCGACGGCTGTCTTGAAGCGCTCCACCGCCTGCGGATACTGCGCGCTCTTGAAGGCCTGCACGCCTTTATTCAACTGGTCGCGCGCCTTCAGTTTATTGCAACTGGTAGCGAACACCGTCATCGCGGCGATCGCCAGCACCACAACGGCTTTGCTTTTCATTACTGTCCGGCCTCCATTTGCGGCGTCATCAGCCCGACCTTATCGATCCCGGCGCCGTGCGCGATATCGATGGCCTTGGCCACATACTGGAATTCCAGGTCGTTATCGCCCTTAACGAACACCACGCGCTCGGCGCGCGTCTTGAAGATTTCCTCCAACCGCGGACCCAGGGTCGCCTCCGTCGTGGGCTCCTGGTTGATCATGTAGGTTTTGTCCTTGTTGATCACGATCACCACGGTGCGTGTATCCGAGGCCGGCGGTGTGCCCGGCGGAGGCGGTTGCGGAACCAAGGCCTCCAGCCCTTTCGGCGTGAGCGGGGTAATCACCATGAAAATGATGATCAACACCAAAAGCACGTCAATCATGGGCGTCATGTTGATATTGGAGATCGCGCCGCCCGATCCCCCTACTGCCATCGCCATATGAATTACTCCTTTTCAGTTCCGGCCAAAAAACTCTGTCTACTGCCCGGTCGGCGCAGCCGCACCCGGCGTCTTCTTTTGTTGCATCTGCTCGGTGAGCAGCCCAAGTTGATCGACGCCCGCCGCGCGCAGATTGTTCACCACGTCCACCACCTTCTCATACCGCGCGCGAGAGTCCGCCCTGACATAGCACATCTTGTCCAACCGGTTCGTCAAAATGTCTTTGACTTTGCCGGGAAGCTGATCGGCGGCCATCTGGGTGGTATTGAGGTACGTCTTGCCGTCGCGCGTGACCGCTACGATAACGGCATCGCTCTTATCGGCGGCCTGCATGGGGACCGGGTTCACGGTCTTGACCATATCCACGCTGATGCCCTTCGACAACATAGGCGTGATGACCATGAAGATGATGAGCAGCACCAGCATCACGTCCACCATGGGCGTGACGTTGATGTCGGCCACCGGCGGCGGGGATTTCAGCTTAAAAATTACCGACATTGTTAGAGCCTCCAGTTCAGGCTGGGTCTGGGGCGTCCCGGAGAGAGCCGGGACGCCCCTACACCCCTATTCAACTCGCCTTCAAAATCGACAGGCCAGGAGGCCTGTCCTACCACAAAAACCGACAGGCTGAAGCCTGTCCTACCATTACTTGCGCGCGGCGGCCCGCTGCGACCGCTTCAGGAAGTAGTCGATCAGCTCGGAGCTGGAGTTGCCCATCTCCACGTCGAAGGCTTCAATCTTGCCCGTGAAGTAGTTGAACATCCAGACCGCGGGGATAGCCACGAAAAGTCCGATAGCCGTGGTCACCAGGGCCTCTGAAATACCGCCGGCCACGGCGCCCAGACCGGTGGACTTCTCGGTCGAAATTCCCTTGAACGCGTTGATGATNNACCACCGTTCCGAACAGTCCCACGAAGGGAGCTGTCGAACCAATGGTCGCCAAGCCGCTGATACCGCGCTTCAGTTCGGCATGCACGATGGCTTCGGCGCGCTCCAGGGCCCGTTGCGAGGCCTCGATGTCATCGCCGGAAATTTCAGAACTCATCTGGTGAGCCTGAAACTCCTGCAGTCCAGCCACCACCACTTTGGCGAGGTGGCTCTTCTTGTACCGGTCGGCGATCTTGATCGCTTCGTCCAACTTGCCTTCTTTCAAGGCGCCCGCCACGGCCGGCGCGAAGGCGCGCGATTGTTTGCGCGCGGCGCTATAGGCCAGCAAACGGTCGATCATGACGCCGATCGACCAGGCCGACATGAGGAACAGAAGGATCACCACCAGTTTGGCGGGAATGCCCATCTGTGCCCACAAAGAGCGAGGGTCCCATCCGATGGGGCCCTGCTCCTGTAGTAATAAAAACGCCCAAACCTGCGTTTGCAAAAGCATTGTCCTGTTCTCCTGCGAGTTGAATTAGTTTAACGCTACTACTGGCTCAACGTGAAATTCACATCGATCTGAGTTACCACTTCCACCGCCTCCCCGTTGAGAAGAGTCGGCTGATACACCCACTGTTTCACCGCTTCCATGGCGGCCGGCACCAGCAGAGGATGTCCGCTGGCGACCGTCAGATTCTGAATAGTACCATCCTTGCCAATGATGGCGTTCAATTTTACGACGCCGGAAATACGCGCCTGCTTGGCCAGCGGCGGATAAATCGGCTTGGGCTGGCGGATGAGCTTGGCCTGCTGCACGTTGCCGCCCACGCGAATACGTTGCGGGGTCACCGGTTTCGGAGCGGAGGGAGGAGGAGGAGGAGGGGGAGGCGCGGCGGTGGGGACCGATCCGATGATGCCGCCAATGACGCCGCCAGCCGTGCCGCCCGGAACGCCGCCGGGGACGCCGCCGACCACCCCGCCCGAAGACGGCGGAGGCAGCTCTTCCTCTTTAATCATGGCCACTTCCTTGGGGACCGCTTTGGGGGCCATCAGGCGGCCGGCGTCGAACTGGCGCGGAATGATTTTGACGACTTTGGGCGGAGCGGCGGCCGGCGGAGGAGGAGGCGGCGGCGGTGGCGGTGGCGCCACCAGGAAGCTGGTCAACTGGCTCTTGGGCAAGGCATCGAAATAAATCATGGGGATCAGGATCGCAATCGCGAGCACGATCATCTGGGCGATGAAAGATACCAGCACGGTCCAGCCCTTGCGGGTCTTGCCCCCGTCCACGAATGTTTGTTCAAACATAAAACCCTCCTAACGTTGCTATTTCACGGCTTTGGCCGAACTCTTTCTGGCCGGCTGCGGCTTGGGAGCCGCCACCGGAACCTGCGCCGTCCTCTTCCGGGGGTCCGCCCAATTGTGCCAGAACAACACGATCGGGCTGGCCACGAAAACGGAAGAGTACGTACCGATAATAATACCTACCACCAATGCAAAGGAAAAGCCATGCAGCACCGGCCCGCCGAACAGGAAAAGCGCGATCACGGTCAAGAACGTCAGGCCGGAGGTCATCACGGTCCGGCTCAGCGTTTGGTTGACGCTCTTGTTGATCAGCGATTCCAGAGGCTCGCGGCGCAGCAATTTCAGATTCTCGCGGATGCGGTCGAAGATGACGATC
>PKYZ01000600.1 GCA_003132865.1 Bryobacterales bacterium
TCAACACCATCGGCCGCCGCAGCAACCGCGACGGCATTGGGGCCGCTCTGAAGCTCACGACTGCCTCGGGCCGCACGCTGTACAACCACGTGACCACGGCCGACGGCTTCATGTCGTCGAGCGACAAGCGGGTCCACTTCGGGCTGGGAGCGGAGAAGGCCATCGCGTCGCTGGAGATCCGATGGCCCAGCGGCGTCGTGCAGACGCTGAAGAAGGTGCGGTCCGATCAGATTCTGACGGTCACGGAACCTGCACGCTAGTGGGGCAGACCTCCAGGTNNGACTGGAGTCCTGCCCCACGCCCAGCGCCCCTGCGCACCACATTGTACCGAGTTGCGCCTTTTCACCCAACAAAACGCTCGGAAACAGTGCAATCAGGCCTTTTTAGCTTTGGCACCTGCGTTGCTTGAGTCATCGCACCAATCTTCTACCGGGAGTGCGTCTTATGGAGCAGGAAGGGCGATCGGTCATCGGCTGGCTAGCACTTCGCCTGATTTTCCTCGTCCTGCTTCTGGCAGCCGGGGTTCCCGGATCTGCCGGCAGCCATGGATCGCAAATCGGGGAACAGGCGTCCCCGGTCATAATCGACTATCCCGAAGAAGGCTCCGTTTTCCCTCGCGACATAAGCCCGCCGACCTTTCTCTGGCGGGATGCGAACCCGGCGGCGGCATCCTGGCTCATCCAAGTTGTCTTTGCGGAGCGAGTGCCCCGTATCAAGGTGTGGTCCCGAGGTGAGAAGCTGCAGGTGGGTGAGATAGACACGAATCTCCACGGCTTCGTCCCACCCACGCTGACGCCGCAGGAAGCGGAAAGCCACACCTGGAAACCGGACGCGAAGACGTGGGCAACCATCACCCAGCATTCCCAGCGGCGGCCGGCGACCGTGATCGTTAGCGGCTTTCGCGACCAGAATACACGGGAGCCCGCTTCTCGCGGGCAGGTCACCATCGCGATTTCGGAGGATCCCGTAGCCGCGCCGATCTTCTACCGGGACGTGCCGCTGATCCCACCTCGTCCCGAAGAGCGGGAGAGAGGGGTCATCAAGCCCCTCCCCGACTCGGTCCTTCCGATGATCAAATGGCGCTTGCGGAACGTATCCGAACCGCGCAGCAAGGTCGTGATGGAGAATCTTCCCACGTGCGCCAACTGCCACTCTTTCGCGGGCGATGGAAAAACGCTCGGCATCGATGTGGACGGGCCGCAGAACGACAAAGCGTTGTACGGGCTGGTGCCTCTCGGCAAGGTGGCCTCCATCGAAAATAAATACGTCATCCGGTGGAGCGCTTTCACCGAGCAAGGATCGCCCAAACGATTCGGATTCATGTCGCAGATATCGCCCACCGGGAAATACGTGGTGACCTCCATCGAGGTTCCCGGCACGCGCGGGCGTCGCGTGGACGACCGGATTTATCAGGGCTTCTACAGTTACTTCGGTTTCGGCCAGGTCTTCTATCCCACGCGAGGCATTCTGGCCTGGTACAGCCGTGAGACAGGAAAGCTAAAGCCTCTTCCGGGCGCCGACGACCCGCAATATGTTCAGACGGGGGCGTTCTGGAGTCCGGATGAAAAATTTCTGGTGTTTTCCAGGGCAACCGCGAGGGATCCGTACTCTCCAGGGCAGAAGGCCTCCGAGTTTGCCAACTCGCCCGACGAAACCCAGATACAGTACGACCTCTATCGCGTCCCGTTCAACGATGGTGAAGGAGGCCGTCCGGAGCGCATCGTGGGAGCTTCGGAGAACGGCATGAGCAACGACTTTCCAAAAGTCTCGCCCGACGGAAAGTGGATCGTCTTCGTCGAGAACAAAACCGGCCTGTTGATGCGCCCGGACAGCAAGCTGTATATCGTTCCGGCGGCGGGAGGCGTAGCACGTCCGCTGCGGAGCAATCAACCGGTCATGAACTCGTGGCACAGCTTCTCGCCGAATGGACGATGGCTGGTTTTCTCGTCGAAGTCCCCTTCGCCGTACACCCGTCTCTACCTGACCCATATCGATGCGGACGGCAACAGCACGCCGGCAATTCCGATAGAGAACTCGACCGCGGCAAATAGGGCGGTGAATATTCCCGAGTTCATCAACATCGCGCCCGACGGTCTGGAGCGAATCGACGCGCCCGCCGCAGAGTTCTACCGGCTCTTCGACGTGGCCATCCAATTGGCGCAGAAGAAGCAGTTCGACGCAGCCGTTCCGGCCTGGCGGAAAGCGCTGGAGCTGTCTCCGGATGACGCCAGGGCGCACAACAACCTGGGCGTTGCTCTCGCGGAGAACGGAAAGATCGACGGGGCCATCGCGGAGTATCGAAGGTCGCTGGAACTGGATGACCGCAGTTCTCAAACCAACAATAATCTCGGGAGCGCACTTGCGGAAGCGGGCAGAATGGGCGAAGCGACTTCCCTTTTTGAGCGGGCACTGGAATTGGATCCGGAAAATCCTCGGGCGCACAACAACCTGGGAGGCGCACTGGCGGAGAGCGGGCGGCTTGCTGAAGCCATTGAGCATTTGCGGAGGGGTGTCGAGATCGAACCCGATCTTGCGGACGGGCAGAACAACCTCGGGGCTGCCCTGGCCAGATTCGGGGCTCTGGATGAAGCCGTGCTTCATCTCGAGAAGGCAGTTGCCCTTGCGCCGCAAAACGTCGGGTATCGTTATAATTTCGGGCGGACCCTGGCGGCAAAGGGGAGATTCGGCGATGCAGCGAATCAACTCGAGGAGGCGGCCAGGCTCTCAGGGATGAGAGAGCCGGTAGTTCTCCAGATGTTGGCCGCGATGTATTCCGAGATCGGACGGTACCCGGAAGCGGTGGCAACCGCGCGCCGTGCGCTGGGTCTAGCCGCCGAACAGCGAAACCAGGCGCTGGAAGCTGCCCTCAGGGCCGATCTCGATCGCTACGAAGCGTTGGCGCAGGGCGTCCACGAGCCGGCTCCTGCCGGAGAACACCACTGACGGCGCGGTGTGGGGCAGCGCCTTGCGCTACGGCGGCGTCTCACGCCGCCTGNNCGCATGGCGCTGCCCCACGTCGCCGGCATACGTTAGCGAACTTCTGAACTGGAGTACAACTCGCGGCGCGCCTCAGCGCCAACTCAGCTCACCAATCGCAGACACGCCCGTTTTGCCGAAGGGAAAAAACAGGTAAGATGTTACAAAGGGCGGAGATGTAACCATATTCGTTGCACGCCGCCGAGGTATTGTATTGGAGGGGTTCCTGCCAGCACTACGGCGCGGCGCGCTACTCTTCGCGGCGGCTCAGCTTGGGGTATGTCCACGGAGCCGAGCGCAAGCAGCAATGCGTGCCCTGACTGCGATTGCCGTGTTATGCACGATCGTGACGGTTGGCGGGAAGGCGGCGACCTTCGAAGAACTGGCGGCGGAAGCGGCGGCGGCTCGCCGCGGCAACCACATCCCGGAAGCCATCGACCTCTACCGGCAGGCGGTGCAACTTCGTGCGTCGTGGGCGGAAGGCTGGTGGTTTCTCGGGACGCTTTCCTATGCAACATTCCGCTACGCCGACGGCGAGGCCGCCTTAGAAGACTTCGTCAAGCTGGACGACAAACGCGCGCTGGCGTGGTCGTTGCTAGGTCTGTGCGAGTTCGAGACCGGCAAGTACGATCGGGCACTGGAGCACCTTCGGCAAGGGCTGGCGCCGGGCAACGAACTGGCTCCGGAGGTTGAGGCCGGGGTCCGGTTTCACTATGGGCTGTTGTTGTCGAAGGCGGGACTCTTCGATAGGGCAAAGCGGGAACTGGAGCGGTATGCGCAAGGAGGCGCGCACGAACCAATGCTGATTGCGGGCCTTGGACTGAACGCTCTTCACCAGCCGCTGCTGCCCAAGGAGGTACCGGCGGAGCGGCTGGATGCGGTCATGAAGGCGGGGACAGCGACCCGTTTCTGGGTTCTCGGCGAGACCGATAAGGCAGAGGCTGGGTTTCAGGAGTTACTTAAGGAGTACCCAACCTTATTCGGCGCTCACTACTTATATGGCACTTACTTGAGTTACACGTGCCCGGAAGAGGCGATGGCGGAATTGCGGCGCGAGTTAGGACTGAACCCCGCCAACGCCGACGCGGGCGCCATGCTGGCGTTGCTGCTGGTACATGCCAACGACCTGTCCGGCGCGTTGCCATTCGCAAAGAAGGCGGCTGCGGAACGGCCGGCGGATGCGCTGGCGGAGTATGTGTATGGCGAGGTCCTGATGGGGATGGGAGATCTGCGGCCGGCTATCGCGCGGCTGGAGGCAGCGGAGCGGCTGGACCCGGCACCGCTCGAATACCACATGGCCTTGGCGAGTGCGTATTCCCGGGCGGGCCGCCGCGAGGACGCGCGCCAGGAGCGGCGAATGTCGATGGATATGGCGGCGGGAGCCCAAAGCCACGGAGTGAGTGCGCAGAATGCCGAGGGCGGAGTTGAAGTCCGCGCACGGGCTAAGGCCGGCGACAGCCACCCTCCGGAAAATTGATGACGAGTGGGCGCCAACAAGCGGGGCAGTCGTGGCTTGCCGCGGCAATGTATGTGGCGCTGGCGGGCGCGGTGCAGGCCGCGCCAACGCGCAACGGGAAAGCGACATGCGCTACCTGCCATCGCGCGGAGGCGCAATCGCAGCCGAAGACCGCCATGGGGATTGGCATGGAACTGCCCCCGGACCAGGAACCGCTGCAAGAGCACCCCAAACTGACGATGGCAGCGAATGGATACCGCTACAACATCGAGCGCAAGAACGGGATATCCACATATACGGTAAGCGACGGCTCCGGTGCGCTGACTCTGCCGATTCGATATGCGTTCGGAGTTCACAACCTGACATTCGTACTGGAATACCAGGGCCACTTCTACGAGAGCCTGGCGACCTACTACCAGAAGCCGGCGGCGTTGGGGATCACCATGGGAGACGAGAAGATACGGCCTCACAACCTGACGGAAGCCATGGGGCGGCTGACGCCGGACCAGGAAATTACGGCGTGCTTCAACTGTCACGGCACGGGCGGCGTGAGTCAGGGACTNNACGGGCGGCGTGAGTCAGGGCAAGTTGACGCTCGGATCGCTGAAGCCGGGTCTGAGCTGCGAGCACTGCCATTCAGGCGCCGATGCGCATATGCAAGCGATGGCTGGGGGTAAGACGGCGCCGGTCCCGCGGAAACTGGGGGAGATGGCCGCCGAAGAGATGTCGAACTTTTGCGGCGAGTGTCATCGCACGTGGGAATCCGTGGTCGGGCTGCGTCTGTTTGGCCAGAAGAATGTCCGGTTTCAGCCGTACCGCTTGGCCAACAGCCAGTGCTTCCTGGGAGACGACAAGCGGATACGCTGCACGGCTTGCCACGATCCGCACGTGGATTTGGTTCGCGAGGACGCCAGTTACGACCGGGCTTGTTTTTCGTGTCATAGCGTGAAGCTGGACGCGGGGGCCACCGTGGTGACGCGGAAAGTTTGTCCCGTGACAGATAAGAATTGCGTAAGTTGCCACATGCCGAAAGTGCAGTTGCCGGGAAGCCCGGTAGTATTCACAGACCATGAGATACGGGTCGTGCATGCGGGAGATCCGTATCCGCAGTAACTTGTTCGTCCGCACGCCGCACCGTCCTTTACCACAAACAGCGGCGACTTGCATTGCTACCGGCGCCGGCCCGTGACGACGGCTTCTCCGCACCAGTATCGCAGGGGTGGCGCGACGGCCAGCAGCGCCCCATCGATGGATTCCAGGGTGCGGACGGCCAGCCGCGCCCAGGACCTCTCGAACCGTCCGCGAAGAACGCGCTTGGCCATCGCCAGCAGATTCATGGGTTCCACGCTCAGTCCGGCAAAGAACCGGTCGAGCGCCTGCAATTCATGGCGCGAGAAGATCATCCCTTCGCCCTGCTCCTCAGCTTCGCCCGCCATCCTGGCGCGAACCTTGCGCGCAGCTTTCAACAGCGGATTGCCGCCCCAGGTTTCCGCCAGCACCAGACGCGCGCCCGGCCTCATAATGCGCGCCAGTTCTTCCAGCGCGCCGGGGTATTTCAGAGTGTGGTGCAGGGCGGCGCAGGCGAACACCAGATCGAATTCCCCGTCGGCCAACATGTTCAAATGGTTGGCGCTGGCGGCAATGCCACGGACGGCGACCACCGAGGCGTG
>PKYZ01000514.1:0-212 GCA_003132865.1 Bryobacterales bacterium
GATCCGCCCAACTTGCGGGCAGACTCCGGAAGCCTATTGCTTCTTCTCTTCGTCCTCGCTCTTCATCGCTTCCTTAAAGTTGCGGATTCCGGCGCCTAAACCCTTGGCCAATTCCGGAATCTTCTTGCCGCCAAATAGCAGCAGCGCCACTATGGCGCACAGTAGAATTTCCTGATTGCCAAAGCTCCCTATGAAGGCGAAAACCGCGTTGA
>PKYZ01000514.1:232-15500 GCA_003132865.1 Bryobacterales bacterium
GAGCCGCGACCGTCAGAGAGCGTTTTCCTCCACCCGCCAGCGGGTATACCGGATGCTATTCTTGGAAATTGAGGCCTCGCCGAATTGGCTTCAATTTTCCAAGGAATGAAGAAAACAAAGGCTGAATNNCGTAATAAACTATTGATTCACGCGTCAACATAGGGCGACCCAGGCGCACGCCAGCCTATCGGCGTCGCCTTCATCTAAACGGTCATTTCGAATGAAACTATTTCAAACGCCACTTCGAGTCTTTGCGGTATTCCTGGTCTGGTGCGCCTGCGCGACAGCCCAGCAGGAGATCAGCGTGCAAGCGCCCACCGGCGGATGGAGCTTCATCACGGGCAACTACCGGGCCGGAAGCGTGCCGGCCATCCGGCTGCAGAATTCCTCCCGCTTCGCTTCGCTGATACGGGCGGGCAATCTTTATCTGTCGTCGCGCGATGTTGTGGCGTTGGCCATCGAAAACAATATCGACGTGGAAATCCAGCGATATGGTCCGCTCCTGGCGCAGCAAGTGCTCCTGCGCGCCCAAGCCGGCGGCGCGCTGCGCAGCGTGGGCCTCGGAGTGGCCACCGGACCCCAAAGCGTCAGCTTGCAAGGCGTCAGCGTGAACACGTCCGGCGGCGTCGGTCTCAGCGCGGGCAACGGAGTCAGCTCCGGGGGCGGCATCGTCACACAGTTGGGGCCCCCCATTCCTGTCCTGGATCCAACCCTCCTCGGCATTGCCAGTTTCGGGCATGCCACCTACCCGCAGAGCAACCTCGTGCTCACGAACACCGCCGTGCTGGTGGACACCACGCGCTTCTTCGAGGCTCAGTATGTGCAGAACTTCGAGTTCGGCCTGCAAGCTCAACTGACCTACATGAGCACACGCGTGAACTTGAATAGCCCATTCTACAGCGTGAATCCCGCTACCTCCGGCGACCTCGATTTGATTTTGACGCAGAACCTTTTGCAAGGATTCGGACGGGCGGTCAACGGCCGAAACATTCGCGTGCAGAAGAATAACGTGAAGGTGAGCGCGCTGCAATTCAAGCTGCAGATCATAGCCACCGTCTCCGCTGCGCTGAACCTCTACTGGGACCTGGTGAGTTTCGACGCGGACGTACGCGCGCGCCAGCGGGAAGTAGGCACTGCACAGCAGCTTCTGGACGACAACAAGAAGCTGGTGCAGTTCGGAACCGCGGCGCCCATCGAAATCACGCGCGCGGAGTCCCAATTGTACGCCGGCCAGCAAGATCTGGTCACTGCCCAGACCAACCTGCTGCAGCAGGAGACGATTCTGAAGAACTACTTGAGCCGCAATGGTGTCGCGGACGCGGGCTTGACGGCTTTACATATCGTTCCGCTCGATAAGTTTGAGATTCCCGAGAAGGACGAAATCCGTCCGCTGGAAGACTTGATCCACCAGGCTCTGACCTCGCGTCCCGAGATGGAGCAAGCCCGCCTGAACCTGGCAAGTAACCAGATGAACCTGGTGGGCATCAAGAACTCTCTTAGGCCTACCTTGAATGCCTTCGCCGAAGTGACTAACAACGGCCTGTCGGGGGACCTTACGGCCTACGGACTCGCCCAGGGTTACCCCGGTTCGCTGGTCGGCGGATATGGCAATATGCTCTCGCAGATTTTTAGCAGAGATTATCCAAACTATTCGGCGGGCATCTCGCTCAACATACCGTTGCGCAATCGCGCCGCTAAAGCGGACTATGCGACCAGTCTCCTGGAACTGCGGCAAAACGAACTGAACCTGCGCAAGAATATCAACCAGATCCGGGTAGATGTACAGAACGCCCTGGTGGGCGTCGAGCAGGCGCGCGCGCGCTACGAGGCCGCGGTGCGGTCCCGGGCACTCCAGGAACAGACGCTGGCCGGGGATCAAAAGAGGTACGCGCTGGGCGCTACGGTGTCCTTCCAGGTGGTGCAGGACCAGCGCGATCTGGCCAGCGCGCATAGCGCGGAGGTGCAGAGCATGGCGAACTACACGCATGCGCGCATCGCGTTGAACCAGGCGCTGGGCACGACCTTGGATGTCAATGAGGTTTTGATCGATGAAGCCCTGAAAGGGCAGATCTCCCAGCCATCGGTGTTGCCCGCGGACCTGCCCAAGGAGGAGCGCCCATGAAACGGCCAACGCCTCCTTCGCCCAGATTGGAGGGCGGGCAATTCTGCCCGCAGCCGGCTTTCAGCCGGCTCTGGCCGCCCGAAAAGGCGGCTGCGGCCAAGATTGGCCGCCCCACAATACTGGCCGTTGCGGCTATCCTGCTCTGCGCGCCCCTCGCGTGGGCGCAGCAGTCTGCCATTGCTCCCGTGGCGCCGCACGCACCCGCCATCCTGCGTCCCTATCTGGCGCCCGAGGCGCCGCCGGTCCGCCTGGCTAATTCCCCGCGGCTGCGCGAACTCGTCCGCGCCGGCACGCTGTATCTCACCGTGCAGGACGCCATCGCTCTCGCGCTGGAAAACAACATCGACATAGAGGTGGCCCGCTACAATCCGCTCATCCTGGGATGGAACGTCACGCGCTCCGAGGCGGGTGGCGCATTGCCTGGCGTGCCCAGCAACGCCTCGCAGGCCGGAGCGGTGTCCGTCGGGCAGGGCGTCGCTGGCAGCCAGCAGGCCGCCGGCGTCACCGCACCGGGAACCAGTTCAGGCCACGTCCAGTCGACCAACGCCACCATTTCGCAAATTGGACCCATCACGCCCACGCTGGATCCCATTATTCAGGAGTCCAGCACGTTCAGCCACACCACCTCCCTGTATCCGGATGCGGAGGCGAGCGCCACTGCGACCCTGGTCGATGGGACGCGCGCGTACACGGCCAGCATCCAACAAGGGCTACTGACCGGCGGCACCGTCACCCTGACTTACACCGACCACTACTTGAATGAGAATTCACCCACCGATGTGCTGAACCCGACTTCGGCCCCGTCGCTCTCCATCTCGGCGCAACAGTACCTGCTGAACAGCGCATGCGTGGCGGTCAACGCGCGCTTCATTAATGTCGCCAAGATGAACCGGGACGCCTCGGACCTGGCCTTTCAAACCCAGGTGACCAACATCGTCTCCCAGGTGTTGAATACCTACTACGCTTTGCAGGCGGCTTATGAAGACGTGAAAGCTAAGAGAATCGCCGCGGAGACCGCCACCACATTTCTTGGGAACGTGAAGGAACAGGTGCGTATCGGATCGTTGGCGCCTTCGGAAACGATCAATGCCGAGAGTCTGGGCATTACCGCCCAACAGGCTCTGGTGGACTCTGAGACGACCCTAAAACAGCAGGAAATACAATTGAAGAACCTGCTGAGCCGCAACGGGACCGCCGATCCGGTTCTGGCCGGCGCGCGTATCCTGCCCGTCGATCCCATCCGCATAGCCGAGCATGACGACCTCCCTCCGCTGGAGGAACTGGTCAAGCAGGCCCTTGCTAACCGCACGGATCTGGCGAGCGAAAGGGAAAATGAAGCTGCCGCGGTAGTCAGCAATCTGGGGACTAAGAACGGAGTCCTGCCGTTCGTGGTAATCGGCGGCAGTGAGAGCCAGGCCGGCATAGCCGGAACCGGAAAGACCGTCAGCTTCAATGGCCAAACGGCGACGCCCAACCCTTACTTCGTGGGCGGCGTAGGCACGGCGCTCGGTCAGGTGCTCCGCCGCGACTTCCCCTCCGAAAGCATCTACGGAGGGTATGAAATGACGTTCCGGAACAGGCAGGCGCAAGCCGACTATGCCGTCGACCAGTTGACTTTCCGCCAGACCCAGTTGACCACCCGCAAGGATCTCAACCAAGTGCAGGTGGATGTCCAGAACTATGTCATTGCCTTGCGGCAGGCGCGCGCCCGCTACGATGCCGCCGTCCGCAACCGGACCCTGCAGGAGCAACTGTATTCCAGTGAGCGGAGGCGGTTCGAATTGGGAGCGTCCATTCCGTACAACGTGACCCAACAGCAGCGGGACCTGATGACGGCCCAAAACTCGGAGATGGCGGCTCTGGTTGCCTACATTACCGCGCGCATCGCCCTTGACCGCACCACGGGCGCCATCCTGCCTGCCAATCACGTGTCGCTTACCGAGGCGCGCCAAGGCAAAGTCATGCGCGAATCGGTGATTAGCGAGCCGCCGCCTGGCCAGAAGTAGGCGTCAACCCGCTCAAAATGCCCGGATACACGTCCCGCGCGGCGTTCTTGCCGATAATCGAGATGCCGCGCCACTCCTCCGGCACGGCATCGCGCGTGGCGGCGTTGAGTTCCACCGGCCCAGCGGCTTCCCAACCCTCGATCGGCATCCGCACGTTGGCTGCGCGGGTGATCTCCTTCACTGTGGCGACGGCCGCTTCGCGATCCTTGCCGTCCGCCGAATCCAGCAGCCACACATCGTAGCCGTGCGCGAAGAGGAACTCCAGTAAGTTGGTCTCGATCGTGTCGATCGAGAAGATCAGGCTTGATATACCCGCGCCGGCCGTCAGCAGAACCGGTCCATGCGAACCACCCTCGTAGCGGATCAGCCAACGCCGCGCCCCGCCGCCGCCGGGCAACGGATGCACCGTGGGAGCGTTGACGCGCAGCGGCCGCTTCTTGCGCTCTCCAGCCACGCCGCCATAGATGTCGTACAGATCGCCGGCTAAGGCGCGTCCGAAACGCGCGGTAGCCTTTAGACGCGCGCCCACGTTCGCGGCATTCGATACCCGCAGGGTAGTCAACTGCCGCCGCAAGTCCTGTGGCAGGATGCGCAGGGTGCTTTTGGACAGAACGGCGCGTGCCTCGCTGTCTCCGTCATAGAGAGTCGCATGTAGGCCGGTGGCCTCTTTGGATGCCTGCAAGTAGAAAGTCTTACCCTGCCGGCTGACCAACTTCATCCGATAGGCCATTCGCCCCAGACTGAATTCGCCGCCCGCGACTTTCAACGGCTCGCTGGAGAGCGCTGGCGCCAGTGCCCGGCCGGCCACGCGCGCTTTGCGGTCCGGATTCCGCATCAGATCGTCCAGGTCGTCCGAGACAACTGTCAGATCCAGTTCCAACGCATCGCCACGCGCGGTTTCGGTGAACTGAATCCCCAGCGGCGCCGGAGTGGCCGGCTCCTTGCGGACTGGCGGGCGCGAAGGCAGCGCATAATCGATACGCCAGCCGCGGTCGCTTGCCAGCAGTGCGCAGGCCCGCTCGCCCAGCGCGGAAATCGTCAGCAGCGGACCGGCGCCCAATGAGCGGGGGATTGTCGAACCGTCGCACACGTAGAGTCCCTCGTGAACCGCCGTGCCGCTGCCGCCCGAGAAAGCCTGCCCCTTGTGGTTCACTACGCCATGCGCCGCGTCGTCGGCCATCGCGCAGCCGCCCAGCGGATGCACGGTGATCAGATCGTGATTGAAGATCCTGCTCCACACCGGGTTGATCAGGTAATTGCCGCCCAACGCGCGGGTGGCTTCAGCCAGTATCGCGTTCACTCGCTGGAAGATGGGCTGGTCGCCCACGTGGGGCCATTCGATTTGCAGGCGGTCGCTTTCGAGACGCATACTGCCGCCGCCGCCGCCCTCGTGGGTCGCCACCAGGTAGGCCTGCGTATGGTCTGCCATGGTTTCATAGGGACCCACGGAGAGGCTCTCGACGTCGCCTTCCATCGCCAGGGCTTCTCCGAGACCTTCGCCCGTCACCTTGCCCAGAGCCGCGCCCGTCTTGGCCAGGGCTTCCGGCAGCAGATTGGCCAGCGCGCCCGGCGTGACCATCTCTTGGATCACGATGCCGTCGTCCAAATCGGGCTGCCCCCGCATGTCGATGATTCCCGTGACGCAGGGACCCACCGCCTCCATATCGCGCGGATCGCGGTGGCCGTAACCCACTCCGCGAATCTCCTCCGCACAGCCGTAGCTGTAGCCCAGCACGTCTCCGTTGCCCGAGAAGTGCTGGCCCACCTGGCCCGAGAGGGGCAGGCCGGCGGCCTTTGAACGCAGCAGAATCTCCGTCGATCCCAGCGTGCCGGCCGCCAGCACCACGATGTCCGCTGAGACGGTCCGGACCGGCTCGTCGAAGTCCTCCCGCCCGGTTTTGAGCGTCTGGTAGTGCGCCAGCCAGCGCCCGTCTTTGCGCTCCAGGCGGCGCACGGATACTTGCGTGTAGATCTTCGCTCCGAAATTGCGCGCGTCCGGCAGGTAATTGAACAGGACCGTGTTCTTGGCGCCGTAATTGCACCCTGTCACGCAGTCGCCGCACAGCATGCAGGCATGCTGCTCGACGCCCACGTGGTTGACGCCCTCGGTGAAGTTCACCGCGATCGGCGGGCGCGTACAAGTCTGCCCCAAATGCGCGGCGGATTGCTCCAGCGCCAGCAGTTTCGGCAATGCCGGATACCGCGCCGGATACGCGGCCGGCCGCAGCATCTCCTCGGCGCGCCGGTAGCCTTCCTCCACGCTTCCGAAATCGTCCCGCAGCGCCTGAGGCCAGCGCGTATCGTCGAAAACCCGCGGTTCCGGTCTCAATGCGAGGTTCCCGTTGATCAAGGACGTGCCGCCCAGGCCGCAGCCCACAAACACGTTCACATCCGGGTTGACATAGAAGTCGTAGAGTCCCGTGCGCGAGCCGGTGTGCCCGCTGGGAAGCTCGGCTTGCATTTCAGCCAACGCCTCCGCTTCGGTATCGGGGTATTCGCCGTTTTGAAACTCGCGGCCCCGCTCCAGGACGCAAACCTGTTGCCCGGCGCGCGCCAGCCGCGACGCGGCGATGGCGCCGCCGTAACCGGAGCCTATCACCAGAACGGTGTAGTGGTCCTTGATTTCACGAACGGGAGACGACAGACGCGGCATTTCTGCTTCCTAACTCTTGGCGGTTTGGGTCCACACCAGATAGTAGCAGACCGGCGGTCCTCTCCAATGGCCCGCCGCGGGACCCGTGGGGCGGTCCCCCTGGACCGCTGCGGACGCCCTCGTCCGCTCGCCCGTGTGGGATTTCCAGCCCTGACTCGCGACCATAATTCTGGAAGAATCCTGACGGGGTGTGCGTCAAATCCGCAAAGGCCGTGCAATCCCGAAATCCGGACTGAACTTCAGGACGGACTATGGGATCGCATAGCTGGAACTTCAAAGGCCCTGTTTTTGCATTGTCTTAGGCACGCAAACCGTTTGGTTGACGAATTGCTAGACTAGACGTTTTTCCGCAATCTAGAGATCCACGAGGGGGAGACATGCAGTTCCATAAGAAGCTGGCTTTTGGCCTGATGGCCGCTTGCGGTCTGTCCTTGCTACCGATGGCCTTTGCTCAAACCATTACGACCGGTGACGTGGTTGGCTCGGTCAAAGATACCACCGGCGCCGTCGTGCCGGGATCCACGGTCATTCTCAGAAGCACCGACTTCGGCGATACGCGAACGGTAGCTACCGATAATTCGGGCGCGTTTCGCTTCACGTTCCTGAAGCCGGGCAATTACACCGCTGCGGCGTCCTCCGCCGGACTGAAAACCGATGTGCAGAAGCTGGCGGTCGAAGTCGGCCAGGTGGCCACTCTGGAGTTGATCGCCAAGGTGCAGGCCACTCAGGAAGTGATTGAGGTCCTGGCCAGTGGCGCCATCGTCGAAACCGAAAACGCCAACCTCAGCACCACCTATAATACCACGCAAATGGAAGAGCTGCCCACGCCGGGCGGCGACATGACGACCATCGCGTTCACGGCGCCCGGAGTGGTCGTGAGCACGGGCATGGGCTATGGCAACTTCAGTTCGCACGGGTTGCCGGGCGTATCGAATCTGTTCACCATCAACGGCAACGATTACAACGACGCCTATTTGAATTTGAACAACTCGGGCGCCAGCAACTTAATGCTGGGGACCAACGAGGTACAGGAAGCCGCCGTAGTCCAAAACGCTTACAGCGTGCAGTATGGCCGCGAAGCGGGCGCCCAGGTCAATTACATTACCAAGTCCGGTACCAACGGCTTTCATGGCGACTTGAACTACAACTGGAACGGCGACCGCCTGAATGCCAACGACTTTTTCGCCAATACCGATGGCTTGGCCCGCTCCAAAGCCATCTCCAATCAGTGGGCGGCCGACGTGGGCGGCCCCATCCGGAAGGACAAAACGTTCTTCTACGCGGATACTGAAGGGCTGTACTACACGCTACCCTCCTCGGGTGTGGTCACCGTCCCCACTCCCCAGCTTCAGACCTACATTCTGAATACGGTGAGTGCCGCGGCGCTACCGCTCTACCAGAATGCATTCAAGATCTGGAACGGCGCTCCGGGCATCTCCGGGGCGGTACCCATTACCAACGGCAGCGGTCGATTACAGGACGCCAACAATACCCTCGGATGTGGTGTCCAAGGTTTCGGTAATGGGACTATCGCTGCCCCGGGCGGCGGGTTCTTCGGCACGACCGTCCCTTGCGGCGAGGCGTGGGCCACAACTGGCTCAAACACCAACAAAGAGCATCTCTACACTTTCCGCGTGGATCACTCGCTCACGGACAAGCAGAAGATCTACGTCCGCCTGAAGCACGACGATGGATTCCAGCCTACGGCGACGAGTCTCATCAATACCACGTTCAACGAACAGAGCATCCAGCCGGAATGGGATGGCGCGATCAACTATACCTACGTGATCACTCCCACCGTGGTCAACAGCTTCATCGGCTCGGCGCTGTGGTACAGCGCGTATTTCGGTCCCGCGAATGTGGCCGCCTCGCAGAAATTGTTCCCGACTGCATTCTTCTTTAACGACGGCGGCGCCAATGGCGGCGGTTTCTATCAAATGGGATCTTCGTGGAACAGTTTCCCTCAGGGCCGCAATGTGGGGCAAGCCCAGTTGACCGACGACCTGTCGATCACCCGGGGCCGCCACACCATTAAAGTCGGCGAAAACTTCCGCCGCAACCGGGTGAGCGACTTCGGTTTGCTCTCGGGCACTACCGGGTACTCTACATTCGATTCGCTGGCTGATTTTGCCAACGGCAATTTCGATGCGGGTGTCGGCAGCAACTATCAGCAGAAGTTTACTTCGATTACTACCGCGCACATCCGCCTGTATAATATCGGCGTCTACGCCCAGGACGAGTGGGCGGCTGCCAAGAACCTCAAGCTTACTCTCGGTATCCGCTTCGATCGGACGGGCAACCCGGAGTGCGTGGACAACTGTTTCTCGCGGCTAAGCGCCCCATTCACTTCCTCCAGTTTTCAGGCTGGCGTGAATATCCCGTACAACCAGTCCATCGATACTGGCCTAGGCAAGGCCTACTATAGCGTGGATTCGGTGGTTCCCCAGCCCCGTTTGGGCGTGGTCTGGAGCCCCATGGGCGGGAGTAACTCCATGGTCATCCGGGCCGGTTTTGGTCTGTTCGCCGACCTCTCCCCGGCCTTCCTGGTTTCGGGCCTATACAACAATTCGCCATATCCGTTTGGTGCGTTCGTCAACAACAGCGCCTTCGAGGTGGGCTTGGCGAGCGACCCAAACAGCGCCGCAGCCGCCGCCCAAAATCAGTTCAACGCCTTCAAGACCGGATTCTTCAATGGCGAAACGCTGGCTCAATTGAACGCTGCGGTGCCTGGCGGGTTCGGTCCCTTCGGGTACTTCTCAATCCCACAACATACCGGCACGCCGGAGTATGCCGAGTGGAGTTTCGAGATTGAGCAGCCCATCGGACAGAAGAACGTTGTGGTGGCTACCTACACGGGCAACCATGGATATAACCTGCTAGTGCAAAACGGATTTGCCAACGCGACGGCTGCGAATTTCACCGGTTTGCCATCGGCCTCGGCCGATCCCCGCTTTCTGGGTGTTAACCAGATCGAGAACCAGGGCATCTCGAACTACGATGGCTTGACCATTCAGTACCGGCGGGCCTTCTCTCACGGCTTCCAGGGCCAGATCAGCTACACTTGGAGCCACTCGTTGGATGATATCTCCAACGGCGGCTCGGGCCTGCCCTATACGTTCACCGCCAACATCGTGACCAGTTTGATTAATCCGAACGTCAAGGCTAATTATGGCAATTCCGATTACGATATTCGCCATAGCGTGGTCGGCGATTTCGTGTGGGACACTCCCTGGAAATTTAACAGCCGCGGCCTCAATTACGTGCTGGGCAACTGGTCGCTATCCAGCAAGCTTTACCTGCGGACCGGAGTTCCGGAAAGCATTACGGACAACAATCTCCCGGGCGATATCGGCGGGGGCACCATACTCGACCCCATCCTGGCTACCGCCGTTACAGGCCTTCCGCATTCCTGCGGAACCGCCGCCGTCAACGGAGCTACGCCCTGCATGTCCCAGGCGGATTTCCTGCCCTCGGGTACGGAACCGGGTTTCGGCAATATCGGCCGCAACTCGCTGTTTGGCCCAGGCTATTTCAACATCGACACGACCCTGTATAAGAACATCGCCATTACCGAGCGAGTTCGGTTTACCATCGGCGCCAGCGCTTATAACCTGCTCAACCACCCGCATTTTGCAGACCCGGTGGCGAACAGCGCCTCGGGCGCTGTGGGTTCCATCTACGGCACGGTATCGCCTCCCACCAGCGCTTACGGCGCCTTCCAGGGATCGCTGGTCTCCGGCCGCGAAGTGGTGCTGACCGCCAAGTTCAGGTTCTAAGACAATACGTGGCGTAATAACTGAACGGCATGAAGGTCAGGGTGACCTGTAGCCAGCCCGGCGACGTAAGCGTGGCAGCGTTTGCCCAAGTTGACGAAATTAGAAGCGCCGTAAGAATCCGCCCAAACCGCGGGTGCCGCCCGGACGATTCCCGCCCCGGCGGGCGGTCCTCTTACCGGCATTGCGGCGCCATTTGTCGTAATGCGCATCTGAAACTCCTTAATCTGCTATGAAATTGTGATGCAGCGCCGAATGTCAAGACGTGCAAATCGTGTTTTGACGTACGTCGCTGAAGCTAGATGAAATCTATTTTTGTATATTTTTGCGCGCACTTGCCTCCCACGGCAGTTTCATCATTCGACACGTGCCGCCAGGAAATTATATCCTGCGGGCAGTATCCGCCGGTTACGGGCCAAAGGCCGGAGACCTTCTGGGGGAACAGCAGTTGCGGGTTGGCGGCGCCGATGAGCGAGGTATCGTTCTTAAACCGCATGAGGTACAGGCGGTGGATCTGGCGGGCACTGTGGTGATCGAAGACGGCGGCAATCCACCGCCGATGCATATTGGGCTTCGCGGCGTGTACGGCCCCGGCGTCTCGGCGCGCTCGAACGAGGACGGCTCATTTGTTCTGAAAGACCTTCTGCCGGGCCATTACGACATGCAGATAATTCCGGACACGATTGTGAATGGCACTGTCAAGCCCGGGTCTATCGCCGGCGCAAGTTATCCGGTTTCGGCGCGGCTCGGCGAGAACGAGGTGCTGCAGACTGGATTCGATTTGGATGGCCCGCCCGCCGGCTCTCTGCGGATCACCGTCGGTTCCCACTGGATCGAGATCGGCGGTAAGGTGCTGGATGCTTCCGGCGGACCCGTTTCCGGCGCCCTTCTGGCGGTGGCATCCGACGGGTCAGCCGGCCAGGACACGGCGGCCGCCGGCGCCAACGGGGCCTTTCGACTCATGCTGCGGCAGCCCGGCGAGTATCACATCCACCTGATAAGCGATCAGAGCGATTGGGACGATCCCGATTACGTGAAAAAGCACGAGAGCGATTTCCCGTTGCTAAGAGTCGTCGACGGGACGACTGCGCCGGTCACGTTGAGATTGCCGGCGCAGCATGGGCCCGCCTGAAAGGCGGCCTGCAGCCAAGATTGGCTGCCCCACAAGTCTCAAGACTGGTATCCTCAAATCATTCCCACAGATGAACAAGCTGTTAGCACTGAACCGCAGCGAAATTGCCATCCGCATTCTGCGCGCCGCCAATGAACTGGGCCTGCGCACCGTCGCGGTCTACTCGCAGGAAGACCGCCTGGCCCTGCACCGCTTCAAGGCCGACGAAGCCTATTTAATCGGCGAGGGAAAAGGGCCGGTCGAAGCATACCTGGACGTGGACGGAATCGTCGCGCTGGCGAAGGAAAAAGGCGTGGACGCCATCCATCCGGGCTACGGCTTCCTGTCGGAGAATCCGGCCCTGCCGCGCGCCTGCGAGCAGGCCGGCATCGCTTTCATCGGACCCAGCGCGGAGTTGCTCGAACTGCTCGGCGACAAACGCGCGGCGCGGCAACTGGCGCAGCGCGCCGGCATCCCCACCGTGCCCGGCACCGAAGATCCCATCACCGACCCGCGGCAGGCGGAGCGTATGGCGCGCCGCATCGGCTTTCCGCTCATCGTCAAGGCGGCCTTCGGCGGCGGCGGGCGCGGCATGCGCGTGGTGCGCAGCGCCGCGGAATTCAGTGAGCGGCTCGGGGAAGCGCGGCGCGAGGCGGGCGCGGCTTTCGGCAACGATGCAGTGTTTCTGGAACGCTACGTGGAACGCGCGCGCCACGTGGAGGTGCAGATCCTGGGCGATCGCGCCGGCAACCTGCTGCACCTCTATGAGCGCGATTGCTCCGTGCAGCGGCGGCATCAGAAGGTGGTGGAGGTGGCGCCCGCCGTGGGCCTCGACGATTCCATCCGCCGCGCGCTGGCCGAAGCCGCCGTCAAGCTGGCCCAGGCCGCCGGCTATTACAACGCCGGAACCGTGGAGTTCCTGGTGGATGCCGATTCCGGCGCGTGGTACTTCATCGAAGTGAATCCGCGCATCCAGGTGGAGCACACCGTCACCGAGATGGTCACCGGCATCGACCTGGTGCGCTGCCAGATTCAGGTGGCGCAGGGGCTGGATCTGTTCGGCGAGGCGATGCGCCTGCCGCCCCAGGAGCAGGTCCCGCTGTACGGCTTCGCGATGCAATGCCGCATCACCACGGAGGACCCCTCCAACCACTTCGTGCCGGATTACGGCAAGATCCACACTTACCGCTCGCCCGCTGGCTTCGGCATACGCCTCGATGGCGGATCGGCCTACTCGGGCGCGGTCATCACGCCTTACTACGACTCGCTGCTGGTGAAGACCACCGCCTGGGGCCGCGAGTTCCGCCACGCCTGCCAGCGCATGGACCGTTGCCTGCGCGAGTTCCGCGTGCGCGGCGTGAAGACCAATATCCCGTTCCTCGAAAACGTGGTGAACCACCCGGATTTCCAGGCCGGCCGCGTGACCACGGGATGGCTGGAGCAGACACCGGAACTGTTCCGCTTCGTGCAGCGCAAGGACCGCGCCACCAAGATTCTTACGTATCTGGGCGACGTGATCGTCAACCAGAATCCCACGGTGGCGGGCAAGCCGGCCCCCGCGCGCATCGACGCCGCTCCAGTGCCGCCGCACGACACCGCCGCGCCGCCGGACGGTACCCGGCAATTGCTCGACGCCATGGGTCCGCAGAAGTTTGCCGAGTGGACCCGTTCGCAGAAGCGGTTGCTGCTGACCGACACCACCTTCCGCGACGCGCACCAATCGCTGCTGGCCACGCGCGTGCGCACGTACGACATGCTGCGCATCGCCAACTTCGTGGCGCACCGGCTGCACAACCTCTACAGCCTGGAGATGTGGGGCGGGGCCACTTTCGATGTCGCGATGCGCTTCCTGCACGAAGACCCCTGGCTGCGCCTCGGCCAATTGCGCGAGCGAATTCCAAACATCTGTTTCCAGATGCTGCTGCGCGCGTCCAACGCCGTCGGCTATACCGCGTATCCGGACAACGCCGTGGAGGGGTTCATCCACGAGGCCGCCGCGCAAGGCATCGATATCTTCCGCATCTTCGACTCGCTGAACTGGCTTCCAAACATGAAGGCATCCATGGAAGCCGTGCGCAAGACCGGCAAGATCTGCGAGGCCGCGGTCTGCTATACGGGCGACATTCTCGATCCGCGCCGCGATAAGTATTCGCTCGAGTATTACGTGAAGATGGCGCGCGAGCTGGAGCGCATGGGTGCGCACGTACTGGCCATCAAGGATATGGCGGGTTTGTGCAAACCTTACGCGGCGGAGAAGCTGGTGAGCACGCTGCGGCAAGAGGTCGGGATTCCAATTCATTTCCATACGCACGATACCAGCGGCATCAATGCAGCCTCAGTGCTGAAAGCCGCCGAAGCGGGCGTGCACGTGGCGGACGGGGCCATCGCCTCGATGAGCGGCACGACTAGCCAGCCGAACCTGAACTCCATCGTGGCGGCGCTGGACAACACGCCGCGCGATAGCGGCGTCGACCTGGAGGCGCTCAACCAATGCGCGGATTACTGGGAGACCGTGCGGACTTATTATGCGCCGTTCGATACCGGTCCGAAGTCCGGCTCGGCCGAGGTGTACGTGCACGAGATGCCGGGCGGCCAGTACACCAATCTGCGCGAGCAGGCCGAATCCATGGGGCTGGGCGCGCGCTGGCACGACATCGCGCGCACGTACGCGGAAGCGAACGCGGCGTTGGGCGATATCGTGAAGGTCACGCCGTCGAGCAAAGCAGTCGGGGACCTGGCCATTTTCCTCGTCAACCACGATATGACCGTGCAGCAGTTCGAGCGGCTCGGTCCGGACCACAACCTGACGCTGCCAAGCTCGGTGATCGAGATGTTGAGCGGGGCGCTGGGCGAGCCCGAGGGCGGATGGCCGAAACGCCTGCAGAAGGCCATTCTGAAGGGCGCCAAGCCGCAGCGCGGCCGGCCCGGCGCGCACCTGACGCCGGTGAATTTCGCGGAGACGGCGTCCACGCTCGGCGGCAAAATCGGCCATGAGCCTTTGCCGGATGAAGTGCTCAGCTTCCTGATGTACCCGGGTGTGTTTCTGGAATTTGCTAAAGCACGGCAGAGTTACGGCAACGTGGAAGTGCTGCCCACACCGCAGTTCTACTACGGCATGCAGAAGGGCGACGAAATCGCCGTGGAGCTGGAGCCGGGCAAAGCCCTGGTGATCAAGTTTCTGACGGTAGGCGAGCCGCATCCCGATGGCTTTCGGACGGTGTTTTTCGAGTTGAACGGGCAGCCGCGCGAAGTGAATATCCGCGACAAGAGCCTGGAGGCAAAAGTCGCGGCGGCGCTGAAGGCGGACCCCACCAAGCCGGGTGAGATCGGTGCGCCCATTCCGGGCGTGGTTTCGACCGTGGCTGTGGAGTTGAATCAGCCGGTGAAGAAGGGCGACCGCCTGTTGGTGATGGAAGCCATGAAAATGCAGAGCACGGTGTACGCGCCGGTGGGTGGGAAGGTGACGCAGGTGCTGGTGCAGCCGGGGCGGCACGTGGAAGCCAAGGATTTGTTGCTGGTGATTGAGTAGGAGGGTTGCTACCGTGCGCGGGCGGCACCAGCCCGTTCTGGGAATCGTATGATAACGTTAACGATTCTATCCGC
>PKYZ01000606.1 GCA_003132865.1 Bryobacterales bacterium
CTGAGAGGCCGCCGCAGGCCGAGGGCCTGCCCCACTCACTGCACCGCAATCCCCCGCGCCTCCAGCAAATCCCCCGTTCGCCACAACAAATTCATCAAATTTCGCCGGTAACTCACCGAATTCTGCACCACGCTCGACTCGGCCGCCACCAGCGAGCCCTGCGCCTGCAGCACAAAGAAGATGGTGCTGTTGCCCAACTCGTATTTCTTCTGCTCCGCTTCCATATACTTCCTGGAGAAATCCTGCGCCACCACCGACAGCTTCATGGCATCTTTGCTGGACTCCACCTGGCTCACCGCCGTCAGCACGTCCAGGCGCACCTGCTGCCGCACCGTGCGCACGTTCAGGGTGTGCTGCTTCTTCGTCACCAGGGCGTCCGCCATGTCCGCCGACGCCTGGTGATTCTTGATCGGCAGCCGCAGCGTCAGCCCGAAGGAATACATCGGGTAGCCGAAGCCGAACATCTGGCTCAAGGCATCGCCGAAACCGCCCGGAATCCCAGATTCGCCGCTCGCAGGATAGTAGATCCCGCCCAACCCCTGCGTCGTGTAGCCCGCAGTGAGTTCCAGATCCGGAAGAAGCCCGTTCTTAGCCTGCCTGATCCCGAGATCGTCGATGTCCAGATCCTGCGTGGCCGACTTCAGATCCGGCCGGGTGACCAAGGCTTTCTGCACCTCCTTCTCGGCGTCGATGGGCGGCGCGTCCACTTCCGGCCCCACGGTCTCGGTGAGTACGATGGGCAGCGTGCGGATCTGCGGATCCAGATCGGCCCCCATCTGCCTGCGCAGCGCGTCCTCGGTTTCTTTCAGGAAGTACTGGGCCTGCGAAACGCCGATCTGCGATGTGGCATACTGTTGCTGCGGATTGTAAATGTCGAGCGGCGAGAGAGCGCCCAACTCCAGCTCCCGTTGCGCGCGCTTCAGCGCCTGGTCCGCCAGGTCGCGGGCGCTCTCGGCCACACGCAGGTTTTCGCGCGCCAGCACCGCGTCCCAGTAGGCGTTCTCGGCGGCGCCGACCAGTTGCAGCAGGTTCGTCTTCAGGTCGTACTCCGTCTTGCGCAAGCGGCTGCTGGCCACCATGATGGGCACCCGGTTGATATAAGTGCCGCGATTCTTGATCAGCGGTTGCGAGATGGTCACCCCCAGGCTGGAATTGAGGTTTGGATTGTAATAGTAGTAGCCGCTATTGGTCGAGAGCTTCTGGGCAAAGAAGCCAACCTGGTAATTCAAGCCGGTCGGCAAGGTCTGGGTGTATGTGAAATTGGCGGGCTGGGTAAGCGACACCAGCGTGGCGGCCCCGGTAAGCTGATCGCCCGACTGCGTGCGCTGCTCCGTGCTGCTGAAACTGGCTGTGGCCAGCGGATCGAACGCCGCGAATGCCCGCGTGATGGCGTTCTGCGCCACATCCACGGTCAGCCGCTCGATGGCGATGTCGGTATTGTTCGCCATCACCAGCTCCAGATACGAGCGCAGCGACAGTTCCAGCTTGCCGCCCACCACGTAGTCCGGCAGACGCACCGGAGCCTTCAGTTCCACCTTCGTGATCGGCCTCGCGAAGGTCTCGCGGAAGTATGCTGGCTTGGGAAAGGAGGCGAGCTGTCCGAACGCAGCCGTTGCGAACAGAAAGCTGGCGAGGAAAGTGCGAGAGAGCATGTGTTATCTATGATTGGACGTTTTGTCACGATGTTTCGCTCATGTTTTTTCGCGCCGAATGTCGATTTCGCGCGTCTGGGTTCGTTATACAGTTGCAACACGCAACACCCAGAGGAGAAAACCAATGAAACGACACCTTCTTGTTATGGCAACTGTAGTGCTGGCGGCCGCCGCGGTCCACGCGGCCGGTCCGAAATCCGAAGCTTCCGCGGGCCCGGCGGCGTACGTCCGGCTCAAAACCCTGGTGGGCGAGTGGGAAGCCGACACCGGAATGGGCAAAGTCCATGTTAGCTACGAACTCATCGCCGGCGGCACGTCGCTGGTGGAAAAGGAATCCGGCGAAAAGATGCCGGCCATGCTGACCGTCTACTACCTGGACGGCGACCGCCTGCTATTGACCCACTACTGCATGGCGGGCAACCAGCCGCGCATGCAGGCGCGCGCCTTCAACCCCGAAACCGGAGAAGTGGATTTCGAGTTCCTGGATGCCACTAATCTCACGCCGGGCGCCGGTCACATGCACAACGCCAAAATCCGCGTGGCCGGCAATGACCACTTCAGCGCCGAGTGGGAGTTCTACGAAAACGGTCAACGGAAGATGGCGGAAACCGCGCAATACACGCGCGTAAAATAGGAGAGACGATGCCACATTTCATGCTCTTGCTCTACGACGATCCCTCCGGTTGGGAGCGGCTCAGCCCGGAGGAAATGCAGAAGGCCACCGAGAAATACATGGCCTGGACGAAAAAGTCTTTCACGCGCGACGCCCACCGATTGGCGATCGACCCTGGCCGCGTAATGCGTTCTCAGGGCGGACAGATTCGCACCACCGACGGTCCCTACAGCGAAACCAAAGAGGTCCTGGGCGGCTACTACACCATCGAAGCCGCCAACTACGATGAAGCCGTGCGCTTGGCGCTGGATCACCCGACGCTGGAGCACGGCGGCACCATCGAGGTAAGGCAAGTCTGGGGAACATAGCCGCATCTTCCGATACCGGAGTGCTGCTGGAGCACCTGTTCCGGCACCAGGCGGGCCGAATGGTCGCGCATCTCGCGCGGCTACTCGGCCCGGCCCATTTGGAATTGGCGGAAGAGACCGTGCAGGAGGCCATGCTGCGCGCGCTCCAGACCTGGCCTTTTCAGGGCGTCCCGGAAAACGCCGGCGCATGGCTCTTCCGCGTAGCCCACAATATCGCCATCGACGCGGTCCGCCGCAACCGCATGCTCGGCGAGAAGACCGATGCGATCGTGGCCGAACTCTCCCACTCAGCCGCCGCTCGACCGAACGATCCTTACCTCGAAGAGCAGCTTCGCGACGACGAGTTGCGCATGATCTTCATGTGCTGCCATTCGGAGATTCCGCGGGACGCGCGCGTGGCCTTGAGTCTGAAAACCGTGGGCGGATTCGGCGTGCGTGAGATCGCCCGCGCCTTCCTCGCCGACGATACCGCCATCGCGCAGCGCCTGGTGCGCGCCAAGCGCCAGATCCGGGATGGCCGGCTGACGCTCGACATGCCGCGCGGACCCGAGTTGAACCGGCGCCTCGATTCCGTGCTCGAAGTCATCTACTTCATGTTCAACGAAGGATACGCCGCGCATGCCGGCGAGGATCTCACTCGCCAGGATCTCTGCCTGGAAGCTTTGCGGCTGGGCCGTCTGGTGGCGGCCTCCTCCATCGTCGAGCCGCGCGTCGATGCGCTGGTCGCCCTGATGGCGCTGGAGGCCGCCCGGCTGCCCGCGCGAGTGGACGAATCGGGCGACCTGATCCTGCTCGAACATCAGGACCACGGCCGCTGGGACCAGCGTTTGATCGCGCTCGGATTCCATCATTTCGATCGTTCCATCGCTGGCGAGGAGGTTTCCGAATATCACGTGCAGGCGGCCATTGCGGCGACGCACGCGCGCGCGGCCGATCCGCAATCGCGGGATTGGCCCATGATTCTGGAGTTATACGACCAACTGCTGGCGCTCAACCGCTCGCCGGTGGTCGCGCTGAATCGCGCCGTGGCGGTGGCGAAAGTGCGCGGACCGGCGGAGGCGCTGGCCGCGCTGGAGCCGCTCGAGAACGATCCGAAACTGCGCGGCTACTATCTGTTGCTGGCCGTGCGCGGGCACCTGCTCCTGGAACTCGGCCGGCGAACGGAAGCCGCCGCCTGCTTTCGGGCCGCCTTGGACTGCCCGTGCTCCGAGCCTGAACGCCGTTTCCTGCGGCGCAAACTGCAGGCTTGCGAGGGCGCTATAATACCGGGTTTCGCGGAGGATCCATGAAGTTCAGCGCGGACGATTTCAAGCGGCTGTACGCCGAGATGCCCGATGAAGAATTGCGGTCGCTCGTCAGGGGGGAACTGACCGAGGTTGCGCGGCAGTGCTACGACGCTGAGGTGGCGCGCCGAGGCCTGTCGGTCGCAAAGCCCCGCCGCACGACTCAGCCGGTAGTGGTAGCTGAGGGGCCTGAGGAGATCGTTCCGGAATCGGAAGACCCGGTAGAGGAAGCGATCAACGAGGAGGTAGAGCGGGAGGAAGAGGAAGATCTGGCCCCGGCTGCGATCTTCACGTCGCGCGAGGAGGCCAAGGCGGCGCGGGCGCTGCTGCAATCGACTGCGATTCCGGCCTTCCTGGAGGACGATACCCTGGCCGGCGGCGGGTTCCGGTTGCTGGTGGCGGTGTCGTATGTCGATCAGGCGCGCGAGGTTCTCGGGGAAGCGCAATGAGCACAACCAAGAAAAACGATATTCCGCCCGAAAAGCTGAAGCTATACGAGAAGCTGGTCGGGAGCAACCCCGACATTGAGCGGAAGGGCGCAACCGTTCCCTACACGTCGCTCAACGGGAATATGTTCAGCTACCTGCACTCCTCCGGTGCCATGGCGCTCAGGCTTCCTACGGGAGAACGAGAGAAGTTTCTGGCGAAGTACAAGACAAAGCTTTTCGAGGCATACGGGATCGTCCAAAAGGAGTATGTGACCGTCCCCGACGCTCTCTTGGCGAAGACTAATGAGTTGAAACCCTACTTCGAGATTAGCTACGAATCCGCCAAGAGCCTCAGGCCCAAGCCGACGAAGAAAAAGGGCTAGGTGTGGCCGCAGATGTCGGAAGACTTAGCTTGGACGATCAAAGCCCAAATGGCTGGATCTAAAGAGGGTGGTGGGTGATGGGTGGTGGGTGATGGGTGGTGAGTGATGGAGTTGGGAGGGGTTGAATCTGACTTAGTGGGTCGGAAGGTCGTTCGAGGAGGGTATAACGAGGGCTGGCACAGAGACAGTAATCGCGTATCCGTTGTGCCTTGGATTTCTGTTGTCAAAGACCAGGGGGGTAGGTTCGCTAGCGGCTGTCAGGGGTGATGGGGGAACAGAAGACCGGGTGGGCCTCTGCGCCCTCCGGCATTACATAATCGAGGGGCGGAGCCTGCGGGCCGGCCGGCTGGTGAGCCGGCGCTGACGCGGGTTTCGTGGGTTGCGCCGTTTGCGCGGGCTGCGGCTGCGGCCGGGATTGCCGCTCCTTTTGCGACTGCTTCATGTCTTCGATGGCGGTGCGGAAGGAGCG
>PKYZ01000800.1 GCA_003132865.1 Bryobacterales bacterium
GTGGGAGCGTATGGCTCGGGAAGCGCAGCAACACCTGAATGATCTGGGCCTAGGGATCGACGTGACCACGAAAATGGGCGACTTGCCAATCGGCAGCCAGCAAGTCGTGGAGATCGCAAGAATCGTCTTCAGCGGCGCGAGGGTCATCCTTCTCGACGAGCCTACCTCCGCGCTCTCCGCGCCGGAGATTCAGCGGCTGTTCGAGTTTATCGGCAGGCTGAAGGCGCAAGGGAAGAGCATCATCTTCATTTCGCATTTCCTGGAAGATGTGCTCGCGGTCAGCGACCGGGTGACAATCCTGCGCGACGGCGCCAAGGTTGCGACCTTGCCGGCCTCGGCCACCAGCAAGCCGCAGCTTGTCCAGTTGATGCTGGGCGAACGCGCGACTGTACTTCGATCCGGCCATGAAAATCAATCCGACGCGCCGCAGCAGCAGGAAGTCGCTCTGAAAATCGACCACCTGACTCTGCGCGGAGAATTCGACCACGTTTCCTTCGCCCTGCATCGCGGCGAAATCCTTGGCCTGTTCGGTTTCCTTGGAGCCGGGCAGGTCTCTTTAGGCCGCTGCCTGTTTGGCGACCGCCACGCCGATTCCGGCACTGTCGCCCTGTACGGCCAGCGAATCCATTTATCGAGCACAACCGCGGCCGTAAAGCAGGGGATCGCCTACGTCCCGGAGGACCGTCACGACAGCCTGATGTTCCAGCAAGCGATGTTCGCCAACATCACGCTGGCGCACCTGAAGAAGATTGTCGGCTGGCGCTTGAACCGCAGCCGTGAAGTCGCTGTAGCCAATCGCGCGATCGAACATTTGTCCATCCGCCCTCCCAAGCCGACGATGCCCGCGGGCGCGCTGAGCGGCGGCAATCAGCAGAAGGTGGTGCTGGCAAAATGGCTGGTGGAAACGCCGCGCCTGCTGATCTTGAACGAGCCGACCCGCGGAATCGATATCGCCGCCAAAGACGAAGTAATGAGCGTCATCGCCCGCCTGCGCGACCAGGGCGTCCCAGTCCTTTTGATTTCGTCCGAGCCTGAGTTGATCGAGCAACTCGCGGGCCGAGCCCTCGTGATGAAAAAGGNNTCGCCGCAGAAGTAACCGGCGCCAGCGTCACCAAACAAAATCTGATGCACCACGCCGCATGAAACAAAACGCAAAAGATCTGCTGACCTGGGGTCGCCGCCGCGCCCGCGAGCTAACTCCGCTGCTCACCCTGCTGGTGCTGGTCGTCGCCTTCAGCCTGTCCACCGAGAATTTTCTCGACCTCGTGAATCTGCGAAACATCTTCGCGCAGACTGCGACCCTCGCCATCGCCGCCACCGGAGTGACATTCGTCCTGCTCTGCGCCGAGATTGATCTCAGCATCGCCGCCGTGGCCACCATGACCGGAGTAGTTGCGGCTTATCTGCACGGAGTGCTTGGCCTCCCTGGAATTGCAGGCGTTGCGCTCGCAGCTTTAGTCGGCGCAGCCGCAGGGCTCTTCAACGGCCTGATTGTCTCCCGCCTGCGCGTTCCTTCTTTTATGGTTACGCTGGCGGCCATGCAGATCGCCTCCGGTGTGGGCCAGCACATCACCAAGGGGAAGATTCTCTACACCTTGCCGCCCGCGGTTGAATACCTTGGTGGCGCGTACATCGGCAAGAGCGAACCCTTTCGTCTTCCCATCGTCGTGATCTGCGGGGTGGTCGTTCTCCTGCTCGGCCATTTCGTCCTTTCCTATACCCGCTTTGGACGTTACGTCTATATGACTGGCAGCAATCGCGAAGCCGCGCGCCTCAGCGGCGTCAACACCAGGAACATTGTGACCGCGTGCCTGGCGATTTCCGGATTCACCGCCGGCGCCGCCGGAATGCTGAACACCGGCCGCCTCGGCAGCGCGCAAGGCTTTGGCATGGAGAACATGCTGCTCGACAGCGTCGCCGCGGTTGTTCTAGGAGGCACGTCTCTGTTCGGCGGCGAAGGCGGCATCAAGAACACGGCCATCGGCCTGCTGATTTTTGGCGTGCTTAATAACGGGTTGAACTTGTTGCAATTAGATATCTTCGTTCGCCTATGGCTGCGTGGCGTGGTGCTGCTCGCTGCGCTATTGCTCAACGTGTATGCTTTGCATCTGCAAAAAAAGACGGCGGGGAATTAGAACATCCCATCAGAATGGCGGAACCCATGAAACACATCCTGGTAACCGGCGCCACCGGCAAAGTCGGCGCCCATTTCATTCGTCATGTGTTGCAATCCGACTTGCATAAAGACGTTGTCATTCGTGCTCTTTGTCACAATCGTGTCCCCGAACCGCATCCGCGCCTTGAAATCGTGAAGGGAAACATCTCCAACCGCGAGGCCGTGCGCCAAGCCATGAAGGGAATCACGCACGTTAGTCACTGCGCCACCTGCAAAGAAACCGCCGATGACGTGATTGATGTCACCGTCAAGGGCCTGTTTTGGCTGCTCGAGGAATGCCGCGCCAGCAGCTCGTTTCAGCGGTTTATCCTGATCGGCGGAGACGCTGCGGTCGGGCACTTCTTCTATCCCCACCCCGCTCCGGTGACTGAGCAGCAGAAGCACAGCGCCTATCCCGGCTGCTACGCGCTCTCCAAAGTTCTCGAAGAAGTCATGCTGGAGCAGTACTACATCCAATACAACCTGAACGGATGCTGCCTGCGCGCGCCGTGGATCATGGAGAAAGATGACTTCAAGTACACGCTCTCGTTCGGCGGAGACGTTTTCGGAGGCCCGCGCTGGCGCGATCTCGTCGGCCCCGAGCGCGCAGAAGAACACGTGAAGGCCAACGCCGTCCCGCTGATGCTCGACCCCAACGACCAGCCGGTGAAGCGCAATTTCGTCCACCTCAGCGACTTGGTTGAGAGCATGACGATTGCCCTTGACCATCCCAAAGCCCGGCAACAGACTTTCAACATCTGCATGGACGAGCCGGTGGACTATCGCCAGGTCGCCGACTATTTGCGCGAAACCCGCGGCATGCCAGCGGTCGAGATCAAGACCCCGTACCGGTCCACCTGGCTCGACAACAGCAAAGCGAAGTTCCTGCTGGGATGGAAACCGCACGTCGACCTCAAGCGCCTGATCGACGAAGCCTGGTCGTATCAGCGGAGCGAAAGCGATCCGCGGCACGTGTGGTACCCGGGCTAACGCTCCACTTCGACACGCCACTCCTAATGAATGGCTCCGAAGTGCACGTCAGCCGGGGCTGACGGTTCATCGAGAAACTGAATCGTGGTAGCAGGGTCAACGACGCGGAGACAAGGCGTTTAGCGAGCTGCATGACAGCACAGGCCAATTGGTCACGGCCGTTAGCATTAACCCCGCAAGAATGCAGCCTCAAGTTGACAAGTTAGACAGCCGAAAACACCCTTTTGACGTAGGAGATCAATGCCGCGATTGCACGATTTCGCTGTTGGCCCCTTTTGGACGAAGTCGTTTCAGAATCAGCCTCCGATAGCATCTTTCGCTCAATCAGTGTTGTTAATTCGCCATTACACGCATTAACCGGGGTCGTGAGTGTTATGCAGTGACAACCCTTACCTTGAGTCACCAATATGGTGGACGACCCTAAGAAGCCAGAAAACAGCGTCTGTTCCAACGAGGACGCGCCACATCCGTTAGGCGAGCTTGCTCACGACCGGGTGCTGAGTAAAGCAGGTTACGCCGGGTCGTGGAGGCCGTGAACTCCCCAGATTTCTGCGATCACTTTGCAATCACTTAACCTGAACTACCGGGTATTTCCGCGTCCTTAGCTGTCGCGGTCAGAGTTCCCCAAGACTTTTTTTTAACGCGATATGCTCCGCCATCAGCTCGGCCA
>PKYZ01000257.1 GCA_003132865.1 Bryobacterales bacterium
TCTTCCAGATTCTCCTTGGGAACCTGGACCTCGAACTCCAACGACGGAATGGTGCTTGCCCCCACCAGCACGGATGGGATGCCATTCGACTCCAGCATGCCGTGGATTTGCATGGCCTCCATCTCCGCATCGTGATTGGAAGAGCTGAACAGAGTGACCATGTCCATTTCGTGCGAATCGTCCGGTTCTAGCGCCATGTCTCCAGCATAATCCCCAATGACATAAAATGAAAGTTCGATCACAGGGAGGATTCGCATGTCCGATCACGAAGAAACGCTAGACAATCTGGCGAACAACATCGGTTGGTTTGTCGCGGGCGCGGTAGTGGGTATGACCGCGGCCATATTGCTGGCCCCGCAGAGCGGGAAGAAAACCCGGCGGCTCATTTCCGACAAGACCCAACAGGGCAAGGAAGCGGTCACCGATACCGGCAAAGAAGTTTACGATCGCGGCAAGGAAATGATCGACAAGGGACGGCAACTGGTGGAGGACGCCGCGGATCTGTTCGATCGCGGCCGCAAAATGGTCCGCGGCCTGTAGCGCATGTCCGCCCTGCCCGCAATTGATCTGGGCGGCTTCCGCGTCACCCTCGTCCGCGAAGATATTTACTGGTGGGACGGCGGCGCCATGTTCGGCGTGGTTCCCAAGACGCTTTGGAGCCGCAAATCGCCGCCGGACGATCTGAACCGCCTGCCGCTGGGCTTCAACTGCTACATCGTCGAAACCGGCGAGCACACTATCCTGCTCGATACCGGCGGCGGCGACAAGCTGGATGCGCGGCGGCGCGAGCGCATGAAGCTGCCCCCCACGCCCGTGCCGCTGCCCGAAACCATCGCGGCGGCGGGCATCGATCCCGAGCGCATCGATATCGTCGTCAACAGCCACCTTCACTGGGACCACTGCGGCTGGAACACCATCCTGACCCAGGGCGTCCCGCGGCCCGCCTTCCCCCGCGCCATCTACTATACGCGGCGCGGCGAGTGGGAGCACGCCCACCGCCGCCATCCGCGCGATAGCGTGGCCTACATCGATGCGAATTACGATCCGCTGGTGGATGCCGGGCGCATGCGCCTGATCGATGCGGACACCGAAGTGGCGCCCGGTGTCTGGCTGCGCCTGGCGCCCGGCCATACGCCCGACATGATGGTGGTCACGGCCTCGTCGGCGGGACACACCTTCTGCTTCCTCACGGACCTGGTCCCCACTGCCGCGCACATCACGCCCACCTGGGTGGCGGCCTTCGATCTCGATCCTATCCGATCGATAGACAGCAAGCTCCACTGGCTGGCGGAGGCCGTGCGTGGCGAGTGGATCTGCGCATTCGCGCATGAACCCGAAATCGCCTTTGCGCGTATCGTACATCGAGACGATGAATTCGAGACGATTGCATGTGGACCCTCCTCGCCGTAGCGCTCTCCGCCTGCGCCTACTACGTTTCCATCGGACTCGGCGAATTCTGGCCCGCTGCCTGGATCGCGCCTATCCCGGTTCGGCTGGTCGCTTTCCGCTCCTCCTGGCGCACGGCCGCGCTCGCCGCCTTCGCCGCGTACTTCCTCGGCAGCCTGAACCTGTTCGCATTTTTTGCAAAGATAGCGCCTGTCCCGTTGCTGGTGGCCGAGCTGGCCGTGATTGCGCTGATCTTCGCTGCAGCGGTGCTCGTGGCTCGATTTGCGGTGCGGCGTCTGCCGGGCTGGGCCAGCGCGTTCGCCTTCCCCGCCTGGACTTCCTATAAGTTTCTCTCCTCGCTCGTCTCTCCGCACAGCACCTCGCTGAGTCTCGCCTACGCGCAGACCGATGTCCTGCCCCTGATCCAGATCGCATCCGTCACGGGCCTCTGGGGCGTTACTTTTGTGGTGACGCTGGCCCCCCCGCGAATCGCGAGGTTGACCGTGCGCGCGCCTAGGCCCGGGGCGTCGCGGTCGCCGAGCTCATGCGGGGCGTTGACTTCTCTGGAGTGCGGCCACCGGAGATTATGTCTACTCTTCGCCGGCGGTGGCCAATGGCGTAGTCTACGTGGGTTCGGCCGATGGGAGCCTGTACGCTTTCAACGCCGCAACCGGACGGCGGACTTGGAGCGCGGCCACCGGAAACCTCATCGAGTCTTCGCCAGCAGTGGCGAACGGAGTGGTCTACGTAGGATCGTTCGATAGAAAGCTCTACGCGTTCAGCGCTCAAACCGGACAAACGATTAGCGCGGCCACCGGAAACTATGTCCAGTCCTCGCCGGCGGTGGCCAATGGCGTAGTCTACTTGGGGCGGACGACGCCAAGGTCTACGCGTTCACTGCCGTCACCGGACTACCGGTTGGACCGCGTCCACCGGGAACGAAGTCGAGTCGTCGCCTACGGTGGCCAATGGGGTAGTCTACGTGGGGTCGTACGATGGGAAGCTGTGCGCTTTCAACGCCACAACCGGACAAACGATCTGGAGCGCGGCCACCGGCGAATCCATCCCCTCTTCGCCGGCAGTGGCCAACGGGGTGGTCTACGTGGGGTCGTACGGCAACGCTATCTACTCCTCACTAGCAGTGGCGAACGGGTTCGTTTACGTGGGTTCGGGAACGGGAGATGGCAGCCTGTACTGCTTCGGCCTGCCGCCGGCGAGCGCAGCGGCGCAGGCCGCACAACCACCTGCCCGGCCGGAACCGGCCACGCTCAAACCTGACTTGACCCTCTTACAACAGCCGTAATGAAGATGCAGCGCAGCGCGTGCGCCACATCACTCATACCGCAGCGCCACCACCGGATCCAAATTAGCCGCCCGCCCCGCCGGCCAGATCCCAAAGAACAGGCCCACGCCGACCGACACCATAATCCCCGCGACGGCCGCCCACAGCGGCACCGCCGTCGGCAGATTCTTGAAGACCAGCCCCGCCAGCATAGAGACGCACCAGCCCAGGAACAGCCCGATCACGCCGCCGATCCCGGTCAGCACCACCGCCTCGGTCAGGAATTGCACGATGATGTCGCTCTTGCGCGCGCCCACCGCCTTGCGAATCCCGATCTCACGCGTGCGCTCGGTCACCGAAACCAGCATGATGTTCATCACCCCGATGCCGCCCACCAGCAGCCCGATCGAGCTGAGGATCACCATCACCAGCGCCACCGTGCCGGTGATGCGGTGGAAGTCCTCGATCATCTGCTGGGCAGTCGAGAGCGAGAAGTTGTCGGGCTTGTCGTTCGGCACTTTGCGCTGGATGCGCAGGACGGTGCGCACCTCGTCCTCGGCCTTCGACAGCATGCCTTCATAGGCGATCACGATCAGCATGTTCTCGTTGGCGCTGGGATAGAGCTTGCGCATGGTGAAGTACGGAAACAGGATGCGGTTATCGTCCTGCCCCGGAAAAGACGCCGCGGGCCGCTCCATGACGCCGATCACTTCCACCGAGTGCCCATCCACTTCGATCCATTTGCCTACCGCGTCCTGGCCCTGGAACCACGATTTGCCCAAGTCTTCGCCGACCACGACCACGGGCATGTGGTGCCGGCTCTCGGTATCGGTAAAGAAGCGGCCTTGCAGCATGACCGTGCCGCCGGCTGCGTAGCCTTCTTCGGTCCCGCCGATGTCCAGGTTGTAGTTGTCGTTGCCCTTGTAGCGGGCTTTGTGGATCTGGTCCCAATTGGAAAACAGGTAGGGACTGACGTGTTCCACCGACGGGCAGCGCTCCTCGATGGCCAGGGCGTCCTCGCGCGTCAACATCTTGCGTTTCTGCTCTTCCAGAGTAAAGCCGCCAAAGCCGCTACCGCGCAGGACCACGATGGTGTTGGGCCCGAAGCTCTTCAGAATATTGGTAATCGCGCCATCGAGCCCCGCGATGATGGATCCCACGCCGATCACCGCGCCGGTGCCGATGATGACTCCCAGCACCGTCAGGAACGAGCGCATCTTGTGCTCCCGCACCGTGGCCAACGCCAGAGCGACTCCCGAACCCAACGAACCGATTGTCATCGTTCCATCCTCAAAGCTTCGATGGGGTCCAAACCGGCTGCGCGCCGCGCCGGGTAGATCCCGAAAAACAATCCCACCGCCGCCGAAAGCGTCACGCCCACAATGACGGCGCTGATGGGAATGTGCATGGGCACCGGGGTGAGCGCTTTTACCAGCAGGGAGAGCATCCACGCAATCAGAATCCCGATCACCCCGCCCGAAGCGGAGAGCATGGCCGATTCCACCAGAAACTGGTTCAGTATGTCGCTGCGCCGCGCGCCCACCGACTTGCGAATGCCGATTTCGCGGGTGCGCTCGGTGACCACCGCCAGCATGATATTCATGATCACCACACCGCCCACCACCATGAAGACCGAGACCACTCCCACCGCGGTAGCGGCAATCGCGCCGGTCAACTGATTCCATACGTTCACCAGCGAATCCGAACTGACCATGCCGAAGGTGTCGTCGTCCTTCGGGTGCAAGTGCCGGTATGACCGCAACAGCACGCGGACTTCGTCCTGGGCCTGCTGCAGCACGGTCTGGTCCGCCGCCTTCAAATCGTACCCGATGCCGCTGCGCGGGCCATAAATTTTGAAGTACGTCTCGGCCGGGATCATCAGAAAGTTGTCGCGAGAGTTTCCGAACACGGATCCCTTGGTTTTGGCCACGCCGATGACTTCGAACGGGCGGCCTTCCACGATGATGGACTTGCCGATGGGGTTGGCGTTGGCGAAGAACTGATCTTTCAAGTCGTTGCCGATCACGGCCACCATGGCGCGCTGCCCATCTTCCAGATCGCTGATGAAGCGGCCCTCAGCCGGCTCGATGTCGGAGAGCACACCCTGGTTGGCGGTGACGCCCGACAGTTGGACGTTGTCGCGGTGCTCTTTGCCGAAGTGGATGGAGACGCTGCGGTTTACCGACATGCCAATTTCCTCGACCAGCTTGCTGTTGGCCCGCAGAAAGTCGAACTCTTCTTTGGAAAGCTGCGGGTTGCGCCGTTCCATCTCCATATATTTCTTGGGGTCCCACACGCCCATCATGATGATGCGCCGCACCTTGAAGCCGTCGGCGCCCATGCTCGACACATTCTGCGCGACGTATACGTTCATGCCATCGATCACCGACATGACGGCGATCAGGGTGGTGGTGGCCAGGATAATCCCCAGCAGCGTGAGGAAGCTGCGCAGCTTGCTGCCGCGCAGGGAGAGCGCCGCGCCGGTGACCGCCTCGCCAAAGGAAGCGTTAGTTCTCATTCAATTTCCAGACGAGCAAGGGGGGTGCTTTGTTCCACGATCCCTTATCCATTCCATTATGGCGTGATCCAGCCACAACCGGGGGTGCCCCTTGGCGAGGAAGCCCAGATGCCCGCCGTGAACGGTCGCGAGCAGTTGCAGGCAGGGGTTTTGGCGGAAGGCCGGGTGATCGTAGATCCGGATCGGGATAAAGGGGTCGCCTTGCGCGGTGATGAACAAGGTGGGCACCCGGATGCGCTCCAGAAACTGGTTGGCGGATTGCGTTCTGTAATAGTGTTCCGCGCCGCTGAATCCGAACTTGGGCGCGGTAATGCGATCATCCATTTCGAAGACCGTGCGGATGCCGCGCAAATCGCTGGGGCATATCGGCGCGCTATTGCACCTGATACGAAAGCCGCACCTCCACCGTTTTCGGCGGGAAGCAGGAGTTATTGTTGCAGGCTTGGTAGCGCAGTTTGCCGAGCATGATTCCCGGTCCTTGGGATGCGCCGGCCGGCACTTTGAACTTGGCGATCAAATCGAAATCGCCGGTGAAAACGGAGAGCGGCTTGTCGGAGAACTCGTACTTCTCCATCTGCGGCTTAGGAAAGACCACCGCGCCCGGTTCCAGCGCGCCGCCGGGAGTCCACGTCAGCTTTAGCGGGATCAAGTAGGCGTCGCTCGGCGTGTTGCTGTTGACGTGAAAGCCGGGCTGGACCGACACCGCGATTTTGGCCTCCGCTGCCGCGCCGCGCTTGACCACCAGTTTCGGGGGCGCATCGGCTGTCAGGTACTGGTTACCTTGCGCCCACAAGCTCGGCAGGCAGAGAGACGCGCCCAGAACTGCCAGCGGAATGCGCGGGTGTTTGCAGTAGTTGTTCGATGGCATTTTCAATTTCACTCTTGCTTGTCAGGCCCACGTGGACGGCGGCGATCTTGCCGTCCCGGTCGATCAGGAATGTTGTGGGGAGAGCTTCGATGCCGCCGTACATCTCGGCGGTGGAGTCGTTCCCAACCATGACGCGGTAGTTGATGCCCACGTCGTTGACGAAAGGCTTGACGGCGTCCCACCCGTCATCGTCCATGGAGACGCCCAGCACGGAGAAGCCTTGGTCTTTGTGTTTTCGCTCGAAATCCATGAACCAGGGGATCTCGATTTTGCAGGGGCCGCAAAACGTGGCCCAGAAATCCAGCAAAACCACTTTGCCTTTGTAATCGGAAAGGCGCACAGTTTTGCCGTCGGCGTCCTTCAGGGCGAAATCGGGCGCGGCGTGCCTTTCACCATCCGGCTTCAGCGATGCGGCCTTGGCGGACCTCACCGGCGAGCAGCCATAGATCACGCAGCCCAGCAGGAATCCGGTGGCGAGCACGGTACCCAGGCGCAGAGCCGACATAAAACCTCCTCCGCTTTTCAGCATATGGCCACTATATGGATTATATCGAGATTCGATTGGTCATATCGGACTCCTGGAACCATTGGCGGCGGCGCTCGCAAAAACGGCGGGCCAGGGTGTATTCGCGATGCGCGGGGACGCCCGAAAAAATCCAGGCGGCCGTGTCGCAGAAGCTTTCGCAGACGTACTCGCGCCAGCGGCGGGTGCGGCGCCCGGCGTCGCGGGCCGCGAGCGCCCGCTTGCGCCACTCCGCGGACCAGCCCAGTTCGCCGCGGGCCCGGCCGCGCATTTCCTCGCGGAGCAGCGCCTCGTAAGACCAGCGGCGCGCGTTGCCCAGGCGCAGCCACACGAAATGGAAGATTTCATGCACGAAGATGCGGGCGAACTCTTGGGGGTCGGCGGCCAGCTCCGCGTCGAAGGCGATGCGTCTTTCCCGGATAAACGCGCCAGCGTGTACCGCGCCGCGGCGGTCCACGAGCTCGTGGCGGATTTCGAGCCGAATCGGATCGCCGTGAATGGTTGGGAGGCGGTTTAGCACTCGGCTTTGCCTCACTTTCGCCTCCCTGCCCCCATTTGCAGGTATGGCGATACCCTTATTTTTGGGGTTCGCTTCGCTTCGTAATTTCGGTAGTGGGCTAATTTGAATAAGGGTAGCACTACCGGCGCTTGCGACATTCACCAGATCCGAGTGCAGAACCTGCACGCAGGAATGCCAAAGTTGCCGGTCATCGCCGATGCGTAGTGGCTTTGAGCGGCGAACTTTGACGCATGCGCAGTCAGCTATTGCGAAATGGCTTCGGACCGGACGCTCTCTCCGACCGTGGTGGGAACTACCGGTATGGCAACCTGGCTCAGAGCGGAGATTACGTCTCCGCTGCCGCAAACGCAGGGCGGCTCACTACCGGCAAAATAGCCCTCGCACGGAGAGGGATTCCAGAGCGAAACACAAGAGCTTGTGTTTCACCTGATTGGGTGTCCCTGCGGATTCGTTGAAGCACGGCATGTTCCAAAGCGCCCCGCGATTGATGCGGGCGCCCCAGAATCCAGGACGTTTGGCCCGACTCGTGCAACAAGCATCATCGTCGGAGAGAGTTCGCAGCATTCGACAATCAGCCCAGCCAGAAAGGTGGTGGACGATTCCATGGCTTTACCGCTCAGCGGAGAGATCCCGGAAACCGTTCTCGTTGCCGAAGACGACGCAGCCATCCTCAGGCTGGTTCGGGTGATTCTTGAGGAGGCCGGCTTTGAAGTGCTGGCGGCCAGTTCTGCCAAGGAAGCAATACGTGTCGCAGCCCATTTCTCACGAACCATCCATCTGCTGCTTTCGGATGTCATGATGCCGGACATGTGCGGGCCGGAGTTGGCGGATGTGTTGAAGCAACGGCGGCCAGACATGCGGGTGATGCTTATGTCCGGCTATGCCGATGGCGCTATGCTCGTTCTTAACCACGGCTGGCACTTCATCCAAAAGCCATTCCTGCCGACCGCCCTGCTGGGCAGAGTAACTGACGTCCTGCACACAAAAGTGCAGGATCAAGGCACGGATCATTTTGACCCACGCCAGTAATGCCGGGTAGACATCCGTTAAGACCATTGCGCCGCACTGGCGCGCCGAAGCGATACTAAGGCGATGAACTCGGACCTGGATAACTGTGCGCTCTTGTGAAGCGTATTCCGGATGAGAGCGGCATACAGGGGCACGCAGGCCGAGACGATCGCGTCTTCGGTCCCCAACGTGCTTCAGATCGTGAACGAGCTGCAGGTTACGGATCGAAAGGCCACATCATTTGAGGTGCGAGCAACGGCGAATCCGAACTGGGCGAGGGATTGGTAGGTTGCGGCTTTCCAAGCAGTGGCGGGCCAGTGAGTGGAGTGGTAACCTTCTTCGGGTGGCACTTGCGGCATTCCGTTACCGGGGAAAGCAATGGCTATAATGCGACCGATGAAGTCTCTGTTGTTTCCGATGGCAGTAGTGCTCTGCTTAGCGGCCGGTGCGCAGGTGCGGAAGGCACGCCGGTTGAAGGCGCCGGCGGTCACCTTCAAAGCCGCTGAAATCAACGATTCAAATCAGTCGGGCAGCATAGGTCCGAATGCCAAAGGCTCGGCCGTGGTGCGTGCCCAGATCCTGCTGGACCGGGCCCATTTCTCCTGCGGCGAAATCGATGGCAATTATGGCAGCAACCTGGAGAAGACCGTGGCCGCATTTCAACGCGCCGGTAATCTTCCCGTTGACGGCGTAGTCGGGCCCGAGACGTGGGCCGTGCTCAATCGAGACCCAGCGCCGGCACTGTTCACCTACACGATCGCCCAGGAGGACGTGGCCGGACCCTTCGTCAAAGTGCCCGCGGACCTCATGGAGCAGGCCGAACTGCCATCTCTGGGATACGCGTCGCCACTGGAAGGACTGGGCGAGAAGTTCCACGCCAACCCAAACCTGCTGAAGATACTCAATCCGGACAGTGGCTTCGATAAGGACGGCGAACAAATCCTGGCGCCGAACGTGACCGCAATACCGCCGGGTCACGCGGCTTCGGTAGTGGTTTCCAAGTCCGATAGCTCAGTCACAGCCTTCGACGCTGAGGGAAAGATTCTTTCCTACTGCGTGGCGACGATTGGCAGCGAGCACGATCCGCTTCCGATCGGGGATTGGAAAATCAAGCGAGTGTGGCACAATCCGGTGTTTTACTATGACCCGCAACTCTTTTGGAACGCGAACCCTTCGGATGACAAGGCGGAGATCAAGCCTGGGCCGCGGAACCCGGTTGGCGTCGTTTGGATCGATCTTTCGAAAGAGCACTACGGCATTCACGGGACGCCGGCGCCCGGCAAAGTTGGCCATGCGGAGTCGCACGGCTGCATACGGTTAACCAACTGGGATGCATCCGAGTTGTCCCATATGGTCAAACCCGGGACGCCTGCCATCCTGAAGGAGTAAGACATGCGCGAAAGGCCGGTAACCGTCTTTTTCGCAGGTTTTGTCTTCGGTCTTGTGTTCCTCGCGGTGATCCTCTGGCGGGCTGGGGCGTTACGGACCATGAACGCCTCGGCTGCGCCGGGCAGGGCACAGGAGTCCCAAACGCAGCCGGCGCAGAGGCCAGATACGCGCCGCTCGCGCCTCTCCCAGACGCCCCAACAACCGCCGCCGGCGGAAGTGCCGAACGCTGCCGGCGAAGGCCCGCCGGACCGGCCGTTGATGCAACGCAGGCTTATCATTCCCGTGCAGGGCGTCCACGCTGAAGACCTTCGGGACAACTTCAACGAGGTGCGCGGCGGCCACCGGCACGAAGCCATCGACATCATGGCTTCGCGTGGCACGCCCGTGTTAGCGGCCGATGAAGGGAACGTCGTGAAGCTGTTCCTCAGCAAACCAGGCGGCTTGACGGTTTACCAATTCGACGACAGCCTGACCTGGTGCTACTACTACGCTCACCTGGATGCATACGCGCCGGGACTGAAAGAGGGCACGCGCTTGCGGAAAGGCGACGTCTTGGGCTACGTGGGCAGTACAGGTAACGCATCGCCCGATGCCCCGCACCTGCATTTCGCCATTTTCAAACTGGGGCCGGAACAGCGCTGGTGGGAAGGCGCTCCCATCGATCCCTTCGGGTTCCTCACCGGTGGCAAATAGCAGAGCGCGTCCGTCGGTTCTCCTTAAAATTCTTTGCTGGCTGCGATGCCCCCTGAAGGAGCGCGCTCGCTTCCTGTGCTATGAGACAACATGTCCGACCTGCAAGCACTTCTTGCCTTATGGACGGCAGGACTTGCACATAACAACTTGCGGGAGCCTCGGGTTCCTACTTTGTCTCACACACATTCAGCTTTGGCCCCCAATCTGCACTGCATTGGATGGAAAGGAGGTAAGAAATGTCGACCCTATTGATTGTTCTTCTAGTGTTGTTTCTACTCGGCGGTGGCGGGTGGGGATATTCTCGTTTTCGCAGGTAGCGCACGCTGGCCATTTGACGTTGTCCGAAAAGTCAAACCAGGACACAGGTGGGGCTTGCCGCCCTCCTGTGACCCTGGACCTTTTGGACCATTTCCGTCAGACCCCGTCAGACCCCGCCTTGGGCTTGCGAACTCTTCTGGTTGGGAGTGATTTCGGTTACTAGCGCTACCGCTAAAGGGCTTCCTGGACGGCCGCAGGTGGCCGGTGGCCCGCGCGATCTTGGCGAAGTTCGTCATACTGGCGTAACCGGCGGTCTGGCCGCCCGCGTGCAGCTCCCGATCTCATGATCACCGCTCAACTTGAAGTGCCCCCGCGCGAGGCGTCTTTCGCAACCATGCACGCCTTGGTCTATCACGGCCCCGGCAAGCCTTCATGGGAATCGCACCGGCGCCCCGCACTCCAAGCCCCCCACGACGCTGTCGTCCGCATCACGACCTCGACCATCTGCGGAACGGATCTCCACATCATCAAAGGAGACGTCCCGACCGTCGCCGAAGGCCGAATACTCGGTCACGAAGGCATCGGAGTGATCGACGAAGCAGGCGCGGCAGTCTCATCCTTTCGCAAGGGAGACAAAGTCCTGATCTCCTGCATCACAGCCTGCGGGAAGTGTGATTTCTGCAGAAAGCAGATGTATTCCCATTGCCGCAGCGGAGGCTGGATTCTAGGCAACACCATCGATGGGACCCAGGCAGAATACGTGCGCATCCCGTATGCCGACACCAGTCTCTACCCGCTCCCGCCGGACACCGAGGAAGAAGCAGCGGTGATGCTCAGCGATACCCTGCCCACAGGCTTCGAGTGCGGTGTTCTGAACGGTCAGGTGAAGCCTGGCGACACGATCGCTATTGTGGGCGCCGGGCCAGTCGGACTTGCCGCGTTGATGACCGCCCAGTTCTACTCCCCGGCTGCGATCTTCAGCGTCGATCTGGACGACAGCCGCCTGAAAGTCGCCAAGAGCTTCGGAGCAACCACGTTGATTAATAGTGCCGATGGAACCGCCGCCCAGCGCGTCATGGAACTGACTCACGGTGAGGGCGTCGACGTCGCGATTGAAGCCGTCGGGATCCCCGCCACGTTCGATATCTGCCAGGGCATCATCGGAGCCGGAGGACATCTCGCGAACATAGGAGTCCACGGCAAACCGGTGCTTCTGCATATGGAGAAACTGTGGGACCGCAACGCCACCTTGACCACCCGATTGGTCGACACAGTCACCACGCCCATGCTTATCAAGGCCTTTCAGTCCGGCAACCTCCAGCCCGGAAAGCTGGTGACACACCGTTTCGCGCTGGACGACATCCTGAAGGCTTACGACGCCTTCGGCAACGCCGCCAAACATTGCGCCCTGAAAGTGGCATTGAAGGCGCGCTGAATCTACGGATGTTGTTTTCGAGGTTCACGTTCAGGACGTGCCCGTCAAGACAATCTTCGTAGATTTCTCGATGGGCGGCGCGTTGCTCTCGATCTCCGGATTCGCCGCCGAACAGGAGTATCAACTGTTCCTCATCCAGCAGGGGACCATGGCGCAGTCCACCTCGACCGCATCCCGTATCCCAGGCGGGATTCTACGTCGGGCGCCAGAATCTTTACAGTCCGCATGACGAATCGCCGGTTCACCCGGTTGCCCTCGGGTACTCCGCCTACAACTTCATCAAGATCCATCGCACGCTACGTGTGACAAAAAGCGAAAGTAGCCCACACCCAATTCCAGGGCAGCATGAGATCAGGCTGGAGCATTTTCCTATCGGACGCCGGCGACCATCCCATTGACTCACTCGCTCTCGCTGAGCAACCTCTTATACACTTCGCGCGCCCGATCGTAGGCCTGACGCGCGGCGCCAAGTTCGGCCACTGAAATGCGCGGTGCCTTCTGCGTCCAGCACTGGCTGACGGCCGCCAGACAGCATTCCGCACTGCGCCTCGAGGCGCGCACCGGCTTTCCCCCAACCAGCACAAAGATTGGATTGGTGTGCGCCGACGGCAATATTCGCATGGCGACCCAACTGCTCTTTTCGATGGCCACGTCGAAGGCCACGTCGCGCACCTGCCCGTCGGCCAGCACATTCTTCCGCGCCACCGCCTGGCCATTCACCACCAGTTCCACGGGCACCGCGCGCGTATCGCCGATCCGCGCCCGCTCCACATCCCAGTACGGTTTCTCGTCGTAGCGCTTGCCGCGAATGGACTGGTCCGGCAGCGGGTCCAGGTACGCCGCGACTTTTACTTGGGCATGAACCTGCGCGATGGTGGATGCCGCGCCGAGCCGCACTTCACTCGCGCCGGTCCCCACCGGCGTGTCATTCAACTTGAAGTCCATCAGGTGGCTTTTCCCGTCGGAGACATAACTCCGCCCGGCCTTTAGCGCCTGCAGCCAGTTCGCGTAACTCAGGCTTTCCAGCTTGGTATAAGTACGCCCGATCCCGACCCGCTGATCGTAGATGCAAGGGAAATCCGTCTCACCGGCGATGCGCGTCCGGAATCCGGCGTTCAGCGTGTGATACCAGATACTCAGCTCCCACACATAGGGCGTGTCCACCGACGAGATGAAATCCACCAAGCCGGGCTCGGTGACATCCACGATGTACTCGTTCGCGCCGATTCCGTCAAAACCCGGCATCTCGTAATTGGGCAGATCGTCGCTCATGACTTCCAGACCCCAACCCGAGTGCGCGAATCCTACCACGGCGCCCTGTGACTTGGCCCAGCGGAAGATCGGCAGATCCCAAGTAGGCCAGTCTGAAATCCGCGTGGCGCCGGGGTAATCCTGCTCCCGCAAGCCGAGCAGCACGATGTGGCCGGCATGGCTCGACGGAAACCCGGACACTTCCAGATCGTAGTGCATCAGTTCATCGGGCTTGGAAAGCGGATCGTCGTGCCCGGAAAAGAACTGCTTCTGATAGTAGTAATCGGGACCCCACGTCAGCACCGAACCGATGTTCAGCCGCTCGCCCGATATCTGCCGGATCATATCCCGCGGCAGCACGCCCTCGGTGGGATTCTGGTAATGTGAGCAGCCCGCGGCATGCACGTGATGATCGCCGGAATACCAACCGTAGCGCGCCGGATCGATCCAGCGTTCCAGTTGAAAGGAGAGTTCGGCGGGGCCGTTGCCGTCCACCGCGAACTCTTTGGTGTGCGCGCGGTATTCCGGGCCGCCCGTGTAAGTAATGTTATAGTAACCCGCCGGTAGGCTGATGCTCTCGCCGTCGGCGCGATAGATTTGCGGCTGGAAGAAGAAGTCGGGCGCGAGGCGCTTCGACGGATTCGGATAGAGCCGGTTCAGCCGGTCGCGAATGACAAAGGAGGCCATCGCCGGTTGGCCCTTTTCGTCGCGTACGCGCAGCTTCACCGTGTGCGCCGCGAGCGCGTTGAAGAGCACCAGAATGTCGTTGCGAAAGCCAATGTCCTGGCTGCCCTGACCTACGTTGAAGCTGATCTGCGCGGATCGCTGCCCGGTATCGCGGCTATAGACCTGTAGGATCCGGTAATCGAGCGCCAGCCCGGAAAGGCGGCGATCCATGGGCGGCTTGTCATAGATGGAGATCTCAGCCCAGCGGCCGGCGGCATCCTGCGGCGTCAATTCCAGCTTGGGCTCGGGGTTGCCGGTGGACTGAATGTAGACGTTGCCGCTGTTGGGGCTGGCCACGCGCAGGGGCGCGGTCACGTTGGCGCGGTTGATCACTTTCACCAGGAACAAGCGCGTGCCGCCCTCCACCAACTCGGGCTTGGCCGGCCCCGGCTCTACTTTGACGCGGCTTTCGGCGTTGATATCGACGATCGCGAGAGCATACCGGTCGAGAATCTTTTCCAGTTCCGCGACAGCCGCGCCCTCATCGGCGTTGGCGATGGCGGCGTTGATGGCGCCGTGGTCCGCTGCTGGAAACGGTTGGCCCAGGTAATTCATGGCGTCTTCCAGGCGGCGCACTTGTTGCGCCAACGGCTGGAGCGGAACGGCCGCCTCGCCGGCATGTTGGTGCGCGGGAGTTTGCGCGGCGGCGCAGCACGCCCCAGCGAGAACGATGAATGCGGCTCTGGCTTGCATGTCGAGGCCCTCCGAGTGTCCGGGAAATAGCTTACACCAGGACAGGGGATAGATGCATCAACGCGCTACCAGCCAAACGCCCACACGGCCCCGGCATCGTGTTCTACGACGCCCTGAGGCTTGCGACCACATTAGGTCACCTGACCATGTATGGTCGGAGCGGGAAGCTGCCGTGAAGGCAGTTTGAACGCCGGGAATCGGCTGGCCGCCGACGCTCGCGATTTTGGCCTATTGCCCACCCAGCAGGTTGCTGAGCAAAGCAACCTAGCCGCCGATGAACACGGATAAACACCGATAAGACCAACCCAAGTTCGTTGTCTACATCCGCGTTTATCGGCGTTAATCCGCGGCTCTCAGTCCGATGTGATCCGTACGTTGGAAATCAACGTGCTCCGCTCCCAGCATGAAAACTGTCGCTGGCGTTTTCCGGCTCTATCAAACGGCGCGAGACGCCGCGGGCGCGTTGAGGCGCTCGGGATTCTCGGAGAATCAGGTCAATCTGTTATCTCCGGCTTCCTCGGAAGACAAGATCCATACCATTCCGACGTCGGGTACCGAACAGCCGGGCGTCGGCGGCGCGATTGGAGGCCTGCTGGGTGGCGCGCTTGGCGTGGCTGGGGGGCTCGAATTGGGAATGGCCGCGGCCGTGCTGATTCCCGGCGTTGGACCGGTATTGGCGTTTGGCCTCGCGGGAGCGGCTTTGCTTGGCGCGGGCGGCGCGGTAGGCGGCGCTGCCTTGGGTAACGCGGCCGATGACAACAGCAACGAGGGCGTCCCTTCGGATGAAATCTTCTTCTACGAAGATGCCTTGCGGCAGGGGCGGTCGGTCGTCCTGGTGCTTGCCGGGGATGATTCAGAAGAACAGCGCGCACATAAGTTGTTGGCGGACGCCGGGGCGGAGAGCCTCGATGCGGCGCGGAAGGATTGGTGGCTTGGGTTGCGCGACGCCGAACAAGAACACTACCGGGCCTTGGGGCACAACTTCGAGTTGGACGAGGACGTGTATCGCGACGGCTTTAGTTCTGCCCTGCGTCGCGAATGCCGCGGCAGGTCGAGCGACGAGGAGGCCGACTGCTTGAAGTGGTGGTATCCGGATGTCTGGGATTCCCAGCCGTTCCGGCGAGGGTATGAGCGTGGCCGGAAGTACTGGCAAATGCAAGAAACCGGCGAGGCGCTCAGTGTGCACTCAGGCTCGCCCGCGGGATAACCAGCCGGAATCCGCGGCACTATATCCGGCCTGATCGGCTGTTTGAATGTTACTGACGATGTGGGTGGTTTAAAGATTAGCGTACAAAGGAGATTTCAAATGTTTCTAGGGCTGTTTGTGATTTTGCTTGTATTGTGGCTGCTGGGATTTTTCGCGTTCCACGTTGCCGGTGGGCTGATTCACCTTCTGTTAATAATCGCGGTGATTTCTTTGGTGGTCCACTTCTTCAGAGGCCGTAGCGCGGCTTGAACGGAGGGCCATGTTTGGCCGTTGAGTTGCATTGTGTAAGGTAGGCAGACTGTCCCGGCGGTGACCTTTTTTGCTGCTTCCGGAACATCCTTGGCCGCGCCGAAGAAGAGCAGCGTCAGGCGCGGCACGGGGCAGTCCACCGCGAACTCCTCGGCGAATATCGCCGCTCGAGCGCCGGTGCTCGGTCATGCAGGGCGCCGTTTAGCAGAGAACTGCGGAACTCCCGATAACACCCCACACGACTGCACGCAGCCGGACTCCGCGAACGAAGGGCGCCTCGCTTGAATGAGCGCTGACGGCCTTCGTTGGCGGTCCGATTACTTCAATTGCCGTGGCCCTTCTGGTAGCCGGCCTCGTACGCCTTCTGGTCTTCGTCTTTCTTGAAGTGCCTCTTCTTGCTGTGGTCCCGGTTGCGCGCATGGTCGTCTTTGCCTTCGCGCACACCTTGCTGGTATGTCTTGTTTTGCGAATAATCCTTCTCTTGTTTCTGGTCTTGTTTCTGGTCGTGGTCCTGGAAAAATGGAGCGCCCACAGCCTGTACCATGCATCCACTGATACCAACACCGGCCGCTACCGCCAGAACTCGTACGCAATGTTCTAAATCCATTCTCATTAAAGTCATCCCTTCGTCTTTCGTCTTGAAGCCGGGATTCCGTTTTATCCTGGCCACCATCGCTCCTAACTACCAGCCGAAACGGACCTACGGCCATCTTGGAAGAGGCACGCGCATGGCCGTTCAGGCCGGTGCGGCGCGAGTTGCGGATGGCTTTGCTGGTCTGGAATCGTATCGCCGGGCCAGACATCGACGCCTTCGGAGGTCGGGACAGGCCAGGAGGCCTGTCCTACAACTTCGGCGCGTAATAGCCCTTGCGGCAACGCACCACCAGATCCTTGCGGCCCTTCACCTTCAGATCCACGGTGTGATACATGCCGTCCGTCTTCAATGGCTCGGGGCGGTAGAAGACGTTGTATTGATGCCGCAGCTCGTTGGCGATGTTCTCGAACGACTGCTCCAGGTCTTCCACCTTGAACGGGAAGAAGGCCTGGCCGCCGGTTTCCGCCGTCAGGTATTTCAGGATCTTGTCGCCGTCCGTTTCGCCGCGCACCACGTTGGTCGAAATCGCGTAGATCACCACATCGGCCTTCTGCGCCATTTCCAATGCCTGGTCGCGCGTCACCTGGCTCTGGTTGTCGTCGCCGTCGCTGACTATCACGATGGCGCGCCGGAACTTGTGCCGCGGCTGGTCCTTGGAAAGCTTGTCGCGGCAGGCGAAGTAGACGGCGTCGTAGAGCGCCGTGCCGCCGCCCGGGCGCAGGCCCCGGATGGCCGTCTGCAGCTTCTCGGTATCGTCGATGAGGTCCGCCACCAGCTCGGCCGAAGTATCGAAGCTCACCACCATGGCCTTGTCGTGGCCCTGGTGGACCACGCTCTGGATGAACGAAATGGCGGCTTCCTGCTCGAACTTGAAGCGCTCCCGGATGCTGTTGCTGGTATCGATCAGGATGCCCAGGCGCAGGGGAAGGTCGGTTTCGGCAGTGAACTCCGCGATGTTTTGCGGCGTCTTGTTCTCGAACACCTGGAAGTCGTCCTTCACCAGGTCGGTGACGAAGCGGCCCTTCTTGTCGGTGACCGTGAAGAGCATGTTGACGCGGGTGACGTCCAGAATGATGCGGGTAGCGGGGTCGTCGATGATCTCGGGCTTCTGCGCGGCCGGCGCAACCGCCTGTTGCGCGCAGACGGCGGCGCAGCACGCGGCCATGGCCGTCGGGAAAATGAAAGCTTTCATTTGGATTAATTATAGCTGTTCCATCCAGCGCCTCAGGTCGTCGGGCAAGGGGGACTCGATTTCGACCGGCTGGCCGGTGAACGGGTGTTGAAACCGTATGCGGTGGGCGTGCAGGAAGAAACGCTCGCGCGGCGGCTGAATCTCGTTTTTGGCGGGCGCCCCATAGAGACGGTCGCCAGCTACCGGATGGCCGATGCTGGAGAGGTGCACGCGGATCTGGTGCGTGCGGCCGGTGCCGATGCGCAGTTCCAGAAAAGTGAAGCCCGCAAAGCGGCCCAGGACGCGGTATTCGGTCCAGGCGGCACGGCCGTGGCCCAGGCGGGCGGTCATGCGCGTGCGGCGCCGCGGATCGCGCGCGATGGGCTTTTCGATGCGGCCGCGATCCGCCTGCACGTCGCCGTGAACCAGCGCCAGGTAGGTCTTCTCCACCTGCCGGCCGGCGAACAGGGCGGCCAGCGCGCGATGCGCGGCGTCGTTCTTGGCCACCAGAATCACGCCGCTGGTGAAGCGGTCCAGGCGATGCACGATGCCGGGCCGCAGATCGCCGCCCAGCGCGGAAAGCGACTGGAAGCGGCCGAGCAGCGCGTTGACCAGCGTGCCGGTATGCACTCCGGCGCCGGCGTGCACCACCATGCCTGCGGGCTTGTCGATGGCCACGAAGTCTTGGTCTTCGTAGAGCACGCGCAACGGAATGGCTTCGGGTTCGGCGCGTAGCGGGGTCAGTTCGGCGGGTTCCACGTCGATACGGTCGCCCTCGCGCAGCACGCGGGAGGAGCGCGCGGCCGTGCCGTTCACCAGCACACGTTCGCGCTTGATCCAATCCTGCAGGCGGGAGCGGCTGAATTCGGGAAATTGCTCGTGCAGCGCTTGATCCAGACGCTTGCCGGCGTGTTCGCTTGTGGCGGAGAATTGCATGTGGGGCGGGACTCCAGTCCTGCGGCCGNNGCGTCCACGCCGGCCTGTTCGCACCACTTATCAGTCTAGCCAAGCATGCGAGGCGGTGGCGGAGACCGCTGCCATGGGCGGGATGGCGCCGAAGCGCCGCTGGCGGGAATGGAACTGGCGGACGGCCGCTTCCAGATCGGCCGCATCGAAATCCGGCCACATGCGCCGGGAGAATATCAGTTCGGCGTAGGCGCACTCCCACAGCAGAAAATCGCTGAGGCGCTGCTCGCCGCCCGTGCGGATCAGCAGGTCCACCGGCGGACCCAATCGCTCCTCCAGGCACTCGCGGCAAACCAGGCCAGCGTGCGCGGCATGCCGCACCGCCTCCGCAATGGCATCGCGTCCGGAGTAGTCTACCGCGATACGAAGCTGCAGTTTCGCTCCGGCGGCGGTTGCCGATTCGGCCAACGCGATGGCGGCGGGCAGTTCGCCGCCCAGGCGGTCGCGCCGCCCGATCACTTCGATGCGCACGCCGTTCTCCAGGCAGCGGCTGGTTTCCGAGCGCAGATGCTCGGCCAGCAATTGCATCAGGCCGGCAACTTCCTCGGGCGGGCGCCGCCAATTGTCCGACGAGAAAGCGAACAGCGTCAGCACGCCGATGCCCAGGTCCGGCGCGGCTTCTACGGTGCGGCGCAAAGCGTCGGCGCCGGCGCGGTGTCCCGCCAGGCGCGGCAATCCGCGCGCCAGCGCCCAGCGGCCGTTGCCGTCCATGATGATGGCCGCGTGCAGCCGGCCCGATTTGTTTTGAGTACTTTGCACCATAAAGTATCCTTATAAAAAAGGGGACTACCTCTCCCGCATCGTGCCGATGAGGGCCTCCATGTGATCCAGGTAGCGCTCCAGCGCGCGCCGTCCCACGGCGGTCAGACGATACTGGGTCTTGGGCAGCCGGTTCTCGAACGACTTGCTGCAGGCGACATACTGCGCGTCTTCGAGTTTGCGCGCGTGCACGCTGAGATTGCCGTCGGTGGTCTCCAGCAGCTTCTTCAGCTCGTTGAAAGTCAACGATTCGTTGACGGCCAATGCGCTCAGAATGCCGAGACGCAGGCGCTCATGAATCAGCCGGTCGAGCTTGGGAGCGCCGCCCACAATTTCAGCGGGGCGCATTTTCCTTTCCCGTTCGCGCGGGAGCGCGTTTTGCTTAGCCACCGTATTTCACCTTGATCAAAATGCCAAACAAGATATGCAGGCCGCCAAAGCCCGCCGCCAGAAGCGAATTGCCCCAGGCGGCCGGCGCAAACAAGGCCACGGCGCCTATGGCCATGAAACAGATTCCCATCACCGGTACCACCTTCACGGAGGCCGCGCCGCCGCACAGCACGCCCGTCCCGTAGAGCAGCAGCCAGACGCCGGGCAGCGCGGCGGTCAAGCCCGCGCGAAACAGCACCAGAGTCAATAGCGCGCCCGCCAGCAGGGGCGGCGCGAAGCCCAGCAGGAATTTGCGGCCGGGTCCGGAAAGCAGCGGCATGCCCACCTTGTGCGACTTGCGGGCGGCGGCTGCCACACCGATCAGACACGCCAGCACGGCCTCACCCAGCCAGGCCGCCAGCCAGGAGTCCGCGTTCCACATGCGCCGCGCCAGCGCCGCCACCGCCAGGGCTGTGCACCCCAGCACGATGCCGCCCACGCCCGGCACCGCCGTGAAAGCCCCGGCCCGCTCCATCGCGGAGCGGATGTACTGCAGGTTATCGAAAGCGTGCGCTTGTATCGCTACCGGTTCGGGGCGCGGCTGGCGGATAGGGTGAACAACGGCCACGAACCGATTATAGAACGAACGCCCACGTTGTGCAAGTACTTTTTGAGGCAAAGCAGCGCCGCTCTAAGCGCGGCTGACAAACCGGAAGAACAGCGCCTGCTTGGAAACCGGCTCCGACCGCGCGGCGAGCGACGCCATCTGGCGCTCGCTGAGCGGCGTGAACTCGCGCGCCAGTTGGACATTCTCTTCCAGTTGCGCGATCGAATCGCAGCCGATAATCACCGTGCTGACCGGGTGCGAGAGCGAATAATACAGCGCCTCGCGCATGGTGAACGGCCCCGGCGTGGTGGCGATCACGGCGCCTTCCCACGAGTGTTGTTGGCGCTCCAGCGGCGGCGGAGTCCAACCGGCCAGCAGCCGGCTGCGTCCCGGCACCTTCATGCCGACGATCCCCATTTGCTTCTCCACCGCCAGCGGCAAGAGCTGTTCCTGGAAGCTGTAGTGGTGCCGGTCGGCTGCGTTCAGGGCCAGCAGAATGGTGTCGAACGGATGGCGGCGGACGGCCTCCATCAACGGCTCGGGGCGGAAGTGGCCGGTGACGCCCAGATAGCGCACCATCTTCTGCTCCTGCGCCTGCCGCAGCGCTTCCATGGCGCCGCCTTTGGCGAACAACGCGTCCACGTCCTCCGCCAGGCCGATGTCGTGCAATTGCCAAAGATCCAAATGGTCCGTCTGCAACAGCTTCAAGGATTGCTCGAGCATGCGCAGGGACCCGTCGCGCGTGCGCTCCTTGGTCTTGCTGGCCAGGAATGCCTGCGCGCGGCGCCGCTTCATCACCTGGCCGATGTAGCGTTCGCTCCAGCGTTCCGGGCCGCCATAAATCGAGGACGTGTCGATGTAATTCACTCCCAGATCGAGCGCCCGCTCCACAATCGGCACGGCGACGGCTTCGTTGTGCGCGCGCTCCAGCGCCGCTTGGCCGCCGAGGCTGAAGATGCCGACCTTGTACCCGGTGCGCCCGAGGTTGCGCACTGGCATGGCCTGCGCGTCGGTTGCGTGCGGTGCGGGTGGTGCGCTGGGCGTTTGGCCGGCGGCGGCACCGCCCATCAGTCCCGCGGCTGCGGCCCCGCCTAATTTCAGGAAAGCTCGTCTATTGGCCGCTTCGCGGTCCGGGGTTCTTTTTTTCACGCGTTCCTCCTTACGGACGAAACTCCAGTATACTCGCGGGCGGCCGGTTTGACGGGCGCATGAACGGCCCACGCGACATGCTGTGACGGCTATCGGTCCAGTTGTGCACGATTGGGCAGAATTGTGCGTCGTTGTGCGTTTGAAGCTGCGCCCGAATTTGACCGAACAAAGCCGATTTTACCTTTAAAATCAATGGTTTGACATATGGCAACTATCTAAATCAGACCGGTGGCAGTGGGGCAGGGCCGGTTGCGACTGGTCCGGGAGGCGGATGGCAAACCAGGCGAACAAAACTCGAAAACGGAGAGCGGTAGAGCGATCGTTTGGGGGCAGGAATTCTGACGTTCAATGAACCGGCGGGCTGTCGTGCGGAGCGCCAAGCGGATGAGCGTAGAAGGCACTTGCTACTCGATGCGAGTATAGCACGGCGTCGAAGGGGTTTCGGCTGGACGATTGGCGTTGGGCATTTGTTTTCAGTGGATTGTCGTGGCTTCGCATTGTGTGATCGTCGATTCGCTTGGCGAGCATCGCCTCTCCGAGCGGTCCTCGGCGACCAGAGGGCAGACCCGCCCAGGCTGACCTCGTCCTCAAGCTGGGTTGTTCGGTCGTTCGGTCCCCAAAACGGACTTGTGGCCCGCGTCGGTTCCAAGTCTCCAACCTGCGCGTTTTCGGCCAGTTGACGCGACGGGGACTTACCAGGACTGATCTCCCAGAACGCCGTTTCCGGTCCTTCGTACGGTCACCGGAAGAAGTTCGGGTCGCCGACTACGCGCTCATCTCGAAGGCGGATCCCCAGAAGTAAGCGCACATCCCACTCCCATTTTCTCTGAGATACGTTGGCGCGCGCTCGGTCTTTATTAGCGGCAGCGTTTTGCGCAGCAAAGCGGACAAAGGGACTAACCTACGCAGCCTCGAATTCCGGCTCAACGTCATCGGGCTAGAGTTCAATCAGGACCGGATCGCCGACGCCGCTCTCCGGGTAGTGAGGACAGGGCGCAACCGGAAGGTTCCGGAGTGTGATGCTTTCCCTGATGGTACCTTTGGTTTCCGTCATATGATTGATACGCGTGGGCGCGGCCCTGGCCGGTCCAGTTTGTCAGGAGATCTACGGCCAGTCCGACGGCCGTGGACGCCAGAACACCATTGGGCCAGACCACCTGCGGACGAGGACCTGCGTCGCCGTAGCGGGCAGCTTCCTGCGCCAGCCTCTCATCCGTGAGGAATCCCATACACCTCATGCACGGCCCGCCCGGCGATGACAGGATCACTTGGCCGCCAATGACCGGCCTGCCCTTCCCGTGCACGTCCATGCCTATGTCGATGTAGTGCATCAGGTACCGCCTGCATGCAACTTCGAGTTCGTGGCGCCCCTGGTAGCTGTCCACACACCCGAAGACGATTTGACATTCCCGCAGCGGTTCCGGATTCTCCTGCCACCTGCAGGCGAAGCCCCTGACCGATGCCTCAGGTTGCAGGCCATAAATCATCATCTTCGCCAGATGAAGTTTGGGTGTCCCGGCAAGCGCATCCGCCGACGTCGCGCCAACAAGCCGGTTCAAGTTTGATTCCTCGACGATGTCATCATCGTATAGTACGTAGCGTTCAAAGCCGATGAGGGCTAGTTGTTGAACGATGTGTGAACCGCCGCCGCCGAGCCCGGCCACGCCCATGGTGCAGCGGGAAATCAGTTCGTCGGCGGTCCGCCCGAGAAAAGACTGCCGGGAATAGCGATCTGAACTCACTCTGAGATCCTCCGCACAAACACGCCAACCGGCACCCCGATCACGCTGAGGCAACCAGCGCGAACCGCCTCCCTGCCTCCGGGGAGCCACACCCAAGCCGATCCGTGATCGCGACTCAAGATGATGATCCCGTGCGCTGCCTCGCGACCCACGGACTGGAATCCTGGAATGAGCCTTGGAATCTCGTTGGTATCAACCTTGCTCATGCCGGTTTCGCCGTTGTGGCCGTGAAGATGAATGTGGAAAATGCCTTCGCGCGCCGCTCGTCCGTGATATACCGTCTGCATTGCCCATGTCATGGCTTCGCTTCCGATACGCGCACCAACGGCAGGATCGTCGATGTACTGCTGATCCGGAATCGAATGATACCGGTTTAACAGAATGAGCTTTCCGTGATCGGCGAGAGAGCCGATACGTGCGAAAGCAAATCCGACTCTCTCCGCCGCAAAAGGGTGTGGCCGGACCAGGTCGTGCATAATCCGGTCGTACAGGGCGCCCGTCAGTTTGACCTCGATTCTCATTTTTCCTTCGTGAAACCGTTCAGGTGGGCGATCAGGAGTCGAGCTAACGTCGGGTCCTTAAGCTCAACCTTCCAGGAGAAAGCAAGCCAGTTCCTCTCTGCGATCCGCGCGTTGCTCACATTCCAGTTCCGGGTATAAGGCGAGCCGACCTGCACCGACAGGAACAACCTCGACGGATACCCATCACGCGCCACCGGGCAAAGAAGTCCGTCACACACGGCGGGTGTGCACCCGGCCGGAAGGCGAAGCTGCTCCAGGTACAGGAAGGTTACTCCGCCTTCAGGCACGGCCTTAAGCTTGGTGCAATAGCGCTTCAGTTCCTCAAGCTGATACTGCGGAAATTCCATGGCACCCTGCTACGAGGACCCTCCGGTCTGTACCTGCGAGTGGAAGATCTCGCAACCGCAGATCGTGACCGGAATACTCGGGGGCAGTGGCAGGGGCGGCCCATCATTCTCCTCCAGCAGGATGTATCCCTCCGGGGTTTCATCGACCTTGGAGAGGATCTCCGCCACCGTGCGCTCGCCCCGCTCGATTTGATACGGCTTGTCGTTGATGAAAACGGTCACAATCTCCTTGTGGGCGGTGATGAAGCCCTTCAGGCCGTGTTTGCGGAGATCCACAGTCTCGCCCGGTTCGACGACGTTATTCTTGCAGTGCACGAATTCCTCGATCAGCTCAAACGCGCACGGGCGCTTACCGACCCTTGCCAAGAGCACCTCCACGTTTGGATGCGGCGTCTCGACTCTGACTGTCTCGCAATCGATACGAACGACATAGCGGCGAGCGAGGGGGACGGGTTCGCCTCGATTCAAGCACTCCTCAACGTCAACTTCTTCGATTTCAAAGGCCTGTTCGATTTCCAATTGGTGAGCCCTCCTTTAGTGGCTCCATGGACTACCATACCATAAATGGCTAACGGATGGCCAAAAAATATTTATAAGGCAGTCATTTTATACTTGTTTTTTTGGCCGTCAGATGTATAATCAAGGAAGAGATAGACCGATGAACACGAAGCGAACAATGACCCTGAACTTGACGGACCAGGAGATGCGTGTACTGGAAGAGCTTTCGAATCAAAAGGATCTGAGCAAAACCGCGATCCTCCGGCAGGCGCTGAGACTGTACCAGCTTTTGGAGGTAAAACTCTCTGAGGGGGGGAAGCTCTTCTTCGAGGACCAGAAGAAGGAGAAGGCGGAACTGATGGTGCTGTGAGAGGCCCGATTCAGATCGTGGACCACGCAACGAAGGATCTGGTCGAAGCGGAACTCTTTGACGAGGTGACGGTCGAACATTTTCTGGAGGCCCAAAAGGAGTGGCGGCCAGTCGTCATTGAAGCAGCGAAACAAATGGTCCAAGCAGGAGTGCCTCGGGAGTCGATTCCGCGGCACTGGCATTGGGACTGGAGCCGCAAAGAAGCGGACTTACGTGTTCTGGCATTCTCATTCTTTGGAATCAGCGTCAAGGGCAAGCTTCAGGGCCTGATGAAGTTGGAAACCGTAGGGAGATTCGGGAGGATTGCGTCACAGAAGGGGAAGCCGCTCATATATGTGGATTACCTGGAGACGGCCCCCTGGAATATCAAGCTGCTGATGCAGGCGCTGGGAAGGAGTCCGGAGTTTGGGGATATTGGTACACGACTCATTGAAGCGGGTGTACGCAAAAGCCTTGAGGAGGGCTTCAAGGGACGGTTAGCGCTCCATTCGCTTTCGGCTTCGGAGCGGTTCTACCTCGATGTATGCGGGATGACGGCAGTGGTTCGTGATCCTGCGAAGCAGAGCTTACTCTGGTGTGAATTCACACCGGAACAGGCGGAAGAGTTTCTCAATGAGGGTGCCGCATGAACATGAACGAGAACCGCAAATGGTTGATAGATAAAGCAGAGCAGGAAGACGGATGCTTGGTGTCGGTTGGCGGACTTGTCGATGCCTTAGAGCAGACAGAGCCGGCCCCGAGCAACGCAGTTCCCTTTAAGCATGCCTTTGTGCGATTCGTGCAACTGGCCCGGCGGGAGCGAAAACTGACGCTCGACCAGTTTGCGGAGAAGGTCGATATTGATCTGGCCGAACTACTGAAAATCGAGAAGGATGAGCAATACACGCCGGCGATTCGCACGGTGCACAAGATCGCTGAGTTTCTGAATATTCCCGAGAAGCGATTGATGGTGCTTGCCGGATTGCTCCGGGTGAAGGATGTGCAATTTCAAAAGGCCGCGCTGAAGTTCGCGGCAAGCTCGGAGCCCGTGGAAAGGCTCTCTCAAGAAGAGCACGCGGCTCTAGAGGAGTACGTGAAGTTCTTGTGCGACCGATAAAAAACCGCTTCCTTGAAGCGAGGACAGCCCGCGATATTGACGCCCTGGTTACGAAGATCCTTCGTGACCTAAGCGATCCCACGCGTCCCATTGATCTGGCTGAAGTTCGTGAACTGTTAAGACTTGACCGGCAGTACTACTCGTCGGCCGAGGACGGACTGCTCATGGAAATGGTGAGCAAGGTTAAGGTTGCCGGGAAACAGATCATCGCGCGGCCAACTCTCATTCTGGACGTCGTCCGCAAGTTCGACTTGAAAGCATTCTGGGTTCCTGACCGGAAGCGAATCATGGTTGACAGATCGCAGCCGGAGCTAAAGTGGCGGTGGAACGAAACTCACGAGATTATCCACAGCATCGTGCCGTGGCACGGCGGAGCGATGATGGGGGACACAGAGTACACTCTGACTCCTGGCGGCCACGAGCAAGTTGAGGCAGAGGCGAACTATGGAGCTGGACGGCTGCTCTTTCTCCAAGGACTCTTCGACGAATATGCTCGCAGTTCGAAAGTCTCGTTTGATTTAGTGCAGGGTGCAAAGAAGCACTTCGGAAATACGTTGACAACGACCTTTTGGCGGCTGGTTGAGACCCTCGACATCCCGGCATTAGGCGTGATTGGCAAGCACCCCCATCACGACCGGCGGGAGATCGACCCAACGCAACCGTTTCGATACTTCGTTGGGTCACGTCGGTTTTTGGAGGAGTTTTCTTCCGTTACCGAAGCGGATGCATTTGCCATGGTAAAGAGCTATTGTTCTTGGAACAAGAGGGGTCCGCTCGGCCAGAAGGAATTGGTACTCACCGACGACAATGGCGACGAACACCTTTTCCTTTTTGAGACCTTCTCCAACTCGTACGATGTCTTCACGCTGATCACCCATGTACGGCGCCACGAACTGGTAGTGGCCGTTCCATCCCAGGCACCGCGTCCGTTTTTGTAGGAAAGGCCGCCGCAAAGCCTGGAATCCGGATTAAGAAAGATAAGTGGAGTGGAGGCGCTAACGGGCCGATTCCTAGAAAGTTGACGGCAAATGCGCATCTCGGGGATGTGTGCAGTCGAAGCGGCCCAGGAAGTCCGGTTGGAGGAAGTTTGGAAGTCGGACCCGTCCCGTAGCGGATTCGTCCTGTGAAACGCCGGCCACGGCAGTAAAGCCAGCACGAATGGCAAACCCCTTGGGCGAACCGTCGGCTTGACGGACAACCGTGCGACCAAACGCGTTCCCACAAAGCGTGTCCGCCGGACGGCCCCACACCTCTATTCGATTCTGGTCCCAAACGGCGCCATGCCCTTTGTAAGCACAGTCTTCGGAAACTCGCCGGAGCCGCAGATCGTAAATGACCCGAAATCCTTGTACCAATCGCCCTCGGGCGCCCATGGGCCGGCATTCACCCAATCCTGTAATCGGCGAAGATCCTGGAGAGAAATCCGACGCTCCTCCACATGGGCAAGGATGTGCTCCCAGACAGGCTGCGGAAGACTAGAGAATCGGATCTTCGGCAATTGCGTCTTTCCCGAAAATGGCCCGGATCAGATCCTTACCCGCCTCGCCTTTGCGCTCGGGATCGGCCTCAGCCATGAAGCGGCGATAAGTCGCATTGAGATTCTCCCGCGCTGCAGCTTCAGACTCCACTCCGCGCTGCGCGAGCGCAACCAGTGCCCGGCTCATCGTAAGATGTTTTTTTCTGGCTACGCGCTCGACTTCAATTGCCAGCTCCGCTGGGATGGTGACACTCTGGCGGATGGACGATGACGTTCGAATACGTTCCCTTGCGGGACTTTTCATACCCCTATGATATCAGCCGCACCAGCCTGGTGCACTTCGCGGCGCGGAAGAGAATTCCGCATCCCACGCGTAAGGCTCCCGTGACCGACGCCGGGAACGGACGCAGTGCGCTCGCCCGTGTGCTACAGTAGCCGAAAATGGAACATCTTGTATCCGAGCGCGACGGAAACCTGGCTATTTTGACCCTGGCGCGGGGCAAGGCCAATGCGTTGAACCACGCATTGATCGAGGAACTGTGCGGCGCAGTCGCCGCGGCGGCGGCCGACGACTCCGTGCGCGGGTTGGTGCTGGCCAGCGGCCGGCCGCGATTTTTTTCCAGCGGCTTCGATATCCGCGAGGTCTTCGCCTACGATCGCGACGGCATGGCCGCCTTCTTCGGCCGCTTTATCGATTTATATGAGAGCCTGTACGGCTTCCCCAAGCCGGTGGTGGCGGCGCTGAGTGGCCACACTTTCGCCGGTGGAGCGATCCTGGCGATTGCCTGCGATTTCCGCATCATGGCGGAGGGCGATTTCGGCTTCGCGCTGAACGAAGTCAACCTGGGGCTGGCGCTTTCGCCCACCATCCGCCGGATGCTGGCGGATGCGGTGGGAGTGGCCCGCGTGCGGGAAGTGTTGCTGTTCGGCGAGCCGCTCACGCCGGCCCGCGCGCTGGAAATTGGCTTGGTGCGTGAACTGGCGCCGGCCGAACAGGTTCGCGACCGGGCCATCGCCTGCGCCCGGTTCCTGGCCGCCAAACCGCCGGCCGCCTATCGCGAGATCAAGCGCTCGCTGCGCGAGTCCGGCGGACGAGAAGACACACACACCGACCGCGCTACCCTCGGCCAGTTCCTCGATATGTGGTTCTCCGCGGAAGCGCAAGACGCACGCCGCGCGGTCGCTTCCAGAATCTAGCGTGCGAGCCGCCAGGGCACGATGTCGATGTCACCAAAGATACGCCCGGATAAACTAGGCAAACTGTATCAAACTAGTACCTGTTGCAATTCGCGGCGAACCGCTATATGCTCACAATGAGGCGGCGAGACAATATTATGATAAAGAGAGTCGTTTGCGTTGGAGCGTTGTGCTTGGCCTTTGCCGGTGCGAGTTTGCAGGCCGGCACCCTTATCCTGGGAGATCCTCCCATGCCGAACACGGGCAATTGCGATCCGTTCGGATGTCCAGCGTTTTTCGGTTTGGGAACCTATCAGCAAGTATATTTGAGCACAGCCTTCCCCGGTGCCATAACCATCGACGCCCTTACGTTCTTCCAAGGGCAGATACTAAACAACGGCGGACTGCCCGCGGGCGGAACGTATACCCTGACCTTCTCTAACACGTCTGCTGCGCCCGGCAATCTCAACCTCACCGACCCCAACGGCAATATCGGCTCGGGAAGCGAGGGATTCTTCACCGGAACGCTACCCGCCCTCACCGCGGATGGCACCGCAAAGCTATTGGCCTTTACCGGTACTCCCTTCGCGTACAATCCGGCCGACGGGAACCTGTTGCTGACGGTGGCGGTAACCGGCGCCACGAACTCCCAACCTTATCTCTCCCTGGACGAAGCGCAGTGCGGTCCGAAGACGTTTTGCCCGACGGGCTCGTCCGTGGTGTCGAGCAACGCATATTTTGGCGCCTATAAGGGGGCGCCGGTGAGCGGGGGAAACGACATCGGCGGATTGGTTACGATATTCGACTACACTTCCCCTACTGGCGTTCCTACTCCTGAGCCGGGTTCTTTGCTTCTGGTTCTGGCAGGCATTGGACTGATCGGGTACCAGGGCCGCCGACGGCACAACCACTAGCCACCAGCCACCAACCACGGCG
>PKYZ01000299.1:0-585 GCA_003132865.1 Bryobacterales bacterium
AGTGCGGCTCGCGATCTTCGTCTTTGAACCGGCGGTGGTATGAGCGAGCACTTCACCAGACGGGATCTGCTGCACAAGGCCGCCCGCGGGACCGTACTGGCGACCCTGGGCGGCGGCGCGGGATTCCTGGTCAAGAAAGCGCACGGGCAAGTGGTCTGGCAGGTGGATGCGGCGCGCTGCCTCAACAGCAGGCTCGGCGAGGTCGGGGTGCCGGCCTGCAATCTCTGCACCACCGAGTGCGTCGTCGCGCTGTCGGCTGTGCGGGCCGTGAACGAACACTCCCGATGCGGCCGCTGCAACATCTGTCCGGCCTACTTCAACATCACCAGCGCGGTAGATGAGCGAGGGCTGCCGAGCGAGAAGCTGTGCCCGCGGGACGCCATTACGCGCAAGCCGATCGGCAATGCCGATCCTGAAGACCCCGCCAACAATTTCTATGAGTACCTCATCGACGAGGAAAAGTGCGACGGCTGCGGCAAGTGCGTCATCCAGTGCAAGGAGCCTCTGGGGTTGGGGTCGATTGTCCTGAGGATTCGCTACAACCGGTGCGTGGACTGCAACCGCTGCGCGATCTCCAGGGCGTGC
>PKYZ01000299.1:594-10060 GCA_003132865.1 Bryobacterales bacterium
CGGGTCCTCCAGGACCCGCTTAGGCCGACGTGGACGTCGGCCGCAGGACTGGACTCCTACCCCACGCAGCTTGCCCAAGGAGAGCAAACTAAGTGACATTGCGCATGATTGCGTGCGCCACATCATCACGGCGCGCCGTGCAAATGAAGACCATTGCGATTCTGGCGCTGTTCTTCCTGGCCCCAGTTGCCATCCGCACCATATCCGCGCAATCGATTCCCTATCAGCGTCCCGTCGACACGGCCCCGCAGGAACATTCCATCGGCGGCGGCTACAAAACACCCGCGGTTCAGAAGCCCTTGCCGCGGAACTCCTGGCTACAGGTGTTGGATGTCGTGGTGCTGGCGGCGGCCCTGGCCATTTCGTCCTGGCTGGTTCTGAAGCGGCGCAGCCGGAAAGCGCTGGTCGCGCTGGCCATTGGTTCGGTGGCCTATTTCGGCTTCTACCGCGAGGGCTGCGTTTGCCCGATCGGGTCGATCCAGAACGTCGCGGTGGCGTTGATGGATCCGCGATACTCGATCCCCATGGTGGTGACGGCCACTTTCTTCCTGCCGCTGGTCATGGCCGTGTTCTTTGGGCGCGCCTTCTGCGGTGGTGTCTGCGCGCTAGGCGCGATTCAGGAGTTGGTGCTGCTGAAGCCGGTCCAGGTGCCGCGGCGGTTGGACCGTGCGCTGGGCCTGCTGAAGTACGTCTATCTCGGGCTGGCGCTCTTTTTCGCCCTGAAGCCGGCGGCCGCGCGCGACTTCGTGATCTGCCGGTTCGATCCGTTCGTGGGCTTCTTTCGCCGGAGCGGCGCCCCCCACATGCTCCTGATCGGCGGCGCTTTTCTGGTAGCGGGCATGTTCATCGGACGGCCGTATTGCCGCTATCTGTGTCCCTACGGCGGACTGCTAGCCTGGTGCACGCGCCTGGCCCGCCGCGGAGTAACCATCACGCCTGACAAGGAACTGGACTGCGGCCTGTGCGCCGAAGCCTGCCCCTATGGTGCGATCGAGAAGATGCGGGCTGTGCGCCGTAACTGTCTATATTGCGCGCGATGCTATGCCGCCTGCCCTCGCGACGGAGAACTGGCGCGAGCCAAGGCCCAATTGGTGAAGTTGTCATGACCGCGCGAACCTGGACATGGATCGCAGGCGCCGCCGTGGTGGCATGCGTGGCGATTCTGCTCACCGACTATGCGCTGGCAACCTGGCAGGCTCCGCGCGACGACAAAATCCTCAAGAACCTCCAGCAGCAGGTGAAGTCCGACGCCGCTCTGGCCGCCAAACTGGCCGCCGAACAGAAAAGGATCACGGCCACCCGCCGTGCCCGAAAGTCCAGGGACAACGCCGCAGCATGGATCCTGATCGCCGCCGCCGCCGTATTCCTCGGCTTTGCCAAGCACGTAGTTCAGACTGCCAGGCCGGGAATCAAGATAGTGGGGCAGGCCCATTGGCCTGCGCGGGACTCTCAGTCCCGCTCTTTGGTGGGCCAGGCATTCAGCCTGCCGCCAACCCTAGACCTCACCTTCATCGACGGCCTCGTGGCGAAAGAGGGCCGCAGCAAAGAAGGCGCCATCGTACTCCTCCAGGCCATCCAGAAACACTATCGCTACCTCCCCGACGAAGCCATCCGCCGCCTCTGCGAGCTTACCGAAATCACGCCCGCCCAATTCGCCGGCGCATCCTCTTTCTATGGCCAATTCCGCCGCACCCCGGCCGGCAAGCACACAGTGCGAGTCTGCCACGGCACAGCCTGTCACGTCGCCGGAGCGCGTCAGGTTACCGATGAACTGCGCCGCTACCTCGCGATCCCGGACGGGGCCGACACCGACCCAGCCCGCATGTTCACTGTCGACGAAGTCGCATGCGTGGGCTGCTGCAGCCTGGCCCCCGTGCTGATGTTGGACGGCCGCACCGCCGGCAGGCTGACACCGTCGAGCGCCAGCGCCGTCCTGTCCCATCTTGAGGTGACGGCCGAGGAGACTCAGACGGCATGAAGCCCGGCGCGGTCGAAATCCGGATCGGGCTCGGCTCTTGCGGCATCGCCAGCGGCGCGGAACCGGTACGCGACATCCTGCAGCAGGCTGCGAAACGGGCGCACGCGCGCGGCGTCGTCAAAACGGTCGGATGCAACGGAATGTGCCATCGCGAGCCGCTGGTGCAAGTGGTGGAGCGCAGCGGGCGGATCATCCTCTACGGCAACGTGACCATCGAGACCGCACACCTGATCGCCCGCCAGCACATCTGGCCAGCTTGGCTTGCCAGATGGACCCGCCCGGGCCAGGGCCCCGCGGCGGAACCGGCGGCCACTCCTTACCTCGCGAAACAAAAACGGATCGTGCTGGAGAACTGCGGCGAGATCGATCCGTTGAACATCGACGACTACCTGGCGCGCGACGGCTATCGCGCTCTGGAGCGCTGCCGCGAGCAACTGTCCCCAGAGCAGGTAATCGTAGCCGTCACCGAATCCGGCTTGCGCGGGCGCGGCGGCGCAGGTTTCCCAACGGCGCGCAAATGGGCGCTGGGACGCGCGCAGGCGGATCCTGTCAAGTATGTCATCTGCAACGGCGACGAAGGCGACCCGGGCGCCTTCATGGACCGCGCCGTGCTCGAATCCGACCCGCATCGCGTCCTGGAAGGCCTGGCTATTGCGGCGTACGCCGTTGGAGCCGCCGAGGGCTACCTGTATATCCGCGCCGAGTACCCGCTGGCTGTGCGCCATGTGCGCGCCGCAATCCTCCAGGCGCGCGCACGCGGATACCTCGGTTCGTTGCAGCTTGAAGTGCGCGAAGGCGCCGGCGCATTCGTCTGCGGCGAGGAGACGGCGTTGATCCAGTCGCTCGAAGGAAAGCGCGGGATGCCGCGGCTGCGGCCGCCCTACCCGGTCGAACGCGGCTTCCGCGGCAAGCCGACTATCATCAACAACGTCGAAACGCTCGCCTGTGTACCATGGATTATCCGCCACGGTCCCGAGGCCTTCGCCGCTTTCGGCACCCCCACCAGCCGGGGAACGAAGGTCTTTGCACTGGCCGGAAAGATCAACCGCGGCGGCCTGGTCGAGGTACCGATGGGCGTCACGATTCGCGAAGTCGTGGAGGAAATCGGCGGCGGCATCAAGAACGGCCGGCAATTCAAGGCCGTGCAACTCGGCGGTCCGTCCGGCGGCTGCATCCCGGCGCGCCTCGCGGACACGCCCATCGAATATGATGCGCTGGCTCAGACCGGCGCCATTATGGGATCGGGCGGACTGGTGGTGCTCGACGACCGCGACTGCATGGTCGACATCGCGCGCTTCTTCCTGAAATTCACGCAGGCCGAATCCTGCGGCAAGTGTACCTTCTGCCGTATCGGAACCAAGCGCATGCTCGAGATTCTCGATCGGCTCTGCGAGGGGAACGGCCGCCGTGACGACCTCGAAAAGCTGGAGACCCTCGCCGACTACGTCAGCCGCGGAAGCCTCTGCGGCTTGGGTCAGACCGCGCCCAACCCGGTGGCTACCACGCTCCGGTATTTTCGCGAGGAGTACGAAGCCCACCTGCACAAGAAGCGTTGTCCGGCCGGCCGCTGCCCGGCCCTGATCCGCTACCGGGTGACGGACAACTGCATCGGCTGCACCTTGTGCGCACAGGCCTGCCCTGTGGGCGCCATCGCGTATCGTCCGTACGAAAAGCACGAGGTGGACGAGCGCCTTTGCACTCGCTGCGATATGTGCCGCCAGGCCTGCCAGGACGACGCCATCGAGGTCATGTAACGTGCCAGTCACCCTCACGATCGACGGCAGGCGGGTCAGCGTGGAACCTGGGACCACCGTGCTCGGAGCGGCGCAGTGGCTCGGCATCCGCATCCCGACCATGTGTCACGTCCCCGGGATCGAGCCTGCGGCGTCGTGCTTCGTTTGCGCCGTGCAGATCGAAGGCCGGCGCACGCTGTCGCCAGCCTGCGCGATGCCCGTTTCGGAAGGCATGGCCGTCACGACCGACAGCGGCGACGTACGCACTGCCCGGAAAATGGCGCTGGAACTGCTGCTTTCCGATCACGCCGGCGAGTGCGTAGCGCCATGCGCGGCCCGCTGCCCGGCGGGTCTCGACATCCCGGGCTTCGTCTATGGCATTGCCACGGGCGATAATCGCCGCGCCATGGAGGTGATCGCCGAGCGCCTGGCGTTGCCCGGTTCTCTCGGACGCATTTGCCCACGCCTATGTGAAGAGGGGTGCCGCCGCTGCGATCTCGACCAGGGTCTGGCGATCGGCGCGCTGCATCGCTATGCCGCTGATCGGGACACCGCCGCGGCCGCGCCCTACACGCCGGCGTGCGCGCCCGCTACCGGAAAGTCGGTCGCCATCGTGGGCGCGGGTCCCGCGGGGCTGGCCGCCGCCTGGTATCTGCTGCGGAAAGGCCACGCCTGCACGCTTTTCGACGCGCATCCCCAGCCCGGAGGCATGCTGCGATACGGAATCCCCGCCTACCGCCTGCCGAAGGACACGCTCGATGCGGAGATCGACGCCATACGGAGACTTGGCGGGCGGTTTCGAATGGGCACGCGCTGGGGCACGGAGTTCACCCTCGGCGAGCTGCGCAAGCAACACGACGCCGTCTTCCTGGCGATTGGAGCGCAGCGCGCACAAGGCCTCCGCTGCGAGGGCGAGGAGAATGCGCTCGCCGGCATCGAGTTTCTGGAACTCGTCGCCAACGGCAATCCACCTTCGCTCGGCCGGGATGTCGTCGTGGTCGGAGGCGGCAACGCCGCCATGGACTGCGCCCGCTCCGCCGCGCGGCTGGGCGCTCAAAACGTACGCATTCTATACCGCCGAGGCAGGCAGGAGATGCCCTGCGCCATGGACGAAGTGGAGGCGGCCGAAGCCGAAGGCGTGCACATCGACCTCCTCGTGGCGCCTGTGCGCCTGGAAAGAAACGGCCACGGTCTGTTGCTGACCTGCCAGCGCATGTGGCTCGGCGAACCCGACGCTTCGGGACGGCGCAGACCGTGCGCGGTGGAGGGCTCCGATTTCATAATCGAGTGTTCCACCGTAATCGCGGCCATTGGCCAGGCCGTGGAGCGCACGCTGGCCGAGCGCGAAGGCCTGCGCGTGACCGGATGGGGCATCGCCGTCGATGAACGGACACTCGCCACGAATCTGCCCGGAGTATTCGCCGGCGGAGACGCGGTCCTGGGAGCGGACCTCGCGGTGCGGGCGGTAGCCGCGGGCAGAATCGCCGCAACCTCGATCCACCAGTACCTGAGCGGCGAACCGGTGACCGGCGAACCGGCGATGACCGGCATCGCCATGCGGCCGATCGACGACGCGGAGCGGGCCGCCATCTTCCGCGCCATCGAGAAGGCCGCCCGCGTACCTATGCCGCGGATCCCGATGGAACAGCGCATGGCTAGCTTCCGCGAGGTGGAACGCGGCTTGCCGCCGGACGACGCCGCGCGCGAAGCCCGCCGCTGCCTGAGTTGCGGCTGCCGCAAGCAGGATTGCTGCTTGGTTCGATCGCTCGCGAACGAATACGACGTCGACGTATACCGGTTCGCTGGCGCCCGCCGCCGCTTCTCGCAAGATCTGTCCCACCCCGAGATCGTCTATGAACCGGGCAAGTGTATCAGTTGCGATGCTTGCGTGCGCATCGCCGCCGCGGCCGGCGAACCGCTCGGTCTGGCCATGAACGGCCGCGGCTTCGATGTCACTGTGGCAGTGCCGTTCGGCAGACCGCTTTCGGAAGGGTTGCGCCACGCGGCGCGGCGCTGTGCCGAGGCTTGCCCAACCGGGGCGCTGGCGTTGCGCACGGCTCGCTCGTGCGACGCTTGTTCACTGTCATGTGCAGGGTGAGGATAGCCACCGCCACCCCAGTGCGCTGTAAGACCAGCCGCGGATCGTTCCTTCACTATCGCCGTGCACTTTGTCAAGTGTCCCTTTGGAGGTAGAATTACTCTCGGCGAGGGAATGTACAAGTCCAATCGGAATTACCGATCCCCGAAGAAAGGATCCGCTCAGGTGTGGCGGTACATGAGTCTTGCTGCCTTCGTTTCCGTGGTCCAGACGAAACGGCTGTTCTTCGCTCGGCTCGACAGCCTCGAAGATCCATATGAGGGTCGAATGTTAGTGCCTCAAAGGCTGGCACAATACCTGATAGTTGGGGAAGGGATTCTACACGTACAACGAAGATCTAGAGACGCTATGATCCGCTTGCAGGCGGAAGCGCGCGCCAAATTGTGTATCAACTGCTGGCACATCAACGAAGGCGAATCCGCAGCGATGTGGGCGCTGTATTCCAAGGAAAGTGGCATCGCAATCCAGTCGACAGTTCGCCGCTTACAGCAGAGCTTTTCGGCGGAACGACGCACCGTCTACGTCGGGCAGGTTGAGTATTATGATTTTGACCAAGTCGACTTCGTGTTACCACGTCGTTGGATGTCGCTGCATATGGCAAAGCGCAAGAGCTTCGCCCATGAACGTGAGCTTCGGGCGGTCGCTGAGGCCAGCCCGGATGGAAAGAACAAGGGCGTACCTGTGTCCGTTGACCCGCGTGTTTTAATCGAACGGATCTATGTCTCGCCTGTCGCACCAAATTGGCACGCCGCCGTCGTGCGTGGCATCTTGCAGAACTATGGGCTATCAGACAAAGAAGTGCTCCATTCTCGGCTGTACAGTATTGCCGACGCTGTAAAGAGATCCGGCCAATAGCCGCCACGGTGATCGGTCAGAATTCCAAGGCTCGTGCAACTCGGGATCCAATCGGGGCCTCAGCGGAGCGCCAGCTATTTGTAGTACGTGAGCTTCAAATCCGGCGACACCGACTTCGACGTGAATATAGAGGATCGGTTGTCAAAGATGATGGCGTACCTTCCTCGTGGAAGCCGTTGTTTGAATTGACCCAATGCCGCCACTCTACCGCTGTTTACGATTACAGAGCCGCCTTGACCCACCAGCGCCACGCCGACATCGTTCCCCATACCACCAGTGATCGTGTACGAGCCTTCTAGTACCGCACCCTGCTGCCCATTCACAGCGAACGGAAGTTGGATCGCAGTTCGAGCGGGAACGGAAAGTGTACTTGCGGGTAACGAATCCACCACCTGAGTTTCGCTCAACATCTCCGAGAGAGACAGTGGACGCTTTTGGTTCAGAAGTTCCGAGACGTGTCGGATTGCAATGACAAAATTGAGGTTCTGTCCATCTCGCATTTGAGCGGTGGTTAGACCGATTACTTTTCCGTACTCGTCAAAAAGCGGTCCTCCGCTGGAACCCGGCGAAATGGAAGCGGTGGTTTGGATGATTTGGGTTCCGCCAGCGTTGCGTAACGCACTGACGATACCTTTGCTTACCGTGCTCTCCAGCCCGAGCGGAGCGCCGATGGCAACCACACGATCTCCCACCTTGACTGGTTCCAGATACTCGCCTTTGAGTGCTGGCAACGACGCCGAGATTTGCATTGCGGCGATATCGTGCTCGATGCTGTAGCCGAGGACTGAATCGACCCGCACGCTTTCTTGCGACGGAACTCGGACCATCAGCGATCTTGCTCCTCGGATGACGTGGTAATTCGTGATGACCACGCCATCGGCGGAAAACACGTAGCCACTTCCCTGACCCGCCTTCTCGCCGTCTTCATTGAAATTCTCAACAATCACCACGGAGGGTGTTGCCCGCTCGGCGATCTGGGCGGTTGTGAGTTTCGTGGGTGCCAGCGGAGAAGGCTTCACGGGATTCTCGGCTCCCTTCGGGTGTTCGCTGGAACCGGTGGCCGACCCGCCAGAGCCAGATTCTCTTCCCGGCTGGTGAAGCTGTCCGAGAATCCAAGCACCGGCGCAGACAGCGACGACGATGCCAGCCAGGATCAGGAGCCATTTAAGGGTGCTTGATTTTGGCGCAACTAAAGGGGTTACTCCAGCCCGATTCTGCAATTCCCGCCGCACCTGCGCACGGTACTGCTCTTCGGCTAGGCGTGCCTGCTCTTCTTCACGAATCCTCTTCTTCTGCTCGTCGGATAGTTCCATAAGAATGGCCTTGGCCTGAACGCGACGGTCTTTGGGACAACTCCATGATGTTACCCGCGAAGACCAAAGTCAAGACAGCACGTTCGGCGGTAGAATCTAGGCATGGCACAACGACGGTTTTCCGTTGACAAGAAGTACCGGCCCGTATTCGACGGCAGACTTGCAATGCAAAGAAAGGTCTATAACGACACCTACAATGATATTGGCAAGGCTGATAACAGGGCTAGGACTGTAGTGGAGGAAGGTGGAGCTGTCGAAGCCATAGTATATGAAGAACTAGGCAAGGATAGAAGGATCAGGAAGATTACTTACCAGCGTGACGATAAGGGAGAAATCAGGAAAACAACGAACGTTTAGTATCGACAACAGCCGAACAGGAAACTCTTGCTGGGCTGAAATATGGAAGCCCCTGAAAAGTTCTCAGGGGCTTTTGCTTTAGCTGAGTTTGGTTTAGCTGATAATGGCGAGAACGATCAAACCAACTATCGTACCGATTGCTAAGATGGCTAGTTGATCGCTCGTAGCGGTGATTGTTAAGCTGATAGTGTTATCAGAATTGATACTGTAACTCGTCCGCACGCGGTCTCCTTTCTAGAGGGCGTGCCCCCTTAATTCCACTATCTCGGCAATGTGCGGGCGAGTCAAGGATTATTTTTAGAAGAACCAGCCGCGCGGTTGGGCGCCCGCGTACGTATTCCTTATCGCCGGGGTAGGCAGGAGATGCCCTGCGCCATGGACGAAGTGGAGGCGGCCGAAGCCGAAGGCGTGCACATCGACCTCCTCGTGGCGCCTGTGCGCCTGGAAAGAAACGGCCACGGTCTGTTGCTGACCTGCCAGCGCATGTGGCTCGGCGAACCCGACGCTTCGGGACGGCGCAGACCGTGCGCGGTGGAGGGCTCCGATTTCATAATCGAGTGTTCCACCGTAATCGCGGCCATTGGCCAGGCCGTGGAGCGCACGCTGGCCGAGCGCGAAGGCCTGCGGGTCACCGGATGGGGCATAGCCGTCGATGAACGGACACTCGCCACGAATCTGCCCGGAGTGTTCGCCGGCGGAGACGCGGTCCTGGGAGCGGACCTCGCGGTGCGGGCGGTAGCGGCGGGAAGAATCGCGGCAACCTCGATCCACCAGTACCTGAGTGGCGAATCGGTGACCGGCGAACCGGCGATGACCGGCATCGCCATGCGGCCGATCGACGACGCGGAGCGGGCCGCCATCTTCCGCGCCATCGAGAAGGCCGGCCGCGTACCTATGCCGCGGATCCCGATGGAACAGCGCATGGCTAGCTTCCGCGAGGTGGAACGCGGCCTGCCGCCGGACGATGCCGCGCGCGAGGCCCGCCGCTGCCTGAGTCCGAAGTTCCTAGGCCCAAAAAGCTGAACTCGTTTGTTTTGTTGGAGGTGACGGGCTTTTGTCCCTATTGTGTAGTCATGTAATATGTTAGATTGTGCTTGCTATTGTGTTATTATGTCTGTATGATGTAGGCATG
>PKYZ01000116.1 GCA_003132865.1 Bryobacterales bacterium
ATGCCCATCCGCTTGCTACTCTTTGCGGAATTGAGGGGGGTGAGCGGGCTCCTGCACTTCGGGCCGCACCAGTCTGCGCGTGAAGGCGACCCGGTCTGCCAGGCGCAACTCCGGATATACCGTGTCGATGGCTTCGATCAACAGCCGGTCATTCACGGCGATGGCCACGCCGGCGTCGAACCAATGCGCCGGCTCCATCACTTCGGGACGGACTCGCTCGGCCTCCACCTGCGCGGCCCCGAATCTGGATACCGTGGGGTGGGCGGGTTCTAACCATGCAGTGCCCAGTTTCAGCCGCAGAGCGCTCTGCCACAGCAGGTAAAGCTGGTAATTCCCAGGCGCCACTTTCCACGAGGCCGCTTCCTTGGCCCTAAACACAGCCGGCAACTCCCGGTGGAAGAGAGTGTCTTTTAGGTGCTCCGCGCCCATATTGATATTCTTGAGCCTTCCGCCTTCGCCGATTTCGAAGACGACCGGTATGGTGGTCGTGACCACGAATCCAATCTGCCTGGAAACGCGGTCGAAAGCCTCGTCGAGCTGCGTCTGGTATTGATCCCGAATCACCGTGTAGATGGATACCAGGTCGTCGAGGAGTTGCACAACGCCCGGATGAGCGGGCTCTACCCAATCACGCAGGCTTACAAACGTCTTTTCAGCCATGAAAAAGGTCCTCCTTAGTTGGACCGGAGTTATTGGCAACCGGTGGCAGCGGTCTGTTCCGTCAATGCGCGTTTGAAGACGTGATACGGGATGGGTCCGCCGGCAGGCCCACTCGCGCCGTTGAAGAAGTCGATCCCCTGCAGGCCCTCGACGCCGCGGTATGGCAACGCGCGGCAACCGATGGACGGTAATCCAGCATTCGCCAGAGCCGGCCTTTGCTGCGCGGGATTCCCACGATTCTGAAATGCTTCATCCAGCCAGCCCAGGATACGCTCGCCTTGAATGTGGAGGCTTTGGCTGCGCTGGTCCACGTGTTCGCGCATCTCCCGGGCAAAGCCGCGGATGGTCACCTGGTCGTGCGGGTCGGCCGCCGCCACGAAATCGTAGATGCGGCAGAGGCACTCGTGCGTGTCCAGGTTGGTCCGCTTGATGAAGGTGCGTACCGCGGCGCGAAGCGTCTCGGTCAGCACCTCCGGATGGAAGCGGCGCAGCAACTGGAAGTAGAAATCCACCTGCATGTTGAAATAATGCAGCCCGAAGTCGCTGAAATTGCGGTCGAAGAAGGCGTAATTGGCGACTTGGTGGAACGCTTCACAGCGCGGATCGCGCAGCCGGTAATCGAACCCGAAGTAGTCTCCCAGCAGCCGGCCCTCGGGCCGCAGCTTGGCCTCCAGGCCCGTGCCGGGGTAGGCCTCGGCGCGGCAGAAGTTGAATGGATTGTCGATGTGCCGTTCCATAAAGCGCAGGTTGATGAGCAGATCCTGCATGGTGGTGTCGGGCTCGAACATCAGCAGGTTGTAAGCCAGGTGGACATCGAAATCGTTGAGGATCTTGAGGGCGTTCAGGATTTGCTCCGGAGTGTTCTTGCGGTTCAGGTTCCGCAATCCGTTCTCGGAGGCGTTTTCCACGCCGAGGAAGACACGGAATAACCCAAGATCGTCGAGCACCCGGATGGATTCATAATTGATGCTGTCCGGCCGCGCCTTGACGGCGATCGCGATTCCGGTGACGCCCTCCCGCTCCAGACCCGCCCGCAATGCCACGAAGCGAGCGAGCGCCTTCTCCGGGTTGGGGAGAAAGAAGTTGTCGTCCTGAATATTGAAGATGCGGATGCCGTGCCGGTGGTAAAGCTCCTTCATTTCGGCTACTACGTTCTCGACGCCGCGCACGCGGAATTTCTTACCGCCGGTGCGCAGGTACCAGGCGTTGATGCTGCAGAAGGCGCAGTCGCGCCAGCAGCCCCGGCTGGTGAGCAAGCTGGCGATGGGCTTGTCGTAGTACGAGTGAAAGGTGGTGCGTGTCGGGAAGGCCAGAGTGTCCAGGTTTTCCGGGCTCCCGGCGGACGGGTTGATGGCAACGGAACCCTCCCGCGTGCGGTAGCTGATGCCGGGCAGCCGCTGGAAATCGTTCAAATTGGCGGCCATGGCGCACAACAGATCCTCGCCCTCGCCCAGGCCCACCGAATCGAAGGCCGGAAATTCCCGCAGCAGCCGCTCGCAGTTGAAGGAGGCGAACGGCCCGCCGGCGATCAGATGGCCCTTGTACCCGGCATTCCGGACCGCCTCGGCGAGTCCGCAGAACTCGCGGGCGCGGTTGGTAAATACCATCGATAGACCGGTGATTTCCGGATCTAATGCCGCGATTTGCGATACAGCCGACGCGGTATCGTGCTCGGAGTTGAAAGGCACGATCTCGGCTTGGTGCCCATTGCGTTCCAGAGCCGAGGCCATGTATCGCAGCCCCAGGTTCTCTTCGAGTTCCGCGCCAACCAGAGCGACCTTCATGCGCACCTCCAATCGTTCGTGCTTAAAAGGATATTATCACGAAAACGGTCATATTAGATAAAAAGGTTCTGAAAATCTTCAACCGATACTAAAAAGCGCGCGCCTGGCGCGTTGCCCCGAACAAACTCGCGCTGTGCGGACGCCTTGCTAAACTGAAGGGGCATGGCGGCAAATCTCGCACCTATCTCCAGCCTGGTCGGCGAAGCAGCCGATCTGCGCGGCATGCGCGAGTGCCTCCAATGGTTCACGCGCGAGAAGCAGTGGATCAACGACATTCACCTGCAGCTTTGCCGCGTGCCCGCGCCCACTTTCCTCGAACAGCAGCGCGCCGAGTGGATCCTGGCGCAGTTCCGCAATCTGGGATGGGAAGGCCATGTCGATCGCGCGGGCAACGTGGTGGCCATGCCCGATGCGCGCTCCGAAGGACCCTACGTCGCGCTCACCGCGCACCTCGACACCGTGCTCGCGCCGCGCGTCAAAGAAGACATCCGCGTGGAGCCGGGCGGCCGTTTTCACGGCCCAGGCATCTCCGATAACGGCGCCGGCCTGGCGGCCCTGCTGGCCATCGCGCGCGCCCTGAAGGTCTGCCCGCCGGTCGAGGGCTGGTATGCGGACCTGCTGCTGGTCGCCAACGTGGGCGAGGAAGGCGAAGGCAACTTGAGCGGCATGCGGCACCTCTGCAAACAGTCGCCGCTGGGCAAGAAGATCGGAGCTTTTCTGGTGCTGGATGGCGCCTCGACCGATCACATTACCAACCGCGCGCTGGGCAGCCGCCGCTTCGAAGTGATGTTCACCGGTCCCGGCGGGCATAGCTGGAGCGATTACGGCGTGGGCAACCCGGTACACGCGCTGAGCCGCGCCATCTCCCAGTTCTCCGACGCGCGCTTGAACGGCCCTCTAAAATCCAGCTTCAATGTGGGCTTCATCGAGGGCGGCGCCAGCGTGAACGCCATCCCGCCGCTGGCGCGCGCCAAAGTGGACATCCGCTCGGAGAGTAACGAGAAGATGGATGAGCTGGTGGATTGGCTCACCACCGCCATCGAGCGCGCGCTGGAAATCGAGAATCAGCGCGCCACCGGCGGCAAGGTGGCGGTGAAGATTCGCGAGATCGGCTCGCGGCCTGCCGCCAACCTGGCCGAGCACTCCCCCATCCTCTCCTATCTCCGCGCGGTGGATAGCCACCTGGGCATCCGCTCCCACCTGGACCGCGCTTCCACCGACGCCAACATTCCCATGTCGCTGGGCATCCCCGCCATTTCGATCGGCGCGGGCGGCCAGGGCGGCGGCGCGCACACCACCCAGGAATGGTTCAAGCCCGAAGGCCGCGACCTGGGTTTGAAGCGCATTCTGCTGACACTGTGCCTGCTGCTGCGCGATCCTCAATTCACGGCCATCTCGCAGTGATGGGCAGTACCTTCGGGGTCCAGCGGCGCGCCGAAGCCGCGCTGATCGTCAACACCATCATCTGGGGCGCCACTTTTGTACTGGTCAAACAGGCTCTGCGCGATGTATCGCCGGTCCTTTTTCTGGCCTTGCGATTCACCTTGGCGACCGCCGTGCTGCTGGTTCTCTTCCGCGGTTCATGGAGCCAACCCCGGAATCTCCGCTGGTCGCTGGCGGGTGGCGCTCTCGCCGGCACATTTCTGTTCGCCGGATACGCGTTTCAAACCATCGGCCTGCAATTCACGACCGCCCCAAAATCGGCCTTCCTCACCGGTCTCACCGCCGTGATGACGCCCGTGCTCGCCGCCGCGGTCTATCGGAACAAACCGCGCGCCAGGGAGATCGGTGGCGTTCTGCTGGCCACCTGCGGCATGGCCCTCATGACGCTGCCGACGCTGCCGGGCGCCACGCTGGCCATCAATCGCGGCGACCTGCTGACCATCTGCTGCGCGGCTTGCTACGCCGCCCACATCCTCACGCTGAGCCGCTATTCGGCCGCCGCCAGCTTCGAATTGTTGTCTACGGCACAGATCGGGATTTCGGCGCTGCTGGCCTGGTCGCTTTGCCGCGGGATGGAAACGCCCCACATCCGCTGGACCGCGGGAGTGTGGGCGGCCATCGTCATAACGGGTGTTTTCGCCACTGCCCTTGCCTTTACTTTCCAGGCCTGGGCGCAACGCTACACTACATCCACGCGCACCGCGCTGATCTTCATGCTCGAGCCGGTGTTCGCCTGGATTACTTCCTACCTGCTGACTGGCGAGACCCTCTCCGCCCAGGCGGCGGCGGGCGCGGGCCTGATCCTGGCGGGCATCCTGGCGGTGGAGTTGAAACTCTTCCCTGGATGAGTGGCGCACGCTTCAGCGTGCCGCCGTGGGCTTCAGCCGACGGTGCTGGCGGATACCTGGGGCGGGTCGGGGACCGGCAAACATGGACGCTAACTCAATCAACGCTCTCTGCCGTGGTTTCCTTTTGCGCGGGAAGTTGCTGACCTCCCTGATGCCTACCCTCAGCCAATTTCCGTCGCTTCACATATCAGCGATGCGCGTCTTGCGTCCAGTTGACGTGAGGGGGACTTAACCGGCTAATCTGTGCCCAATCCGGTGCGGTGGCGCGGCGAGGCACTCAAGACCACGAAGGACCATTCTGCACAATAAAACTGCGGACAGCAAGAGGTTTTTGTGCCAACTGAGTGCCAACTTCCGGGCTCCGGCCAGACGGGGCTTTTTGGAGCACCCTCAGGTAAGACAACTCGAACGAAAAGAAGAAATGAAGCCGATCCATCGAACACTGAGGGCTTCGTCCAACGGAGGACCTCATTGAAGGATTGGCCGGTATAAAAGGACTTACCAGGAGTGATCTCCCAGAGCGCCGTTTGGGGGCCGCCAACACGCTCACTGGCCCCAAGGGCTGTTGCCGCCAGTCATGGGGGAGTGAACGCCCCGACTGTTCACTTCTCACCAACAGAACTTGAATCGGTGAAACCCCCGGTTCGGTGGAGGCAGCGCGTTGAAGTGGCCACGCAGAACAGGGGTTGCACAGTTGGTAGCTTCGTCTCCGGCACTGCACGGATTGTGAGGCTGGGCGCTAACCACCCCTTACGGTACACGCGCGTTGCAAGGCGCCCTCAAGCCTCCAAAATAAGCATCACTGAATTGTCACATTGACTGTGTTGGCGGCTTGCCCGTCTGCGGTAAGCAGGATGTTGACGCTTCCTTTACCCGCCAACGACTGCGGCAGTGGGCCGATGTTTACCTGATCCTCTCCAGCGAAACCCGGCGCCGCCCCAGCGTACAACACCGGCACGCTCAGGCCGCCCACCGTCACCGTGACGCTTTTGGCGTTGCGGATGCCCGTGCCGTACATCTCCAGATAAACCTGTTCCGTGGACGGCCCGAGATTGATCGGCAATGGAATCACGCTCCCGGATGCGATCTGGTACACCGGCTGCAACGGTTGCTGCGTTCCTGAAATCACCGGCAGGACCAAGGCCGCTACCAACCCCGAGCCATTTAACTCGAAGATCCCTGGCGAAACGCTGCCGATTGAGATAGTTGTGGACTGAATAGTCCCATTCTGATTCTGGAACGTCACCGTCGCAGTTCCCGTGGCCGTGCCTGCCGGAATCTCGAAATTGATCTGCGAAGGCGAGACATAAAATAGGGAAGCCTGACGCGCGACGCCGGATGAGTCTGTGACCGTCACTGTGTTGCCATCTAGCGATGTCGGCAGCGGTAAACTCACCGCCGAAGCTGTTCCGCCGGCCAAGTTTATGCCATATACCGAGACGATGGATTCCCCCGCGAAGGGTTCGACTTGTCCAGCCGTGGCTAGTGTGACTGTCGCGGAGGTTGCGGCGATCTTGGCTACAAAGCCGTGGGAGCAGCAGGGGTTGTTGCTGGCGGTCGTCTGGAATGCGCCGGGAGTCGTGATCAGGTTCGGGCCGCCGTTATTGCCGGCGAGATAGATGTCGCCGGCGGAGTCGACTGCCAGCCCGGCCGGACTCGCGGTGTCGAGCCCACCGGACCCAATGCGCGTGGAAAACAGCAGGTTAGCGCCCGTGGGGTCAAGCTCGGCGACGATTACGTCCATCTGCCCGCCGCTTGGGGCTGGCTCAACCGGATTGACCGATGGGAAACCGGATCCGGCTTCTTGCCCCATGATATAGATGTTCCCGTTCCCATCCAACTGGATGGGGCCGGTAAAGAATAACGCGTCGCTGCCATCGCCCTTGCTGTCTCCCACAAAGGTGGACCAGACGATGGAGGTGGCGGTAGGATTCAGCTTGGTCACGTGGGCTGCCGCGCAGTTCTGGCCATTCGGCCCGCAGACGGTCGAATAAGCGCCGGGTGTCACGGGAAAATCCTTAGAATTGGTATATCCGGCGATATAGGCATTGCTGGCGCTATCGATGGTGATGCCGCTGATGAAGTCGCCTGTATTCCCAGTTTTCCCGCCAAGGTAGGTGGCGTAGGCCAGCGATGCCCCACCGGCGGAAGTGACCGGATTGAACTTCGCAACGAAGCCGCGCCACGCTTGCACATAGGTTGCTGGGTTGCCCAGAGGAGCACCGTTAGGCTGAACCACGCCGGCGGTCGTCGGCAGGTTGCTGGCCTGGGTCTCGCCGACCAGATAGAAGTAGCCGTTGGCATCCACCGTTACGCCAGTGCCATACGTGCCGCCGCCGCAGGCGATGATGCACTTGAAATTCAAGTCGCCAAAGAGCGTGGAATAGAGCAACTGGGCGCCGGTGGGATCGAACGCCGCGACGAAAGCGAACTGCGGGTCGCCTCCGACAGGTTGGTTTCCTGCGATTACCGCGCCGCTGGTCGTGGGAAAGCAGGATTGGAACGTATAGGGGAGACCTCTGTAGCAGTCCTCGTCCTCGTTGCCGGCAATGTAGGCGCGGCCGGCGCCATCCACGGCAATGGCGGTTGCGTATGCGTACGAGCCGTTGCCGCCAAGAAAAGTCGAGTAGACCAGGCCCGTTCCGGTGGAATTCAGCTTGGTCACAAATGCGGACGTGTTAGAGGTGCCGCAGTTGGAGGAATTCGGGATGGGCGCCCCTGTGTTGTTGGGGCTTGGGGAGCAGACTGTCTGGTACGCTCCGGCGGTTGCCGGGAAATCGGGCGAGTCCGTCTCACCGGTCACGTAAGCATTGCCACTGGAGTCCACCACTATGGCGTAGGCGTAGTCATAGCCGTTGCCGCCCAAATAGGTGGAATAAACCAGCGAGCTGCCATCCGGACTGAACTTGGTCACAAACGCTGAAGGCCATTGCCCTGGAGGCACGCCCGTCACTTTTGCCGGAGGCGCGCTTTGATAAGGGTTCTTCGTCGGGAAGTCGATGGAGTAGGTGTAGCCCGTCACATACGCACTGCCCGCGCTGTCTACCGCGATGCCCTGCGACGTACCGTTCGGATTGTTATCGAGCGCCCGCCCGATGTGATCGTTGCCACTCCCGGCAAGATAGCTGGCATAGCTGAGCACGGGATCGATGATCAGCGCTCTCGAATGGTCGTAGCTGCCAAGCCGGAAGCGTATCTGGTTCCCGGCCACGGCGAACGCCCCTTCGACGCTGGTCTTCTTGTCTCCATCCATCTGGTACAGCACCGGTTTCTTGAAGCTGGCCGGACCGTTGGGCGCACTCAGAGCTAAATTGCCCTCCGCGTCGACGCTGGCGCGGGCGCCGTCGATCCGCCAGGCGATGCGGTTGGGGTCGGCGCCGGGGGCGACCACAAAGTCGTACTCCAACTGGCGCTGATTACCGTAAAAGACCAGATCCACGCCACGGTAGATCTGGGGATACTTGACCTTGCCATAGGTCGGGATGCCGGAGCGCCAGTTCTTCGGATCGTTGCCGATGAAGTAGTTCACCACGCCGGGCTGCCGGGCCAGTCCTACTGCGTTGGCCTCGGGATTTGCCCCGATCAGGCTCATGCGCAGGGTGTCGACGGACGCGGCTTCCGGTGTTTGCCCCGTCGCCGCGGCCGATGCCGGCTGTTGCCGCTCCAGGTTCAGGACGACCTTGCCCGGAGTGAGGAAGAGCGCGTAGCCGGAACCGCGCGAAAGAAACTGAACCGTGGATGCCAACTGTCCCTGGTTCGGCTCGAAACTCAATGGCACGCTCATGAGCTTCGTTTCGGGGCTGTTCGTGGACTGTGGGATAGATCGGGCGGCCGCTGGCGCCGCCTGCCGCTCGTTATCTCGCGAGGCCGCGGACGCGCGCGACCAGCCCATACCAAAGGAGATCGAAATTATCGTGAGCGCCGTTATTGCCCGGAGCGCCCGCGCCCGGGGCGCAATCGAAGATCGTTCGCTTGTCATACTCGCTGTCCCTCTCTGTCCTCCCGGAATGTCGCAGGCTTTCATTAGCCAGGATTTCCGTTTTGGCCTCCTTGCCAACGTCAAGAATAACACCAGTGGAGCCGTTTATCTCATTTCTTTCTATCCTGAGGGACTCCAGCGGCCCACGAACGGCCAGCTCTGGCTTTCCGGGAGTGCAAGAACGTGGAAGTACCTCATTTCAAATAATTTGTTAGAAGAATGCGTGGCGGCTTGCACCGGCGGCCCAGCCTGACGCCGCAGCGTTTACCGGCACTGCCGGCGCGCCGTTCGAGTGCTCCGCCCGGCCACGTCTCGGAGGTTGGCGCGTTTGAACCGGACGAGTCCGGCGGCTCGTCGACGTCCGGTTCAGAGCCGGTAACGGTCAGGCGTCTTCAAGGCCTAGGTTGTCGTTCACCGCGTGCCGAAGTTTCTGCTTGCGGCCCAGGTAACGCTCGGTCGTTTGAACCGTCGCGTGGCCGAGCAGAAACTGGATTTGTTCCAGTTCTCCACCCGCCAAGTGGCACAACCTCGCGCAACTGCGCCGCAAATCGTGGGGGGCTGGGTTCTTGATACCAGCGCGTTGCGCAGCACCTTTCACAATATGCCAGATCGCTTTCGGCGTGATGCCATCGCCCCAGACTTTGCCCATCCGGTTTACTCGCCGGAAAATTGTCCCCCCACTGATTTCCGCCGACGCGATCCACGCGTCGATGGCTCGCTTCACCCAGCCCGGAACCGGAACCGTGCGCATGTGCTTTCCCTTGCCGATCGCGCACGACGATGTGATCCGTCACCTGTGCGAAGAACTGAACGCGACCGAAACGCTGTTTCCGGGAACCGGGCTCAAGCTAATCTACAAACTTGGCTCTTCTTAATTCCATGAGATCAGGAGGTCAGAGTCTTGTCTCCGCAAGATGAGCCTGAAGGGGGGATTAGGCACGCCAGGGATTGATCAGCATGGAAAAACGAGAGCAGTTGAGCATGGAGTAGAATGTCACCTGAATATCCGGGTCCTGCCAATTTGATACGGATAGCACAGAGGCAAGTCATCAGTGCTTCCCGGCCATAGGCTCAGGCCAGAAGTCCGGATTTGCGAAGCTTGGGCTCTACTGGGATTTCTCCCGTGAAACGCTCCCCACAGAAACGATCCTCCGCTTGCCTTGCCGCCTCAAGCGCGGGAGTGAAGGGCCAAGTGCGAACTCATTTCCCTCACACGCCCCACCCATAGTGGCCGTCCGCACACGCAACGCGATTCCAAGCTCGCTGCCTTCGCTGCGCCGCCAGCGAGGGTGCTCTACAATGGAAGGAAAGAGGATCCCATGTCGCACTGGCAGCCAGCCGCATACAAGGAATATCAATGGATCGTAGCCGATCCCCAGCTCCTTGGCGGGAAGCTGGCAATTCGCGGTACTCGGCTGGCCGTCTCTCTGATCCTCGAATGCCTGGCTAGCGGCATGTCTCTTGATGATATTGATCAGTCTTTCGATTGCGACTTTCCGCGTCAGGCCTTACCCGAGGTTCTGAAGGTCGCCTCCGAGTTCACCGACTCCTTCCATGTGGCTGCTTGACGCCAATATGGACGTGCATCTGGTGTCCGTCCTGACCGGTTTCAAGATTCCTGCGACACCGCTGGGAGACGCGGGTGGAAGGCCCTTTCGAATGGCGACCTCGTGAGCATGGCCGTGGACGCAGGCTTCCGCTGCTTGCTCACTCGGGACCAGCTCTTTGGCGAATCCGCTTCCCGCGCTCTAAAGCTGTTTCCGCAATTCGCAGTCGTGGTGGTGAACGTCCCACAGCGACCTTGGCCCCAATATCGAGAACAATTCCTCGCACTATGGAGGGAACACCTAATTGAGCCAGTAGCCGGCCAGTTGATTCAGTGGCCATGAGGTGGCACCATTGCTCCCGGTAAGCGCCATTCACTGAAAACGGGCGATTTCGGTTCGGGACGAGGCATTTGGACGCGTTGTCATTCCGGACTTGTGCCACTTGCGATCCGGGAACGGCGTAATGGAAGGCGGCTCCAAGGGGGAGCGTTTATGGGCCGGGGGTTGCCTTCTGCGCCTGCCGGGCGTCCCACATGCGCCGCATCCTTCTGGCGAACTGCCGCGGCTTCTCGTCG
>PKYZ01000097.1 GCA_003132865.1 Bryobacterales bacterium
CGCAGATCACGCGCACGATCGGCTCGGTCTGGCTGACGCGCACGTGGAACCAACGGCCGGGCCAATCGACGCGCAGGCCGTCGAGCACGTTCACGCGGCCGTCGCTATAGCGCTCGCGCAGATCCATCAGCAGGGCTGGGATGCGCTGCGTGACCAGCGGCACCTGCCCCTTCAGAAGCGAATATTTGGGATAGGAGCCTAGCACCTGGCTCAGCGTGCGGCCGCTTTCGTGGAGCATGGAAAGCACGGCGAACATGGATGCGATGNNGGCGCAGAATCGCAGCGTCGTCAGGCACCGCGCCGGTGCCCTCTCCGGCCAGCGCGATCTGTTCCGGGCGGTACGTGGAGAGCGCGTCGATGGCCGCCTGGCGGCCCACGGGCACGCGCACGACTTTGCCTCCGTGCCGCGCGGCGATCTCTTCCAGGAGGGCTGTGCTGGATATGTTCGCGATGATCAGCTTGCCCGGCGCGCGCGGCAGCAGGTAGTCGGCGAGTAGGGGCAGAACCATTTCTTCGGAGACCGGCGTGCCGTCTTCGGCGGCCAGCGCCACGCGGTCGGAATCCACATCGAACAGGAAGCCGGCATCCGCACGCAACGGTTTCATCAAGGGCGCAAGCTGCAGCGCCACGGCGTCGCGCGTGGTGGATGGATCGTGGGCGAAGCTGACGCCTTCGATCTTCTCGTTCATGAGAATGAATTCGGTCCCGAAGCGCTCGTTGGCGCGGCGCAGAATCAGCGAGGAGGTGCCGTTGCAGCAATCCACCAGGACGCGGAATTTGCGCAGGGCGGGGAAGTCGTAGTTGACGGCCAGGTCGTCGAGATAGCGGTCGATGGCGCGGATTTCGGGCGTCACGCGGCCGATCTTGGTCCACTCCACGAAGGCAAACTTCTTCAGATGGTAGATATCGAGCAGCTCGCCGGCTTCAGCGGTGGAAAGGTAGGTGCCGTCGCGGCCGAAGAATTTCAGCGCGTTCCACTCGGCGCTGTTGTGGCTGGCGCCGATGGAGACGCCGCCAGCGGCATCCCGGCGGCGGATGGAGTGCTGGATCACGGGCGTGGGCGCGATGCCCAGATCGATCACGTCATGCCCGCAGGCGAGCAATCCGGCCAGCAGGCCTTCGCGAATCATGACGCCGCTCGCGCGCGGGTCGCGGCCGATTACCACCGCGCCGCCCGGCTCCAGGAACGTGCCGAAGGCGGCGGCGAAATCGAGGACGTGCGAGGCGGTGAGCCCGGAGCCGACCACGCCTCGCAGTCCGACATGGGAAATACGCAGCGATTTGGCGGCTTGTGGCGAGATCATTGGACGAGTTTCAGCAGGCCGAAGGCTTGCGGCACGTGAAAGTTGCCTTCGCCGGTGGGCTGCCAGGCGATGAATTTGCGGCCGGGCTCGCGGCCCTGGCAGCGGTAAAAATTGATGCGCATTTGGAGGCCGGCGGCCGGTGGGCGGCTATCGATGGAAGCGAGGGGAATGCGCATCTCGCCATACCAGATCTTCTTGCGCGCGTCGATGCGGGCCTTCACGCGAAACGCGGAATTCCAGAGCCAGCCGCCTTCGGGCAGTGGGTTCACGCGATCGATATCCAGGTCCACCCATTCGCCTTGCGGGGAGACTTCGAACTCTTTGTAGCGGGTGATGTGCTCGAAATCGCTGCCCACGAAGACTTCGGCCACATCCCAATTCCAGAGCCGATTGGTCTCGGCAGTTTGCGAAGGGCTGGGTTTCAGATGCAACTCCTGGTAAGGGCAAATGAACAGGAAGTAGATGTTGGCGCGCGTCCAGCGGGAACGGATTTCGGTGCGGTGGCCGGGGACGGGTTCGCCACGCGGGCCATTTTCGGCAATGACGGCGGGCGCGTTTCTCCATTGGCGAGCCTGCGGGTTCGCGGTCATCGGGAAATCGGACGCGGCATAACGGCTGGCGATCGCGTCAGGCTCGCGCGCCAGCAACGTGGAGGCGGCCACCAGGCAGAATAGAACAAATAGGAACCACAGATGGACACAGATNNTCTGTGTCCATCTGTGGTTCCAGGTTTTCCGGCGGTCGGCTCAGTGAATGGTTTCCAGAAATCCGCCGGTGCTGGCGTCCACGAATATCGAGAAGTTGCTGGTGCCTACGGACTCGCCCCAGATCACTCGCCAACTGGCGTCGGGGAATTGCTTGTTGTCTTCCAACAAAAAAATGATCGGCTTGCCGGGGTTCTTCTTGTCGTACTCGGCGCCCTTCTTCAGCGCGGTCTGATAGGCTTGATCGGAATCGAATTTGATGGCGGCCATGGGGAAAGGCTTCGCCTCTCCCGAGGAGGACCAGCTTTGATCGAACCCGGCAAACACGCCCTTATGGAGATTGCCCTCGGACTCCACGACAGAGTAGGTCCAACTGCGGGCTTTGTTCTGGCTGGCGGAGAGGAAGAGGGCTTGCCACGCGGCGGCTAATCCGGGCTCGGCCTTCACCTCGGGCAGCAAAATGCTGGTGAGTCTGACGATCTGGATATCGGCGGCCCAGCCGCGGGCGGCGATATACATCTGCTGGAGGGCTTGACGGCCCGTAACAGGCTCGGCGGGTTTTTCTTCGGCCTTCTTTTGCGGCGCAGGGGTTTCAGTCGAACACCCGGCCAGCAATATGAGCAGGGCAGCAGCGGAAAAGAGTGTGAACGTTTTCATGGGACCTTCTTGCGAAGCCATATTCTAGCAAGTTCACAGGCTGAAGCCTGTGCCTGGAGATTGGCCAATTCCAAGGTTTGGCGCAG
>PKYZ01000237.1 GCA_003132865.1 Bryobacterales bacterium
CACTTTTCGGATAGGAGCCGTAAATGGCGCACGAATTCATAGGGTGCGTCCGCGGTGCGAATCAGCGCAGATAGCTCCGGAGCTGGCAGGAGCACATGGCCCGAGAAGCACGCCAGCAGGCCTGAAATGAAGATCAGCTTGCGTGACATTCGAAGCTTGATATTCCGAATAGCGAACCCCTCCCCGGCTCGTATTCTACGCTTATATGCGAAGTCCACTGCCATGGTGCGCCAGTAACGCGCGAAGTCGTTCAGGAGAAACCGTGGAACATGGAACTGCGCCGGCTCCTGCAAGAAGCGGGCGTCCTCCCCGATATAGCGGCTGAGAACATGATTGAGTACGCGATCGAAGGCATCGCGACGGCCAACCGGCCTGGATTCGAGGACCAACAGGATTCTCTTCGTCGTGTTGCTATTCGTATCGTCCTCGCCGCCGATTTGATGGATGATCTCGTGGCTGAAGGCCAGTTTGCCGAAGATCCCTTCGCGGCCGGGTCCCTTAGCTCCGAGACTCTTTAGGAAACGTTCCGTCTTTAGTGCCACGTCGAAATGTTTAGGATTGGCGATACCGTCAACCAGCACGGTCCAATCCACGTCGCTTCGAGAGGTAAACTCTTCCCGCGCTAGCGACCCAAACAGAACGATACTAGTATCCTCCGAGGTGAGTCCATAGAGACCTGATTCCACCTGCTGCCGGAACGCACGCGCTTTAGCCCGGGCCCCGTCAATATTTGGGAATTCGATGCCTAGCGTCTCGCGCAATCGATCCAACTCCGACGGCGGCTCCAGGATTGGTAATTGTTGCGGCATCGCGGAACCCCTATTATCACCGAAATTGGTGACTNNTAACATCACCCGGTCTCATACGGCAGCAGAATCTCCACCCGATACCGGTGGTCGCCGCTCTCAATCGCCATGTCCGCCCGATCGCCATACCGCGCCAGCAATCGCCGCTTTACGATCTGTAGTCCCAGGCCATTGCGGCGCGCGGTGGCGCCTTCCGGATCNNGCAGCAGCGGCGGCACCAGGCCCGCTTCGCATTCCGGCGCGATTTGCTGCTCCACGCGCAAGCGGCCGCCAAAGCGCACCTGCTCCACCCCCAGATAGTTGTGCGCCAGCGACAGCTCTTCACTCAGGGGAACGGACTCGCGCTCGCCCACGCGCAGGCTGCTGCGCAGAAAGTCGGAGAGCCGCACGCACATTTCGCGCGCTCGCGCGGCGTCGATGCCCGCCAGCGCGCTGATCGAATTCAGGCTATTGAACAGGAAGTGCGGGTTGATCTGCGCCTTCAGTGCCTTAAGTTCCGCGTCGCGCGCCGCTACCAGCGCCTGCATCTCGCGATTCAAAGCTTCCTTGGATTCCTCGATCGACGCCAGGGCGTAATGCATGCCGGCGGAGAGCAGATAGAGCAGCACGCCCATGCCGAACACCAGCGGCGCGTGCGGCCGAAAGCGCTGGTCGACCGATTCGCCAAGAATATCAGACGGGAAAATGGCGAAACGGGAAAGCAAAACCGCCGTGCCGCGTGCGATGGCCAGCAGAAGTATGCTGCCGCCAATCGCCGCGCCGAAGTTGGTCGTCAGAATGCGCGTCACCGCGCTCGACCGCAGCGGCGTCATGCGCACCAAGTACCACGGCGACAGGCAGACGAAAGCGTAAACCACGCACGCCGGTATGACGATGGCGGCGCTGGCCTCCCATCCCAGGTTGCCGGAAGCTCCCAGAACGTAGACCAGCAGGGCGGCCAGCGGAACCCAACCCACCAGATAGATGGCGAGGGCTGCGCCGGAGACGAGAAGCGGGTGCATCCGGGCGCCTCAGTTCTTGACGCCCAGTCCCCCGAAAATCGTGGAGCCCCGCACGGTGAGCCGCTTGGGATTGGGCACCAGCCGGGGATCGGGCTGGTGGGTCTTGTCTTCGTGACCTCCGAAAATCCCCGCCACGTGCACATCGACCAGCCAGGTCTCGGGAACCCGAATTTCGAAACCGCCAAAGATGGCGTTGACGCTGACCACGGCCTCGTCCGCGGACATCGTGGCGTTCCGCAGGTCGAGCCCGCCGCCGCCGAAAACCGCCACCAGATCTGCGCCCTTGAAGTCGCCACTCACCTTTCGACTGCTGCCGCCGAATATGGAGAACATGTTGCAATTGCCGGGGGTCGCCGGCGCCCCCCAGTTCCACCGCACACCGGCGGTGCCGACGACGCCCTTGCCTTCCAGCGCTCCCCACAACATCATGAAGCCGAATGCGATGATCGCCAGGGGCCACAGGCTCCAAAGACTGACATGGTTCAGAAACGGCAAATGAATTTTGTCGGCGATCAGGACCACTCCCACCAGCATGGTGATCGCGCCGCCCGTGCGCGCCGAGGTGTTCCGCGAATCCACCACCTTAGCCAGACCGACGGCGATCAGGATTACCGGCCAGTACTCCCAGAGGAAGCCCACCGGTACGCCAAAGTTGTCCAGCAGAAAGAGCACGCCGACGGCGACGATGGCAAACCCGAAGATCAGGCCGCCACTGATGCTGCCGCTATCCGGATCCGATGCGGGCTGCCAGGTTCTGCGGTTGCGGTCTTCCATATCTGCTCTCCCTGATTGCAGGTTAGCCCACCCGCGCGCCTAAGTCCTGTGTTTTTCGGCAAAAACCCCCGCCCAACCGGTGAGTGGCGATCTGCCGGGGTGACGGGCGGCGGCGCCCGCACGGTCTTCCACCTTAGTTTAACGGTGAACGTACCATCAGATTCTGCCGATAGTTACGGTATGATTTCGATCAAGAAGCTCATCGAGCGAGCTGGAGAGGAAGTCCTTCAGGCAAGCCTGGATTCTTACCGCTCGGTGCTGAACGCCATAGGGGAGAGCGGGGTGCAAGCCTGCCCGCAGGTGGGCAACACGTTGCGCCAGAATCTTCTCCACCTCCAGGCGGCTCTTTCCGCGGAATCGACCCCAGACCTCCTCCACCAGACCGGGCAAAAGGTGGAAGCCGAGATCGCCCAGTGGGGCTGCGGCGCCGCCGACTATTTCAAGCAGAGGGCCGGTGAAGTCAAAGAAGTCATGATGATACTGGCCAACACCGCGGAACTGACGGGTGAGCGCGATCGGCGCTATAGCCGCCAGTTCCAGGAATTCACGGGCCGACTGCAAGCCATGTCCGACCTGCACGACCTGGTGCTGATCCGCGATTCGTTGGTGAAGAGCGCCATCGATCTGAGGAGCTGCACCGAGGCGATGGCCGAAGAGAGCCAGAAATCGGTGGCCCGCCTGCGCGCGGACGTGATGGTGTACCAGGCGCGCCTGGACGACGCCGAACGGCTGGCGAGCCAGGACCCGCTTACCGGACTGGACAATCGCCGGCGGGTCGAGTCCGCGATCGAGTACCGCATCGGGCGGAAGAAGGCGTTCTCGGTTCTCCTCCTCGATCTGAATGGGTTCAAACAGTTGAACGACACTTGCGGGCACTTGGCGGCCGATGATCTCCTCAAGCAATTCAGCGCCGAGCTGAAGTCCGGCTTCCGTCACACCGACGTCGTCGGCCGATTCGGCGGCGACGAGTTCATCATAGTTCTGGATGCCGGTCTCCAGGATGCCAACATGCACATAGAGCGCATTTCCCGCTGGGTATTCGGCGACTACACCATACGCGTGGGCGACACCAGCCGGAAGGTCGCGGTGAGCGCCGCGATCGGGGCGGCTGAATGGCAAGCCGGCGACTCGCTGCGGACGCTGCTGGACCGCGCAGACGCCGCCATGTACCGCGACAAGCGCGCCCGCTAGCTGTCAGCGATCAGCGGTCAGCTTTCAGCCAGAGCGTTTGGGCTGAGTGCTGAATGCTGAAAGCTGAAAGCACTTTAGTGGAACCGGTAGGTATACGAGGCCGTCACGTACGACGGCAGATAGACACCCACCACCCGCTCAAAAGGCTCCGCCTCTCCGGGCAGCGCCAGGACTTCCGTCGTCTGTCCGGTGTAGCCGCCGGCGATCATGAAGTTGATGCCGGCCGCCATCCTGCCGTTGTGGAATTGGCGGAGCAGCGCGCCGCGAAACTCCCTCACCGGGACACTCACGAAGCCATCACCCAGCGGTTTGCGCCCCACCTGCTCGTATTCGGCGCGCGCCTGCAGGTGGAAGGGCAGGCGATCCAGTGTACCCAACACGTCGAGAATGGTTCGCGGCGCTTCCGGAACGGGCGTGCCATCCGAAAGATCGCGCGCGTCGGCTTTGGATACCGACGCCTGCAGAAACGCTGCGCGGAAACGCCGCCGGGCGGAAGCCGTCAGGTATCGGTTGCGGCTGGGACCCTCGTAATACTGGAGGCCGGTATCGGGATCGAGTTTGGCCAGCGATTGCTCCTGCGTGACGCGCCCCAGCGTCAGGCGGAAATCCGTGCCCCAGACCGTTTTGCCGGTCACCAGTTGCCAGGCATGCGCGCGGTTGACGGGCGTTCCCGGCGTCGTGCCGGCGCCGATGCGCGGGTCGTTGGTGAAGAAGGTTTGGCCGAAGCTCATGGCCAGGCTGGGCAGCAAGCTCTTCTCCGGCGGCAGCAGGTTGAGCGTAGCCTTCGGCGAGTTCACGCCGGCCCACTTGTTGAACGAGTTTGCCGGGTTGAGCAGATCCGTATTGTCCATGCCGATCTCGTCCCGCCTCCATCCTGCGTAGTAGCGGAGCCACGGCAAAGGACTCCCTTCGATGGCCACAAAGGGCGCAATGTCGCCGATGGTCACGTTATTCGCCGAGACCTTCTGGAATGGGCCATAAATCGCGGGATCCGTGGAGAGATAGTGGTCGAGGTCGTCGCGGCCGGGCGCATCACGGTCGTAATCCGTGCCCGCCATGATCGTTAGAGACTCGCTCACCTTGTGAACGTAGTTGGCCTCGCCACCGACGACCGTGCGAAATTCACTCTGGCGGATGAGGCCNNTGAGCGCGATCTCGCCGGTGTGAGTCTGGTCTTTCTGGCGGGGATCGATGGTGTCGTGAAGATTCGGCACGTCGATGGGCACCAGGCCCGGAACCATCGACCGGCCATAGTAGCCGATACCGAACAGCGTTAGCCGATGCGGGCCAATGTCAAAGACCCGGTAGCCATTGAGCTTGTATTGCTGCCGGTGCTCCAGCCTGTCCAGAAAGCCGTTGCCGTAGGATGCCTCGAAGGCGATCCAGGCGCGCGTGTCCGGGTTGGCGGGACTCCAGCCTGCGCTCAAATCGATGTCGCGGTAGTCGCCAGTCAGCGTTACAAAGGGATTCAGGCGGTCGTGGAAGCCGTAGATGGCGGCCAGATCCACCGAGTGGTTGCCTTCGCGCACGTTGAAGGCGCCGCCATCGGTCTCGACGGTCTCGATGGTGGCCGGAACCATCGTGTTGGGATCGGAGTAGCCATTGCCATGCGCGTTGGCAGACAGATTGTTCGGCACCAGGTAGTCGCCAACCTGGAAGTATTGCGCGATGGGCTCGCCGTGATCGCCGGCCACGCCCGGCGCGAAGTACTGCGGGGCTTTGATCCCACCGGAAGCGGTCTCGATCGGAATGCCCGGAATCGATACGGGAGCGCCGGGCCGCCCCGGGTTGGCGTCCAGGGTTTCTTCGCGGATGATCACGCGCTCGGCCGGATCGGGGTGAAGAACGCTGGCGTCTTTGACATTGCCAAGATGGGCCGTCACGTTGACCACCTGCGACTGGGCCGCCAGTTCGAAGCGCAGGTTAAGCTGGAGGTCGCCCTGCACGCGCAGCGTTTGGCGGAGGTCTGCGAAGCCCGCATGCTGGATTTCGAGTGTGTAACTGCCGGGTGGGATGTCCGCGAACGAAAACAGGCCCTCGTTATTGGTGCGGGCTTCCTGCGCCGCGGCGGCCTGCGAGGTCAGCCGTACGCCTGCCTGGGCCACGGCCTTGCCCTGGGGATCGCAGAGGCGGCCGGAGAGTGTGGCTGCCGCGGCGGACGCCACCAGCAGCACAACGGAACCGAGGCCTCGGGCTAGCCAGGACATGCGCGCGCATAGCAACAACTGTACATTGGTAATACTATCAGCGAGTGCTGCTGTTTTCAAGTACGTATTACGGAGACGATTTGGATGTATTCTAATGAAGTACAAGCATATGACCGACCTTTGTCGTATTGGCGTGGCAATCAGCGGCGATCTCCTGGCGAAGTTCGACAAGCTCATCGCCCAGCGCGGATACACCAACCGCTCGGAAGCGTTCCGAGACCTGATCCGCAATGAACTGGTCCAGGAGACATGGAAGTCGTCGGATTCCGAGGTCTTCGGGACGGTGACGCTGGTCTACGACCACCATGCGCGCCTCCTTCCCGAAAAGCTCACCGAGTTGCAGCATCACTATCACGCCGCCGTGCTTTCCGCGCTGCACGTCCATCTGGATCACGACAATTGTCTCGAAGTGGTCCTGGTCAAGGGGAAGGCTGGCCTGGTGCAGAAGCTGTCGAACGCTCTGATCGCGATCAAGGGTGTGAAGCACGGACGCTTCACCGTTACGACGTCTGGCCACGACCTGCCCTGAATCGGTTTTTGCCTTCTCCGCTGGGCAGGCAATCCTGTCCGGCAATTCCTGCGGGGGCCGTAGGAGCCCACCTTTCAGCGCGTCCGGGCCGGCTGGAAAGCCATGCTGTAACCAAGATTGGCTGCCCCACGGACACATGATCCGCGAGTGTCCGCTCCTCGAACGCCGCCGGCGAGTTATTCCAAGCTCAGAAACTCACTTCAACGCCTGCTACAAGCCGGCGATCGGATCTTCAGTATTCTCCGTCATGAAGCGTGCGTTTCCTGCGCAGCAGGGTAACCGATGTCATGACCGCGGTAAGCGCGGCAAAAAGAACAACGACAACGACGACCTTCACAATCGACGAGCAGACGGGGGTTGCCACAAGAGGAGGCCGCCGCCGCAACCGCAACCCCGTTTGATTCCTTGGCTAACGAGAAGGATCTGGCCTTACCCATCGCCGCTTGGCCGTCAGAGCGCATCTGGGAGCGTATCCAGGGAATCGGCGACGCCGCGAAGCCGAAGGCTGACAGGAAGGCCAAGGTGGCGCGGGGAGGCCAAGAGCGCCCGCCAAGGGCGAGGCGGCCCCGCTCAGCAAAGAACGCGCCCAAATCCAATAGCGGCCGCGCGGACGCAGCAAGCCACCCCGCCACGCGGCGGGAGCAAGACGGCCCAGGTGGTTGCCACACCGGGTCCAGGCCCGATCTACAGTGGCATTGTCGATCAGCCCGCTTTCGGCCGCCTCCGCCACTAGTTTCCACAAGGCGGATTGCCGCACGCTAATTGTGATGCGGAAAAAGGTCACAGCCTGTTCCCCCAGCCGTTCGGAAGGACCTTTTCGACAATCGTCTGAAGAACAGTCGAATTCGGCAAACTCTGCACTTTGGCTGCAGATTCTGCATACTGGGACCCTCGACTTGCAGAATCCCTTCCATTTGGAGTGACGTCCCCTGTCGACTGCCTCGCAATGAACAGCATGTCCGCCTCGGACACTCCGTGTTCACGAAGAAGACCTTTGGCATGGCGCGTGCACTCTCCAAAGCCGCGCACTGACTAAGCAGCACCACCGGCAGCCAGGATTGGCTGCCCCACTTTTCTAACGCAGCAGGGCTAGTTCAATAAAACGTCTTAGCCCCTTACCTCCAGATATGCCAGTCTGTGCCGGATTATATAGTCATTTCGTTATTGACGCGACAAAACAAGGAGCATTGAATGAGCATTACGACGAAGAACTTGAGCAAAGCTTTTCTGTTTCTGACTACCTGCGCGCCCGTGCTGTTTGGGGCGGCCAGAGTAGTCAGCAACGCAGGAGTCATCGTGGGCTGTCCAGCCCAGTACACGACCATACAGGCAGCTATCGCCGCGGCAGCGCCGAACGACACAGTATATGTGTGTAACACTGGCGTGCCGTTCAATGAGCAGGTAACCGTTTCGAAATCGATCAAGCTTGTTGGGCAGACCGGAGCGATGATCCAACCAAGCCCTCTGGTGGCAAACACGACCAGTCTGACTTCAGGCAATGCAATCGCCGCCGCTATCTTTGTGACTGCGGGGACTACGGGCGTAACAATCTCGGATCTGATCATTGACGGCTCACAAAATCAGATCGCGAGCTGTCTGCCAAACCCGATCGGAGTCTACTTTCAGAACGCCTCGGGTACAGTCGCTTATACGGCAGTGCGCAATTTCAAGCTCGGTTCCGGGCTTGAGGGTTGTCAGGCAGGGATAGGAATCTTCGCGCAAGCCGACGGTACGGGCGGCATTTCGAATGTCACAGGCTGGGTTTAATAGCGTTCACGATTTCCAGAAGACTGGAATTGTGGGCAACGAGCTGGGCACGACGCTGACTGCTACGTCGAATGTGGTGACCGGCTTCGGCCCAACGCCTAACATCGCTCAGAACGGAATCCAGATCGGGTTCGGGGCGACTGGGACTATTACAGGAAATACTGTTAGCAACGTTGCGTACAGCCCGTGCGTGGACACAGTTACGTGTCCAGCTTCGGCTACGGGCGTGTTGATTTATGACCCGTCGGGCTCCATTACCACCAGGTCGAACAACGTGAGCAACACACAGGGCGCTATCTACTATCTCTCGGCTAGCAACGGGAATATCAGCGCCAACACTATCTCGAACACGTTCGTCTATGACGGTATCGGAATTGACACAGACGGGACAAATGCAGGTACCGGCAACACGGTGAATCAGAACGTTATCATGAATAGCTCCGAATCGGGTGTATATGTGAACACCGCTAACAATTCAGTGATTAACAATACGGTGATTGAAACGCCGATTGGAATCTGGTTTGTTAATACAAATAACACACAAAGCGGCAATAAGTTCTTTGCCACACCGCTGACCGTCCAGCAAGGAACTCCTCCGGCAACTGCCCGCCGCGGCCAAGGTATGAAGCCGCAACCGGTTCGGTGATCGCCTCGGAGGAGGTGGGACTGGGGCCTCCGCCTCCTCCAACTTTTCTCAATTTGGAACAGAGCGTCTGAACAAGTACCAGAGATGCCACGGTTCAATGGACTTGCAATGGGCCGGGAACGCGCCCCGGCCGCTCTCCTGCCGGCGTCGCACGAAGATCACATTCGTGCTATGCTGCCCGATAGGCTCGATTCGCGGCCCAGTTCACGATGCACATTCCGGATGGCTATCTCAGTCCCTCGACGTGCGCCAGCCTGGCCGCCGCCGCCGCGCCATTCTGGTACGTCGCCCTGCGGCGCGTGAAATCCGCCTTGCACGCGCGGCTCATCCCGCTGATCTCTCTGTTCGCCGCGTTCTCTTTCGTCATCATGATGTTCAACCTGCCGCTGCCTGGAGGCACCACCGGCCATGCGGTGGGCATGGGCGTCGCTTCCATCGTCCTCGGCCCGTGGGCTTCCATCCTGGCCATCTCCATCGCGCTGACAATTCAGGCCGTGTTCTTCGGCGACGGCGGCATCACGGCGCTCGGCGCGAACTGTTTCAACATGGCGATTGCCGGGTCGCTGGTGGGCTATGCAACGTACCGGCTGGTCGCCTGGCGGGCGGGGCTGAGCTCCGCACGCCGTGTGGTGGCCGCCGGACTCGCCGGCTACACGGCCATCAACGTGGCCGCCCTATGCGCGGCCATCGAGTTCGGAATTCAGCCGCTCCTGTTTCACGACGCCTCCGGAACGCCGCTCTATGCGCCCTATCCGTTGCGCATCGCGATACCCGCCATGATGCTCGGACACCTGACCCTGGCGGGCCTCGCGGAGCTGGTCATCTCGTCGGGCATGGTCGCGTATCTGCAGCGAACCGATCCGGGGTTGCTGCGCCTGACCGCGCCGGACGCCCCGCCTTCCGCCGAACCGATCCGGCCGCCGAACGATACCCTCCGGCTGCCCACCGCGCGCAAATTATGGCTGGCGCTGGCGGCGCTTCTGATCCTGACCCCCATCGGGATTCTGGCCGTCGGCAGCGCCTGGGGTGAATGGAGCGCACGGGATTTCTCCGATCCGGAGACGCGGCGAGAGATTGCCGCGGCATCCCGCAACCTGGCTCCGCCGCCAGCCGCGCCCCGCGGTCTGGAACGTCTCTCCTCGATTTGGACCGCGCCCCTCTCGCGTTACGCGCCGTCCTTTATCCGCGGCGCATCATATGGCTATTTGGTTTCCGCCATGGTGGGAGTCGGACTCATCATCGGGCTGGCGCTGTTGTTGAACTGGCTGCTGGCCTGGCGCCCGCCTGCCGTGGGAGGCCGCCGCCGCAAAGGTTTCGTCGAAAAGACTGCCCGCGGTTTGCTGGAGGCCACCGAACAAGTCCTCTTCGCCGAGGACATGGCCGCCACCGGCGGCTTCCTGCAACGTCTGGATCCGCGCGTGAAGTTGGTCGGTATCGGCGCGCTCATCGTGGCCGCCGTGGCCGTACATCGCCTCTGGGTGCTTGCGGGCATCCTGGCCCTCGGCATCGTTCTGGCGCTCGTTTCCCACATCCCCATCCGGCTGCTGAGGGCGCGTGTCTGGCTCGCCGTTCTGGCATTCACCGGAGCCATCGCGCTACCCGCGATTTTTCTGACGCCCGGTGCCGCCATCTATCGCCTCCCGCTGCTGGAGTGGCCGGTGACGCAGCAGGGATTACGCAGCGCCGGTTTCCTGATATTGCGCGCGGAAACGGCAGCCACCCTGTCGATGCTGCTCATCCTCACCACCCTCTGGACGCGCCTGCTGCGAGCGCTGCGGTACTTTCGCGCGCCCGTCGTCGTGGTCGCCATTTTGGGGATGACCTATCGTTATATGTTCCTGTTCCTGGCCACCGCGCGCGATATGTTCGAATCGCGGGAGAGCCGCATCGTCGGCGTGCTGCAGCCGGCCGACCGCCGCCGCCTGGCCGCCGCCAGCGCGGGAGTGCTGCTGGGCAAAACCCTCCAGGTGAGCGGCGAAGTGCACATGGCTATGCAGGCGCGCGGTTTTCGCGGCGAGATTCGCCTGCTCGACGAATTGCAAATGCGCCCGAACGATTGGCTGCGGCTGGCGGCCTTCGTGGGCGCGGCCACGCTGGCGGTGTGGCTGGGACGATGACCGAACTGGCTTTTGACGTGCGCGAAGTGTCTTACCGCTACAACCAGGTGACGGCTTTGAACCGGCTCTCCATGCAGGTGCAGCGCGGCGAACGCGTGGCGCTGTTGGGCGCCAACGGGTCGGGCAAGTCCACCCTGCTGCGCTTGCTGGCGGGGCTGTGCTTCCCGGAACACGGTGAGATCTCGTTCCTCGGAGAGAGCCTGACCGAACAGCGCCTGCAGAACGAGGAATTCTTCTTTCGCTTCCGCCGCCGCGTGGGCCTGGTCTTTCAGAATGCGGACGTGCAGTTGTTCAGCCCCAGCGTGTTCGATGAGCTGGCCTTTGGTCCGTTGCAACTCCGCTGGCCCGCGCGGAAGATCCGGGATCGCGTGGGAGAAGTGCTGCTGGCCATGGACATCGCGCACTTGCAGGATCGCGCGCCGCATCGTCTGTCTGGGGGCGAGAAGAAACGTGTGGCCTTGGCGTCCGTGCTGGTCCTCGATCCGGAAGTGCTGCTGCTCGATGAGCCCAGCGGCGCGCTCGATCCCAGCAGCCAGGCCCGCATCGTCGATTTCCTGGTTTCCTGCGGCAATGGCTCGAAAACGGTGATTACGTCAACGCACGATATGGATACGCTGGAGGACATCGCGGACCGCTGCTATGTCTTCGCCAACGGCCGCGTGGCCGGGGAAGGCACGCCGCTCGAGATTCTCCACGACGTGGCGTTGCTGGAGCGCGCCAAGCTGATCCGCCCGCACGCACACGTCCATGCGCACGGAGAGGGCGGTGTGCAGCCTCACCCGCACGTGCATCGGCACGAGGGGTGACTGAGCCACGCGCGTCAGCAAGTGGTCCTGTTGCTGCGGTATGCTGGGGGAAGGGCCGGTCATGAGCAACGCCGCCATTCCTTCGTACCTGGAGATCATCGATTTCATTGCTGCCGGCACCACGCCGCAAGCCGTTGTCGACTACCACCCGTCCGCCGAGGCCCAACAGCGCGTTGCCGAACTGATTGCGCGGGAGAAGGAAGGCGGTTTGTCGCCCGAAGAGAAAGCGGAGCTGGATCACTTCATGGATCTGGAACACATCCTCCGGATGGCCAAAGCGCGCGCCCAGCAGATCCTAACCAGTGGCTCGTGATGTAGACGACGCCGTGCGCCGTCTCGTGATCGAGCGCGCGCGTCGACGTTGCGAATACTGTCTGGTGCATGCGGATAGCGCTGGCTTTCCTCACGAGATCGATCATATCATCAGCCGGAAACACGGCGGCTCCTCGGGTACAGGTAATCTGGCCTACGCCTGTGTCCTCTGCAATCGGTACAAAGGGACGGATATCGCATCGATAGATCGCTCCGGCCGGACGATCCGGTTCTTCGATCCCCGGCGAGACCCGTGGGACGAGCACTTCAAGGTGCGCGGCCCGCTGAACTCGGCGATGACGCCGCAGGGGCGGCCGA
>PKYZ01000173.1 GCA_003132865.1 Bryobacterales bacterium
CGCACCGACCGAAACGGCCACGCCTTGCTACCTCCGCAACGCGGACACCGAAAGCCCTCTGGCCAGCGTAGCCGGAACATGTATGCCCGGCAAGCCTCCTCACTACTGAAGCGGGCCTCCAGTTCATTGATATTACGAGGGTAATCGTCCATTAGCCCAAGACCTCGACCCTAATACTACATGTTGGGGCTACCTGCGTCAAGTGAATACCCCCTTTCCCGCATACTCCAGATGTGGTCCGTAACCCCCGCTGCCATCGCAGGTGTCATGCGAAGCGTCTGATGACGGCGGAAAACTTGACCGGGTTACTGCAGGAGGGTTACCCCTTTTTCAAAAACACCACCGGCCATCGTGCTGGTGCCACGCTGAACCGCGATAATGCTATTCATGCCCATCACGATGGAAACCATGCAGTCTGGTCGCGGAGTGCCGAAACGCGCGGGACCGCGCGAGCCAATATGAGTGCCGCCTAGCGACGGAAAACAAGCGGATTCAGTTCACTTGCCGCGAGGTCTGCGGGCTTCAAACCCGGCATCCACCTTTCCAGATCGCGCTGCCGGTTGAAGTTGTCGGGCTCTGTCACCCTAGCTCCGTCGGCGTACCAAATCACCGTCATCACTTCGCGCGTGCGATCCGGGGCATTGGCGGGTGCACCGTGCAGAGTCCAACCATAAGGGAAGGTGGCATCACCTGGCTGCATCGCGACTCCAGTGGCAATTTTGTAGCCGCGACTTTAAATGTACTCCTCGAACTGTTTCTCTGAGTCGTCGCTGATCGGCATGTCACCGAGGTAACCGTCCAGGTGGGATCCCGAGGCAAACCGCATGGTGCCCATTTCGGGGGATACATCTACCAGCGGCATCCACATCGTTATGGTATTGTCCGTGTCCAGCGGCCAGTAGTGTTGGTCCTGGTGCCACGGTGTGATGCCGCCGCCCGGCTCCTTGAGCAAAGCCTGATCATGATAGACGCGGACGCCCTCCACGCCGAGCAGATCGGCCGCGATTTTGGCAAATCGGCCCGCTAGGACAAATCGTCGCAATCCCTCGTCCTTAAGCCACAAATTCATACCCTTCAGGAATGCTTTGCCATAGCGGGCGGCAAGATCTGGCAGTATCTCTGGGTTCATTTGGTTATCTCCTCTTTGTCGAACAGCTCCGCTCCCGGCGCGGCCTCAACCGGATAGATCTCGGGACGCACTTGGGTCGCGCTGTGATAGGCGTCCAGAACCGCGGCGCGGAAGGCATCCGTACGTGCGGCATCCACTAGGGCGACCATGCAACCTCCGAATCCCGCTCCCGCCTGCCGCGCGCCGATCACTCCCGGCGCGGCGAGCATCGCATCCATCATGGCCGCCATCGCCGGCGAGCAGATCTCGTAAAGGTCCCTCGCACCTACAAACGACTCCGCGCAGAGCCGCGCCACGGCCGGCCGGTCGCCCGCTGCGAGCACCCGGGCCAGCGACTCGGCCCGCGCGCTTTCGGCGACGATGAATTCGCATCGCCTCGCGGCGCGCTCTGGAAGTTCGTGCCGTCTCGCCGCCAGAATCTCCGGCGTCACATCTCGCAGAGCGCTCACTCCCAACACGGCGGTGCCCTGCTCGCACTCGGACCTGCGTTGCGCGTATTCGCCATCCGACAGCCGGCGTTGGCTCATCGTGTTGCACACGACGACGCGAATCCCCTCGGCCATCCGCACTGCGCGCGTCGAGAGGTCGCGGCAGTCGAGAAGCAACGCACAGCCTTCGCGTCCCAGGCATGAAGAATACTGATCCAGAATCCCGCATTTTACGCCGACGAATTCGTTCTCGGCCTTCTGGCACAGCAACGCCTTCCGTTCAGGTGTCAGGCTCCAACCGCCTAACCCTGCAAACACCGTGGCCAGCGCGCACTCCAATGCCGCCGAAGAACTCAACCCACTCTCCAACGGGACGGTGCTGTGGATCATCGCGTCGCAACCCGTCAGCGCCAGCCCCTCGTCCTGCATGGTCGCGGCGACGCCACGCACGTAGTTGCACCACCTTGATTCGGAGATCGAATCGATCCCATCCAGCCGGAACTCGTCCGCAGCATCGAGGTTCATCGAATGCACGCGCACGATCCCGTCGTCCCTACGCCGCGCGGCGATCCACGTATCTCTGCTGATCGGCAGCGTCAGCACGAAGCCCAGGTTGTAGTCCGTGTGGCTACCCATCAAATCCACGCGTCCCGGTGCGCGTGCCCACAGTTTGGGCTCGCTTGCGAATCTCTCGCGAAAACAAGCCGCTACGCCTTCGGCGCGTGCCTGCGAATGCACCGCCCAGTCAGCAGCTTTTTCCATCGAAAGCATCTAGCATCGCCTCCACGTTCCGGGCCGGAATGTCGGATTGCATCCGGTGCGAAGCCCCCAGCAGCAGCCCCGTCCCTTCCGGCGCTAGCGCACGTGCACAAACCAAGGTCGCGGCGCGCACGTCCTCCACAGTACCGTTCGGCAGCACTCCCTGCGTCGAAACTCCGCCGTAGAAACTCAGCTTCGCCCCATACTCTCTCTGCAGCCACATGTGGTCCAGCACCTCCGGCTGCACTGGATTCAGCGTCGTCAAACCGATCTCAACCAGATCCGGCAGAATCGCCCGGATATCGCCGTCAGAGTGCAGAATCACCGGCAGCGCCGCGTCCACAAACACTGCAAACAGCTTCGCCAGGCGCGGTTTGATCAGCCTCCGCCACAGCCGCGGGGAGAACAGCATCGCGCGTTGCGCGCCGTAGTCGTCGCCGAAATCCCCGCCGGCCACGCCCGCCGCGGCGAATCTCCTCGCCAGAGTCGCCTGAATCTCTGTGATGCGGTCCAGAAGTTCTTCCACCCACTCGGTGCGTTCCACCATATCCATGAGCAGGGCCTCGAATCCGCGCAGCGACCAGGCCCGTTCAAAGAGACACATTCCGAGATTGGGCGCAATGAAGCAGTTCTCGCCATCCCGGCGAATCGATCGCTCGGCCGTGCTGAGAATCGCCAAGTCGTTCGGATCCGGCCATGCATAGCGATCGAGGTCGAGCGAGTCCTTCAGCGGGGAGAAAGCATGCCAGTAGCCCTCCGTGCGGGTGTCCCACCCGGCACCCCACCAGTCGAATTCGATCGACCCATCTCCATTCGTGTGGCGAGGATGGTCTATGTCCACTCGCAGCAGGTGATTCCCCAGGCGCTCCGGCAGTTCCGCCTCGGCGATCCCGAAATGCTCGGACAGCAATCGTCCCATTACCCGTGTGTAGTTGGATTGTGTAGGCAGGCGGTCAACCGGCTCCCGCCTGAGAGCGCGGAGCACGCGTTCCTTCTTCGAATAGCTCATGTGAGTTACCAGAAAATCAAATTCAAACAGACAAACATAGCGCCGACAACCGCCGCCGCGAAGATGGGCCGACGATAAATGGGAATGACTTGCTCGGATGGCAGCGCTGTGGAGCTGTATACCAGTCCCCGCAGTTCCGAAGCCGGCTTGGGCTTGGTCACGAGGCTGACCACAATAGTCACAAGAACGCACACCAGCCAAGACCAAATGAACCTGTATAGGTTCTCGGCCATCGCCTTTGCGTCTGCAGAGAAGGCCAGAATCGCCAACGCCTGGGGGTGAACTTTCACCAACAGCCAGAGCAGGACAGACGATGCCGTTCCGGAGACCAGTCCCCAGAATCCTCCGGCGGGAGTGGCGCGCCTCCACAGCATCCCGATGATCACCGTACCGAACAGGGGAATGATGAAGAAGCCAAACAATGCCTGGACGTAATCCATGATGCTGGCGAATTGCATGACTAGATACGCAGCGCCAATGCTCGCCGCGAGGCCGATGACAGTGCACCACTGCCCTATGCTGAGGCATTTCCCGTCATCGGCTACTCGGTTGAATACCGGGCGGTAAATGTCGTAGGTCCACACCGTGGCGAATGCGCTGATGTTTCCCGCCATCCCGGACATAAAGCCTGCGATGAGAGCTGTTACGCCGATGCCCAGGAAACCGGGGCCGAGATACCGCGCCATCATTAGCGGCATCACTTCGTTATAGCTGTGGCCGCCAGTTGCGAGAGCCTCCGTCTCCCCAGTCAGCTTCATCGGAAGCACGGCCAGCCCCAGCAAGCCGGGCAGGATGACGATCGCCGGCAACAGCATCTTGAATGCGGCGCCAATCGTCGTGGCGATCTTCGCCGACCTCAAATCTCGCGCAGCCATAACCCGCTGGACAACCAGGAAGTCGGTGGTCCAGTAGCCGAAGGCGCCGATGAAGCCCAGGCCAAAGACGATCCCGGTCCAGTGCACGCCCATCGGGTTGTTCGCCGCCGCGCCCATGTTCCGCCACATGTGCGTATAGTCCTGTAAGGGTACGCGTTCGGCGATGCGCGCCAGCATGCCTTTCCAGCCGCCTGTTTCGATAAGGCCGAGGATGGGGATGGAAACGGTTCCAGCCCAAATCAAAACGAATTGAACGACTTCGTTTACGATGGCGGAAAGCAGGCCTCCGAGTGCGACATAAACCCCCACGGTCACGGTGGAAACCAGAATACTGAAATTGATGTCCCAACCAAGAATGACCTTCATCACCACGGCCATGGAGTACATGTTGATTCCGCTCATCAGAACAGTCATGGCTGCGAAAGATAAAGCGGAAAGAAGCCGCGCTCCCTCGCCGTAGCGCAGCTTGAGATATCCGGGTACGGAGTGCGCCTTGGATATGTAATAGAACGGGATCATCACGATGCCGAGAAACAGCATCGCCGGGACCGCTCCTATCCAATACCAATGTGCGGCCAACATGCCGTATTGATAAGCCGAGGCCGACCAGCCCAGCAGTTCCAGCGTGCCCAGGTTCGCCGCGACGAAACTGAGGCCGGCTACCCAGGAACCCACACCCTTACCGGCAAAGAAGAAATCTTTGCTCGCCCGAACCCGGCGCTTCAGGTACACGCCAATCCCTAACACCAGCGCGAAGTAAAGGCAGATGACTAGGAGATCGGCCGGCGCCAGGGTCAGCAGCCGTGATGGCCTGCCGGTTTGAGCGGCAGTCAAATCGGCATGAGCGGCAGCGCCGATGGCGAGCACGCGGGCGACCTTCAATACGATCTGCCGGCGCAGGGTTTGGGACGGATTCAAAGCTTTTCTCCGGCAAGCAGGAAAACGTTTTCCAATAAGAACACTATCATTGTGTGCGGTTGTCAGGTGAACCTCGCGCCCGCCCCTCGCGACCTGTAAAACAGGGACGAAACAGGAAATCCAGGTCGTCTCTTGCGAGCCAAGGCTCACATTCCAGGATACTTGTGTGCCGAAGACAACTACGAGAATATCAGGCAATAACAGGGCCCGATCCGGGCGTTATCAGGCCCTGATACGCCCTGTTCCGGCTTGATGTTTTGGCAGTGTTTTTTCGCATGCAAGTTCCCTGGAATCTGGGCAGTAGCTGGCATTTGACGACCTGAATTTCCTGTTTCGTCCCTGTTTTACAGAGGACGTGCGCCTTTTTAGGCGTGTGCGTGATGCCGGCGGCCTCCATATAGGCGAACATGAGCTCCTGCAAGTCGTCGCGCACGGGGATCTCCCGCGACTTGCCACCGTTCTCTTCGAATCGCAGGCGCCACTTGGTTGCCGGCTTAATAAGAACCGCCGCGCTTGAGCTTCACGAGCGGGTACCGACCAGTTCACGCTCAATCTGCTCAAGGGTCTTTCCTTTCGTCTCGGGCAGCCTCCACCAAATAACGGCAAACCCGCAGAGACAAACGGCGCAATAAAGCCAGAACGTGCCGGCCGGACCGAGGCCTCGATTAAGGAACGGGAACGTGTAAGTAAGCACGAAGCACGCAGACCAGAGCGAGAATACACCGAGAGCCATAGCAGCTCCCCGGATGCGATTCGGGAAGATTTCGGAGAGAACCACCCACGTAATCGGAGCGAGGGAAAATGAGTAACAGGCTACTGCGATCACCACCAAGGCGAGAACCGGCCAGCCGCGAAGAGAATAGTGGTAACTGAGCCCGAGTAGAGAATAGGTAACGGCCAGACCCGCCGCCCCGGTCAGCATTAACGGCCGCCGCCCAAGCCGGTCTACCGTGTAGATGGCAACGAATGTAAAGACGAAGCTCGTCGCGCCGGTCACCACTATGTTAAAGAGAATGTCCGAAACCTGGTAGCCTGCGGCAGCAAACACCTCCTGGGCGTAGTTGAACACGACATTGATGCCGCACCACTGTTGAAGAACGGCGAGAAAGATGCCAAGAGCGAGAATGCGCATCAACCTCGGTTCTAGAAGGTCGCTGAAATCAACCCGGCCGATCTCGTTCGCAAGACTCGCCTCGACTTCGGCCAGTTCCCGGCCGGCGAACAGCTTTCCGCCGATCCGCTCGAGAACCGCTTGGGCTCGCTTCCGTTGCCCGTTCTTGGCCAGCCAGCGAGGGCTTTCCGGCACGAAGAGCATCGAAACCAGGAACAGCAAAGAGGGAACGGCGGTCACGCCAAACATCCAGCGCCACCCCTGTTGGCCGTTCCACGATTGCAGGATTTGGGCCGCCGTCGCGCCGGCTGGTACTGGCCGTGCGAGGAGCCAGTTCACCACCTGCGCCGTCAACAGACCGATCACGATAGTGAGCTGATTCATGGAGACCAGCCGCCCGCGCATGCGTTCCGGCGCGACCTCCGCGATGTACATCGGCGAAAGGCTCGAGGCCAGGCCTATCGCCACGCCGCCCGATATTCGCCAGGCGAGGAACACCGCGAACGTGCCCGCCATTCCGGTTCCAATCGAACTGACGGTGAACAGGAACGCCGAAAGGACAAGCAGACGTTTCCTTCCGAACTTGTCGCTGAGCATGCCGGAAGCCAGCGCGCCGAACAGACAGCCGATCAGTGCGCTGCTCATTGCCAGTGCAACCATGGCGGGCGAGCGGAGACGGAAAAACGTTTCATAGAACGGTTTTGCGCCTCCGATCACGACCCAGTCATACCCGAACAGCAGCCCTCCCATGGCAGCCGCGATCGAGATGAACCAAATGTACCGGAAGTTGTACGAAGCGCTACTGGCCGTGGTCTGTGGATGCGTCCCGTAGCTCGACTGGTCCATCATGGTTATCGAGGAACCGCAATCGAGAAGTTGTCGAATGAGGCCAGGTTCCAACCCGTGCCGATGCCAGCCATCCCGCTCTGGTGAGTTGTGTCGCTAATCTGCGCGAGCGCTTTGCCGTCGAGGAAGGCGGAAATCGCGGAGCCACGGAATGTCATGGCCAGATGATGCCAGGCACTGGCGGGGAACGAAACCCTGCCGGAGGCGAGCTTCCTTGTTTCGGCTTTGAATTTTGTGCCGAGCAACTCCCAATCGCCGTTGCGGCTCACCGCCAGCACGTAACCGGCCGGCCAGAGCGCCTTGCCGTCTTGGAAGAAATCCGCGGAATCGATCCGGCCGGCCACCGCCACTTCTCCGTCGCCGGGCAGCATCGCATCCACGCCCACGGTGTAGTCAGTCCAGCTCGGATCGCCCAAATAAGTAAACGGATTCGGAGAGATGCCCCAGGAGATCGGCCGCGTGGTAATCACCTGCGTCAGGCAGCGGCCCTTTCGGGAAGTGCAAGGTTGCGCCTCGAACGCGCCGTCCTGGTCCGCCAGATACTTTGGCGTACCCCCGATGGGTGTCTTTTCGAAATCGTCCTGGTATGGGAATGGGAAACGTTGCGCGGCAGGAGGCACAGCGGTTCCCTTCGCCTGGCCCGTTGTGGTGGACAGGGTATAGAGCGCATCCGGCTCGAGCACAACGGTAAACGATCCGCTTTTTGATGCGCTATCCGGTAGCCGCTCGAACATGGTCCTGCCGTCCGACCGCCACACGTGAACTGGACCGCTGGAAAGCGCTCCGGTCAACTCGAAACGGACAGGCTGCGGCGATCCGGCACCAATGGTCTCGATCACGACACTATAGTCGCCCGAGGAGGGAGACTTCAGAGTCACGTAACTTCCCTTCCCTGGCAGATAGCCGCAGGCTTCGTCGATATAATGCCAGCCGGGCTTGGCAAACTGGGTGGTGTGGGCCGTCACCCAAATCGTAGACTGCACATCATAGTGGCCGGACCACGGCGTGTTCGCGTACATAAGGCCGGAGTTGGGCGCAGCGAGATTGTCGTAGTAGGAGGTAACGGGGCTCCAGATCTCGGTCTTGGTCATGCGGCCGTCGATGTAGTTCCGGTTATAGATTTGCGCCAGGCTTTTGCCGCCTGGCTCCCAGTCGCGTTTCGAGATCGCGCCGCCTTCGCCGAACTCGGGCTGGTCCTCAGTGGACCACAGGCGCTTGCCGCTGTCTTTGGCGAACTGCGGAGTGTTGACTTTGCCTTTGGTGCGCGCGTAATGTACGCCGACGGCATAGACGGCTGCGTCGAGGGCCCGGTCGCCAGCGAACTTCTTGACGATGTCCCATTGCTGGTCGGGCTGATAGAGGTCGGCTGCAACGATTCCTGTGGCTTTGAGGCCGTTGGCGTCCAGAGTCCGGCGCAGCACCTTGATCCACTCGGCGTCGTAGGGCTTTTCGTTCCAGATTCCCGTGAAGGCGATGTCGAGGCCGTGTACGTGTTTGGCGCTCTGAATGAACTTCACGACGTAATTGGCCATGTCTTGCGAGTAATACTTGCCGTCTCCGATCCATCCAGGGGCACCCCAGGCAAGGCTGTCGAGAATGATGTTCGGGTTTCGATTCTTCGCCTCCTTCATAAGCCACCACTCATACCCGCGCTGAGAATTCAGGTCGCTCCGGGTGTGCATGTGGCTGGGCTCTGAGCCGTCGGTCGAGTTCGTGTCGCCGCCGATCTCCACTTTGAGGTGTTCGAGCGAAGCACCATAATTGGGCTTGAAGAGGTAGTCGAGAACCTGGGTCCTGTAAGGCTCCGGATAGTCAATCAGGAGTCTCGATGAAGCGCCGGCGCTGACTGCGCCGAACCCATCGAAGACCCTCCCGGAACCGCCTCCATTGATGCGGATGACCATTTCCTGGGGCTGAGAGCCCGTGAGCGCAAAGCACACTAGCAGTAATGCCGCGCAGACAGTCCACACGCCGATCGTTCTTTTGTAATTCATGGTGTTGATGTGGCCTCCTGGAAACTGGTCATGCGACGCAGTTCCAGGTGAGCGAAGAGATGGGTGCGATCCATGGACAGAACCTGCTCAAGGTCCGCCGCGGCCTCTACATGCCGGCCAAGGCCAAGGTTGGCAAGGCCGCGAAGGAACAGGCACTCGATGCGGTTGCGCTTCCGCAGATCGTCCTCGAACAGGAGGAAATTCGGGAGAGATGTCGCAAAGTAATCGATCTTGACCTCGGCATTCATTTGCGCCTCCGCAAATTCATGCAAGTGCCGCAGCAACGCTACGGCACCGGCATCGTCGCCGAGGCTGCGCAGTGCGAGGGCGCGGTAGTACGCGAACATGTCGGTATCGCTCCTCGTGTTTGCGGCTTTGCGCCAGAGGCCGCTCGCTTCACCCGCACGCCGGGCGAGCGACAGTGCAAGGCCGCTAAAGTAGTCGAGGTGCGTTTCCCGCGTGAGAAGATGCTTCCCTTCGCCGAGGTTGTGCGGGTATTGGCGAGACGCCTCGAAATGGCTCAGGGCGTCCGCCGCATGATTGCAACCCAGCGCATCGGCACCCAAGAGGATATGCGCCGAGACGTACTGTGCCGAGACAAGACCTTCACCGCCTTCCCATGGGTGGAAACGGCGTGCGAGGAGGATCGACAAAGCTCTGGCACTCTGGCCGGTGAAGTTGTAGAGCGTAACCAGTTCGATCGTGAGATCGTCCCGCTGGTCGACGAGGTCCCTGCGCCTCTCAAGCTCAGCCAGGCGTATCCCCGGTTCCGCGGCGGTTCTCTTCCGAAGTTGATCGAATTCGTAGAGCAGGCGCGCGTCCGAAGGGTCCGCGCGGCACGCCTTTTCGTAGCATTCGGTCGCGCGGTCTGGTTGCCGGCGCACGTTGTAGTAAGCCATCCCGAGATTGCGCCAGGGAATGGAGAACTCCGGATCGAGGCGGCAGGCCTGCTCCCAATGCTCGACGGCTTCTTCGCGCCGGTATTTGTCGTAGAGCAAGTTGCCGAGATAGTAGTGCGCGCGGGCATCGTCGGCGTCATGGTGCAACGCCGCTTCCAGCACGATCATCTCCTCAAGCCTGGACGGGAAACAGTAGTCGGGAGGCGCCGCGCGGCCCGCCTGATACCACCGCGCGGCTTTCTCCCGATCGCCGCGACATTCCGCAAACCAACCGGTTGCGTAACAGAGCATCGGGTGCGGGGTCTTGGCATCGGAATGCACCAGAAAACGCTCTATCAGATTTTCCGCGTCAGCCCAAAGACCCGCCCCGGCGTAGTCGAATGCCACATCGAGGCAGGTCTGCGCTACACCGTTCAGGATGCCGAAGAGCTCACCTTCGCGATCCGGCAGGAGTACAGCCAGTTCGTTGCGCGCCTGCAAATCGAGCGGGTCGATGGCAAGCGTCTGTCGCGCCGACTCGGCCGCTTCTTCGGTTCGGCCAAGCAGACGGAGCATCGCGGTCTTCAGATCCCGCGTCTTCAGGTTATCGGTGTTCGTTCGGAGCGCCTGGTCGAGGTGTTCGAGACCGGACATAAGGTTGCCTTGGAGGCAGTCGATCGTAGCCAGCGCGTGGTAAGAGGGCGACTGCCAGGCGTAGTTCCATGCCGCTTTGTAGAAAGCGGCACGTGCGTCGGCGAGTCTCGCTTGGTATTGCAGCGCAACACCCAGGTTATACCAGGGCTCGCCTTCGTAAGGGTTTGAGTTGCGCTTGGTCAGACGCGAGAGAGCCCGCCGGAAGTGCGCCTCCGCTTTGCGAAACGCACCACGGCGCAACAGGAGCAGCCCCCTCGCGTTGTTGCACCGAACATCGTCCGGATCGCGGTTCAGCGCTTCGGTCCAATAGAGTTCGGGATCGCGGGTGGCATGCCTGTACTGTTCCAGGTGCAGTCCCGTAAGATAGAGTTCTTCGGTTGTCTCGATCTTGTCCGGATCGCGCGGCTCGCTGGCGGGCGCCGGCAGTTCGGTTTCTCCATGCTCAATCGGACGATGACGGATCAGCTCACGGCCGTGGCTGTCCAGAACGCGAAGCAGAAGATCGGCCTCAAACCGCGCGGGCGCCAGCGGGACCACGGCGATGAAAGGTTTGCCGGGCTCTACACGCACGCACCGCTCAAAAACGGCATTCTCTTGCATGGAAAGCGACACTGTGACATCGCCGAGCGCCTCCGTTACACAGACTCCGAGGCGGTACCCGCCGCTTGCCTGTTCGAGATTCACGGCGACCCGCTGGTTGGCATTCTTCACTGGGCCGATCTCCTGAATGGGGTACCAGAACTGGCTGAAAGTCCTGGTTTCGAACGGCTGCAACCAGGAGAAGTCGGGCTGGTTATCGGTGTAGACACCCGCCATCAATTCGATGTAGGGCCCTCCGGAATCGGTTAGCTCGCGATCCCATGCGTAACCGAACTCCGCGTTACCCCATGTCCACAGCTTTTTTCCAGGCGCGACGTAATGGTTCGCGACGTGGACGATGCCCGCACGCCTGGCATGATCGTATCCGCCGAAGAAGTCGAATTCCGACTGAGTGACCATGTACGAGGTCGGGACCGGAATGTTCTTGTACCAGGAAATGTCGACGCCCGCGGTGTAATCGACGCCGTAGTAGGAATTGCATGCTACCGGGAACCGCGACATGGCGCGCCTGGCATGATCGGCCACGAACGTCACATCGGGCGGGAAGAATGCCTGGTATTGATCGTGCACGTGGATCCCGACATTGGCCCACCAGAGGAACGTTTGAACGAACGGCGTGCGGTTATACAGCCGCACTTTGGCTTCAACGATCGCTTTCCCCGGATGCAAGCAGATGCCGACCATGCCTTTCATGCGATTCATCGGCTCGTGCTCGCTGAGCCATACCGTGCGGCTGCCGTCCGCGTTCTCCCCGATCAGGTGCTGTACCGGCAGGCAGGTGGACGGGCGATGGTGCTGGGGCCAGTTGAACTCGACGCCGCCCGAGATCCACGGACCCAGCAGGCCCACCAACGCGGGCTTGATCACGTCTTGGCGGTAGAAGAAATCGTAGTTGTTGGTCTTGTCCTGGCCGACGTGAATGCGACCGCCGATTTCCGGCAGTATCATCAGGCGAATGTACTCATTCTCGATGAAGACGCCCCTATAGTGCTTGTCAACTCTCTGGTCCGAGAGCCGGTCGGTAAACGGGTTGGGGTATACCTTTCCGCTGCTGCCCTGGTAGACGCGCTTGTCGAGAAACATCGGGTTGCGGTCCGGCGCGGGAACCGGATAGCTGGGGATCACAACGGATTCCTCCCACGCGCGTACGCTCGACTTTGAGGGGTCCAAACTCACGCAGCCTCCTTACAGGCTCGGTTATTCAATACTGCCATGTTTCCATCCAGGCGGAGAATCCGGTGGGCCGCATGACGTCCACCTGGATGCGCGAGATTCCCGGTTGCGTGAAGCGCAGCTCGGCATGGGCAGACTCGCCGGGAGCTATCGTTTCCAGCCGCGTGGCGATTCGTTCCACCGGAATCTGGCCGAAGCCGTAAGCGACGCCACGGATTTCATACTCGCGCAGGCGATAAGCTGGAACGGCATTGCGGGCTGTGACGATCAGGCTTAGCGCGGCAGGTGTCCCCGAGACGCGCACCGATTCGATGGGCGACGATTCGCGCCGCAGCGCCTCCCAGGACGGCTTCTTCGCGCCATACAAGTCCACCACGCCGTGAACCCGCTGCTTCATCACGCCGGTTCCCCGGTCGCCGATGTGTGTCCGGTAATCGTTATAATCGAAGAAAATCAAGCCGGCCACGTAATCCCGTTCGCGAAACACTTGATCGTGCGCGCGCAAGACCTCGATGCGCCTGGCGTCGCCCTCTGGACGCTCCGCGGTACACGCGCAGTAGCCGTATTCGGAGATTACGATGGCCTTATCGGGAAAGACGCGATGAATCTCGTCCAGATTGCGGGCGGCATCGGCTGGTGTTCCGCCGTACCAGCTCTCGTAATACTCGTTCCACATGATGTAGTCCATGAGGCCGGCGACATCCTTTTCCGGGGTCTTCTGAAGCGAGTTGGAGGCGTACGAAACCAGCCGGCGAGGGTCCAAGCGTTTCGCCTCTTCGTACATGCGCTTTGCGAACCCGTGAGCCGGCGGGTTCTGGCCGTTAATTTCGTTGCACACGCCCCACGAGAAGATGCACGGGTGATTGCGGTCGCGTTCGATCATCTCGCGAAGCTGCTCGAGACCGTTGCTCATGATATCCGGCGAGGGATCCGGGCCCATGTCTTTGAAGGTTGCCCCGCCCCACGTCGGGACTTCGGTCTGAATCAGGATTCCGTGCCGGTCGCACCAATCGAGCACACGCCGGTCCTGCTGCCAGTGCGCGCGGGTGTACACGCAATTCAAGTCCTTGAGGTCCGCATGGTCGTGCGCGATCCACTCGGAGGGTTCCGCCATTCCAAACTCGGGATTGCTGCCGGCCATGCGCTCGGCGCCCATCAGGCGCACGCGCTCACCATTCAGATAGAAGGCGTTGTTCCGGGCCTCGATTTTGCGGATCCCGAACGTGGTTTCGCACGAATGGCCGTTCGATAACGCAACCATCAACCGATACAAGGTCGGATGATCGAAGTGCCAGAGCTTGGCACGCTGAATGTCCGCCGGCGGAAGGGTGACCGTCTTGCGTTCACCGGGCGCGAGCTTGATAGCCGTAGCAGCCTGAGCGGATACAATCAACGCAGTCGCGTCTTCGGCCACCCGGAACGCGATACGTCCTTCCCAAGGAGCCGATGATACGTTGCGAACGACGGCGGAGACCTCGGCGGTCGCGTTCCCAGAGGCAAGGTCAGGCTCGGAATCCAGCCAGATTCGCTCGATGAACGTGGGGGGCGACACGAGCAGGTGGACCGGCCGGTAGACTCCTCCGTCGTGGGCCCAATCACTTGAGCGGCCGCGCGGAAGCATGGATTCGTTGAAGGAGTTGTCCGCCCGGACCACCAACGTATTCACCCCTCCCAAGTGCAGGCGCGGTCCGAGATCAAGAAGGAATGCGGTGTATCCCTTGCCGGTGTGCCGTCCTACCTCCACGCCGTTCAGCCAAACCGTGGCGCTGTGGAAGACGGCTTCGAATTCCACGCGAACGGCGCGGTTTGACCACGCCTGGGGCGCTTCGAACGTACGGCGGTACCACCCCACACCCATGTAATCCGCGTGCTCCGGCTCGATCTGCCAGGTGTGCGGCACGCTCACGATGCGCCAACCGTCCGCTGGTTCCCCGGGCTGATGCCAGCCTTGGGACTCCCCGGAGTTCTGGGGATCGAGCCGGAAAGACCAAGTCCCGTTCAGCGAAATACGTTCGTTGCAATCGGGCGTCACCGACGGTGCCGCCGGATTGCTGGGCATCGCCAAAGTGTTGGCAATGGGCGCAATGACGCCCAGTCTCAGAAGCTTCCGTCGGGTGGGCATTTGGTCTTCCTTGTTCCGTTCAGCGGATATCTGTGTACGTTAACGGAATTATCAGATGACCACAACCTCGACGGTCCTGTCAATATGGATTCCTGGTGAATGGCCAACCGGCGGTCAAGCAAGCGCCGGGGAATGCCTGTCCCAGATGGGCTCGCCGAAAACATCGCCTTGGTCTTCGGCCTCCAGCGCCATACGCTCCAGGAACAAGTCCAAATTGCTGTTCATGACGATGTGCGGCGCGACCCGGATCCGCGGAACGGGGCATTGGCCCTCCACCAGGAATTGATAAAGCGCCTGGAACGCCAGGCGGCCCTGCGTCTGGGGCCGCTGGTGGATTGTGGCTAGAATGCGTCCCGACCGGATCAGAGGAACCAGTGCCGGAAACAGGTCGGTGGTGATCACAACGATTTTGCCGGCCAACCCCGATTCCTCAATCGCCTGCAGGACCGGAAGCGAGTTGGCAGTGCTCACGTATACTCCGCCTATATCGCGGTTCTCTGCCAGAAGCGCCTTGGTTCCGGCGTATGCGAGCCGCCCGTCGTCGTGAGCTTCCACGATTTTGGCGATCTCGAAAGCCCCGCCGCGAGTCTCGATGCTCGAGCGGAATCCCTCCAGTTTGGCCGCGTGATCCTCGGTTGCCAGACTACCCGTCACGACAGCCACCTTGGCCGGACTGCACAGGATATGACAAAGCAATTCTCCGGCAATCGCGCCGCTGGTTTGGGGGCAGGCGGTCACCGCCGTCAGTCGTTCAGTTGCAGGAGCATCCGTAGCTACGCAGACGACGGGAACATTCCGCCGGGCTGCTTTGCGAATGAGGGGCTTCATCGCGGCCGGCTCGCCCGGTGCGATGATCATACCCTGCGCCCCCTGATCCAAGGCTTCGTTGAAGACCTCGATGTCACCTTCACCCAGATGAGGATAGGAACGGAAATCGACACGAACGGCGGGCGCAAACGGTGCAGCCGCTTCGCGAATGCCGTCCCGAAGCGCATCGAAAAACGTTGCGATCTCGGAGGGTAGTTGAACGGAGATCTGCAACTGACGCCGGGATTTGAGGAATCGCGCCGCCAGATTGGGGCGGTAGCCCATGGTCTGCGCCATCTTTAAAACCTTGGTCCGGGTCATTGGGTTAATGCCCGGACGCTGATGGAGAGCGCGGTCCACGGTTCCGATCGAAACGCCCAGCCTCTGCGCTATCTCTTTGATGCCGACCGGCTTGAAATTTGGAGGAACTCCCGACGAGCGGTTGTTTTTCGCCATGCAGCTACCTTGGCTATCTTAGCGTCAATCACCGTTTTTTTTTCAGAGAACACCGTGTACCTTCACGGAAGCAACAGGCGGGGCTAGGGGGTTTCAAGCCAATGCAAGCAGGTCTCAACCAGGTTCCCTGAAGCGGCCGACGCCTCCCGGCGACCGCGCCCGTCCCGATCCGGAAAAACGGCCAGAGCGTAGTTCCTGTCCGCAACGGCGAATAACGTGAGGGTACGCCCCGCATAAGGCGCAAGCCGTTCTGCTGTAAGGTGAACGTAGCGGGAAAGGATCTCGCCATCGATGCGGGATCCGTCCAGGTCCGGCTGATCCGAAGTTGGATTGCGCCGGGTCTGATCTTCGAAAAGGACGATGCTCGAGAACGGCTTCGGCTTGGTACGGATTCCAAACGACGCGATCAGAACCTGCGGTTGGGCGCGGCGTAACGCCTCGGAGGCGCCCCACTGTACGAACGAATTGTTGAAGACCAGCGAGCCGTTGCCGCTCAGCAGAAGAGTGCGCAGAAACTCCCGCACGCGCGGGTCGCGAACCAGTTCAGGCGCGAGCAGGCCTGTCATGTCGGTCCGCTCCAATTGCCAGATGGCTTCGTCAGCCGACTTCAGCGCCTTACTAATGGAATTGAGCTTGTCGAGAAACTCGCGTCGGAGCCGCGTCGTGCGGTCCCAGCAGAGGACCACCGCATCCGGGAGGCTGCCGAAGGGTCCGGATTCGCAGGCCAGAACCCATGTGCCTTCAACGGTCTCGAGGTCGGCCGGAAGAGAACGCCGGCTCAGCGCTCCCAGCAACTCCGGTTGAATTTCGGCAAACGGTCTGGTTAGCGGCACACGCGCGCCGCCCGGAACGTCGTTCCAGGGCTCCGGGGCGGGCGGAAGTCCGGCTGGCAGAACGCAAAACAAGAGCCGCGGATGGAATTTGGCGCGTCCAAGTTTTTCGGCGCCGGCATCGATGACGGCGAAAACTTTCTCGACTTCCGCGCGCCATTCGGCGTACAGCGGCGATCGCGCGAGGATGGCTGTATCTTCTATCGAGAAGCGCGACTCGCCCTTGCGCCAGTGCGGCAGTGTCATGCGCGATTCGAGGGCCTTCACCGGTGCGAACAGGCGATCGAAATCGGCCCGGGTCAATTCGCGGAGCCACGCCAGGCGGTTTTCGAGCAGCCGCTGCTCGGCGGGAAAAAGCACTTCCCGACGGGCCAATTGCTCGCGCATGGCAGGCGCGAAGGTCCGCGGCAACCGTTCGACGATCGCCTCGTCCGGCTGTGTTGTCTTCATGCGGCGATCTCCGGCAATTGGGATCCGCGTGCCTGGTCGCACGTCACGCCCAGCCATGACCCGATAGAAGGCGCCATGTCGATCTGCTGCACGACGTGGTCGACAACCTGCGGGCGGCGCACCAACGGGCCGAGCACCATGCTCCAAGCCATGCGGCAGCATTCGGTATTGGTGCGGTGGTTGAAAAAGCCGTTGGTTCTCGAGCCGTCGGGGTCGCGGCCGAACTCGTTCATGATCACCAGAGCCGTACGGCCGCGAAGCACCGGGTTGCTCTCGATGAACGCCCACATCCGATGGCAGAGCGAGTCGGCGCGCCGGATCCCCGCCAAGTGCAGCGCGTAGGAACCTGCGTGCGCCACCTCCACGTCGGAGAAGTTCATCATTAGAATCGTGGGCGCGATCCGCTGCAAGACTTCGCGGCCGATGAGGAACGTCAGCTCGTCTCCTGTCGCGGGAGCGCCGGGACCTTGAATGAAGTTGGTCAATGCGGCGAGGAAGGTGTCTCGTACAGCCGCATCGCGGAATTCGGATGGCGAGGATGCGCCCCATCCAATTCGTTCATAGTCGGTTTCCAGAAGGGATCGCATCTCGTCGAACAACTGCTGGCGGTTCAGGCTCATGCGCCCGCTGTCCGCCATGAGGATGTGCTCCACCGCCTCGATCAGCAATTGCTTGGACAGGACGACATTAACGTCTTTACTGATCTTCGCGGTCAGTTGCTTGTTGCTCGTCACCACCCATTCGTCGCCTGGCCCCAGATGGCGCTGGGAACGCAGATATTCGAACAGGCCCGGATTCGCCGGCATCTGTCCGCCCCAGTCGTCGACATGCTGCCATACCCCCGTAAGGATGCTCGCGATGGTGTTGAAATGGGAGGTCACGCCATCGTTCACAGTCCAGGGATAGAACAGTGCTTGCGGGAGCAGATCATTGAAGAGCCGGGGGACGTAGACTATCCCTTGGTTCGAAAAACTCTCCTGCCTGCGAATACCTCCGATGGTGATCAGGACCAGGCGATTCCTAGGCTCGGGCGGAGCTGCTGCGGCGCGAGAATCGAGTAGCGAGGCGATCCCCGAAGATGCGGCGGCGAGAAGACTTCGACGCGAAATCAAGCCCTGGCACGGAGACGGCCCCTGTGCCAGGAGCGCGGGGTGCAGCCCGGAAGAGGAGGGCATTTCCGACTTCGCTCCGATGCTGGCCGAGCTTAGCACGGCTCTTCTGAGGTGTCAATCGTACACGGACTTAGAAAGCCGCTGCTGGGGCGGGCACTCGGGCGGCGGCCGCCGTAGTGGTGCCCCACAACTGAAAGATAGCGTGTACGTTCCCTGCGTTTTGGATCTTTTATTTCCCCCCTATTTTCAACAAGTTCTGGTGGAGCCGCGGCCAATTTTCGCCGTGTACGTTGACAGCTCTGGTTGGCTTGTGATATGTTCCTGCTCAAGTATCAGGGGTCGGCTGTGCTTGAGCCGTTCCCGAAATACCGCGAAGGAGGAAAATCGCGCTATGTCGCGCACTCGTATGTTCGCTTGGTGGGTGCCCGTGATGGGCTTTTTCTGTATGGCCTTGCCGATCGAAGGCCAAGTTGACGCAGGAACAATCTTGGGGACTGTCCGCGACTCCAGCGCCGCCGTGGTTCCCGGCGCCAAGGTCACCGTATCGAATGAAGGAACGTCGTTCACCGAGAACACCACCACGTCCGGTTCGGGCACCTATGTCTTCACACCGCTGAGAATAGGAACCTACACCGTAGAGGTCGAGCAGCCCGGGTTCAAGAAGCAACGCAGAACGGGTCAGGAACTCGACATTCAGCAACAACTCGTTGTCGATTTCAGCCTCGCCCCCGGCGAAGTGACTACCACCGTGGACGTGACTGGCGAAGCCCCCATTCTGCAAACCGAGAACGGCTCTGTCGGACAAGTGGTAGGCAGCAAATCCGTGAACGACCTTCCGCTCAATGGCCGCAATTACACCTTTCTGGCGCGGCTGACGGCGGGCGTGAACGCGGGGCAGCCGGAGGGCAGAGGGTTGAACGCTAACGGTTGGTTCGAAGCCAATGGAACGCGCGCCGATCAGAACAACTACCTGCTCGACGGCATCGATAATAACAGCAACAGCGTCGACTTCCTGAGCGGCGCAGCCTACGTGCTCAAGCCGCCCATCGATGCCTTGGCGGAGTTCAAGCTGCAGACCAACTCTTTCAGCGCCGAGTTCGGACGCGCCGGAGGCGCTGTTTTGAACGCCAGTTTGAAATCCGGCACCAACGAGTTCCATGGCAGCCTCTGGGAGTTCCTCCGCAACGACGCGCTGGATTCGGCCGACTTCTTCCAGAATGCTACCGGATCGAAAAAGGGCGCCTTCCGCCAGAATCAGTTCGGCGCAACCATGGGCGGCCCAATCCGCAAGAACAAGACCTTCTTTTTCGCCGACTACGAGGGGACCCGCATTCGGCAGGCAGTGCCGTCCACCGCCACCGTGCCTACCCAGGCGGAGATCTCCAGCGGATATACGAATTTCGCCGACCTGGTGGCCTTGCAAAGCGGCCAACTGACCGATGCCTCAGGAAAGAGCTACCCCATTGGGACGCTCTTCGATCCGGCCACTACCACCAGCATCGGCAATGGCCAGTATGTCCGCCAGCCGTTCCCAGGTAATGTCGTCCCGGCCAGTCGTCTGGATCCCAACGCCGTGAAACTCTTAGCGTTGTTTCCCGCACCCACCCAAGCCGGGCTCTACAACAACTACAACGTGAATCGCGGGTCGTCAAACGATGTCAATGCTGTGGACGGGCGTATAGACCAATACTTCTCCGAGCACGATCAACTGTTTGCCCGCTATAGCTGGTCCCACAATCCTCAGTTCATTCCGGGACCTTTCACCGGCTTTGCCGACGGCGGCGGCTTTGGCGATGGCGACCAGATATTCAATACCATGGGAGCCGCTCTCAGTTACACCCACTCGTTCGGCCCCACGCTGGTCAACGAGGCGCGGGTCGGCTTCAACCGCGAGCATACTTCGCGCGTGCAACCGTACGGCGACAATACCACTAACATACCCTCGCAGTTCGGTATTGAAGGTGTTTTGCAAACCCCTGGGAACGGGGGCCTGCCCAACCTGGGAATCGGCGGCCTCAGCCAGCTTGGTTCGGCCGAGTGGCTCGTCAGCGATCGTTATAGCAACACCATTCAGTTCACGGAGAACCTGACGAAGATCTATGGGAAGCACACCTTCAAGGCGGGGGCGGAGATACAGCAAGTCGGGTTCCCCTGGGAGGCGCCGCCTTTTTCGCGCGGCGCATACGATTTCGGCGGAGAATACATGTCGATTCCCAACGTTGGAGACGGCAGTACGGGGCGGGCGCAGTTCCTGCTTGCTCCGGCAGGCGGTGTGGGCGGGCCGGACAACGTCTCTCTATCGAATTTCGGAGGCGTAGCCGCCGACCGCGCATATAGGGGCGCTTTCGTCCAGGACGACTGGAAGGTGACTCCCAAGCTGACCTTGAATCTGGGAGTGCGCTGGGACTATTTCACACCCACCGGCGAAAAGTATGGAGCGCAGGCCAATTTCGTTCCCGGAACGCCGTTCTCCGGGGCGGAGTATATCATTCCCAGCAACCGGCAAAACAACCCGGCGTTGTCCGCGAGTTTCATCCAATTGCTGCAACAGGACGGCATTAAGTTAGTCTATAGCAACGCCTATGGCGGCGGCGGGCTCTCCAACGTGCAGAACGCCAACTTTGCCCCGCGCTTCGGCTTTGCGTACCAGGCTGCCTCGCACCTGGTCGTCCGCGGCGGGTACGGTATCTTCTACGGCGCGTTCGAGAACCGCGGTGGATACCCAAGCTTGGGCTACAATTACCCGTTCCAGTATAGCTTCTCCTACTCCGCGCCGACGTCCCAAGTGCCGGTGGTACTGCCCAATGGACAAAATGCTACGCTGGAGAATTCATTTGCTGGAATTCCGCTCAATCCGACCCTGGTTCAGGCATCGGGTCTGTACCTGCGCGGCATACAGTTGAACTACAAGACTCCATATGTGCAAAGCTACAATCTAACATTACAGTACCAGCTATCGCACTCGACTTCGCTCGAAGCCGGGTATGTCGCGTCGCTCAGCCGCCACCTGGAAACGTTCATAGGTACGAATAATCCGAGTGAGTTGTTGCCGCCGGGCACCAACTATATTCCGTACATTCCGTTCCCGGATTTTGCTCCCGGAGCTTCTTACGACGATACCATCGGCACCGCCGACTATCATTCCTTGCAGACCAAGCTCGAGCACCGCTTCGCCAAGGGACTCAACTTCCTGGTGGCCTATACGTTCTCAAAGACTCTGACTGACGCCGGCGACCTGCTAAGCGGCGGCGGCACAGGTGGGTTCCGCGCCCCGGATCTGCCCGGGTTCGGCATCCAGGGCGACTGGGGTCTGGCGCCGTTCGACATCCGGCACTCCTTCGTGGCCAGCGGCACCTATGACCTGCCGTTCGGCCGCGGCCGCACTTACATGAGCGGTGGGAGCAAACTGGCCGAGGGTTTGTTGGGTGGCTGGAGCTTCAACTGGATACTCACGCTGCACAGCGGCCCTCCGCAAACCATTGGTTGCACGTACGGAACGGCGGCGGACATGGGATGCTACGCGCTTTATACTGGAGCGAGCCTCTACGCAGGCCAAAGTGTCGAACACTTCTATAACGCCGCCGCATTTACCAATCCGGGCGTGGTCACTCAGGTGGGACAGACGAATTATGCCCCGTTGGGCGGCAGCAATACGCAAGTTTCAGGCCCGGGATTCCACCGCCTGGATTTCTCGCTTTTCAAGGCATTTCCCATCACGGAGCGCAAGCGGTTCGAACTTCGCTTTGAGGCCTTCAACCTGACCAATACACCGAATTTCGCGCTGCCGAGCAGCTTGAATTTCCTGGATACCGTGGACTTCGGCAAGATCACGTCGACGGTGGACAATCCGAACGACCCGCGGGAATTGCAACTTGCGTTGAAGTTCTACTTCTAGCATCATGGAACGGGGAGCGGCCAGCGAGCCGCTCCGGTTTGCATGCGCGGGCTTTGGGCCATAGTGGCGGCGGTATGCTTGTGCACGGCGGAAGTCTCCCCGCAGGAAGCCGCGCTTCTCCGCCAAGCAGCCGGTCGGCCCCAGAGCTTCGCCGCCAACCGGCGCATGGCGGAATACTACCTGGGTCGCCACCAGATTCAGTCGGCGCTCCCTTGGCTGGAGAAGGCCGCGCGCATCAACCCGGTCGATTACGATAACGGTTACGATCTAGCGCTTGCCCGTCTGGAAGCGAAGAACCCAGACGGCGCGGGGAAGCTTGTGCGAGAGATGCTATCCCGGCAGGATCGCAGCGAACTGCACAATCTCCTGGGCGACGTGGAGGAGGCCAGGGGCAACCTCGACGAGGCCGTCAAGCAGTATGAGACCGCGGCCCGAATGGATCCGTCCGAGAAGAACCTGTTCGACCTGGGCACGGATCTGCTGCGTCATCAAGCCTATCGTCCAGCCTTGACGCTGTTTCGATACGCCGCCGGGAAGTACCCCCAAGCCGCTCGCCTGCAGGTCGGACTGGGAGTTTCGCTCTACTCTACGGGCAACTACACAGAGGCGGTAAAAGCCCTGTGTACAGCCGTGGATCTGGACCCTGCCGACACCAAGGCGCTCGATTTCCTCGGCAGGATGTATGATGTCGCTCCGGAACTATCCGGGGAAGTAACCAGGCGGCTGGCTCACTTTGTGGAGTTATACCCTAATAATCCGTCGGCGAATTACTATTATGCGCTCGGGCTGAGGAAACGCAATCTGAGTTCCGGGTTGAATGGTTCCGAAGAGAAGGTCGAGGCGCTGCTGCACAAGGCCGTGGCGCTCCGTCCCGGCTTCGCCGATGCGCATTTTCAACTCGGATTGCTGTACTCGGACGAAAAACAGACAGCCAGCGCGGTACGTGAACTCGAAGAAACGGTCCGCCTTCGGCCCGATTGGAAAGCCGCGCATTACCGCCTCGCCCAGCTTTACGCAGAGGAGGGGAAGGGGGAGCTTTCTCGCAAAGAATTCCAGGTGTTCAGGTCGCTGAAAGAGGACCAGTGAAACGCTCTGGGCCATGCGCCGTTGCAACCTGCCGGGCCTTGTTGGGCCGGGTGCCGCCGGGGACCGCGGAATGGTGCGATGAATTCCGCGAGTGCGTTGGTTGCCAGCGAGTGTACTGCTACGGCTCGCACTACCGGCGGATGCGGCGCTGGATCGAGCAACTGGCTGCTGCCCCACAAGCGCTGTAACTCGGATCCCTGCCAGGCGCGGCCAATCCATGTTCGCATCCGGTCCGGCCGGCATGCGCCGAGTGCTATGCTGGCTGCCGGACTGTATACTAACCGGGAGCCGGGCGTGCAAAATGGGAATTCCGGATTATGCCCGAAGAGATACGCGCCGATAACGATCCGTGCTGGCGTAGGTGAGGATGCTCGATTGGAAACCGTGCGAAGGCGAACTTGCCGGCGGGGAGTTCCCGCTGGAGCGGTATCTCGGCGGCAGTGAAGGGAGCGCGGTCTTCCTCACCCGGTTTGCCTCGGGCAGAGCCGCCATCAAGCTCGTGCTCGCTGGCTAGGCCCAAGCCGGGGAACTTGTGGAGCGCTGGAATCGCGCCGGCACGCTCTACCATCCTCACCTGGTCCGCATCTTTGCGGCCGGAACTTGGGCGCTGGCAGGCATGCCGCTGGCTTATCTCGTCATGGAATACGCCGAGGAAAACCTCGCGGAAGTTCTCCGCGCACGCCCGCTCACCACGCACGAAACCCGCGAAATGCTTCAGCCAGTCGCGGATGCACTGGCGTACCTGCACGGACAGGGCTTGGTGCACGGCAATCTGAAGCCCTCGAACATTCTTGCAGTAGAAGACACCGTGAAGATCTCCAGCGAGGCGCTGTCGGCCGGCGATCCCGCCACGGACATCCGGGCGCTGGGAGTAACGCTGGTACAGGCTTTGACGCGAAAAGCGGCAACCGTCACGCGAGGCGGCCAGGATCCTCGATTGTAGCTCGATCAAGATTGGGCAGGCAGCACCCGCGAACGTGTGACCCGGTGATACAACAGCGACGAAGAAAAGATTCAGCCCGGGCGCCAAGGGGTTACCGATTTCTGGCGATAACAGCCGATACCACCAGGAATATGGCAAGCGGTCCCCAACCGCGGTTCTGGGAAGAACACCCGCTTCGACCGGACCGGCGAACGACGCCGTTGTGCAGCATTGTCGACCGCTATTTTCCTTGGCCCAAAGAGCGCACCATCGCGCGCCCTCGCGACTTTCTTTTAGAATGGGACGTGCGAGGAAATCGTCTTTCGAAGGCTGTCCAATTTTCCGCAGCGCGGCGGCGCGGGAAATTCTTGTTCCTGGTGCTGGCGGTGGTGGTGTTCGCGATGCCGGCCGTCGCGGAGCCCATTTCGTCGCTCAAGCCCACGGGCTACGTCAACGATTTCGCGGGCGTGCTGAGCGCGGCCACGCAAAGCCAGCTCAACGAGATGTGCCGCCAGGTGGATCGGAAAGCGGGGGCGCAGATCGCGGTCGTCACCATCAAATCCACCGACGGTGAGGATATCTTCAAGTATTCGGTCGACCTGTACCAGAAGTGGGGCATCGGGCAGAAGGGCAAAGACCGCGGCGTGCTGGTTCTGCTGTCCGTCCAGGACCGCAAGTACTACATCAACGTTGGTTATGGCCTGGAACCGCTCCTGCCGGATGGCAAAGTGGGCGGCTTCGGGCGCGAGGCCGTTCCGTACCTGAAGAAGGGCGATTACGACGGCGCGGTGAGCCTGCTGACTTCGCGCGTGGTGGACGTAATCGCGAAAGACGCGGGCGTCCAAATCACGACCTCGCAACCGACGCCGATCGCTTCCGACGAGCCCGCGGCGACCCAGGTCTCGCCGGGCGCTATCATTGGCCTGATCGTCCTTGTGATCGTCGTGTTGTCTGTACCGCCGTTGCGCCGGCTGCTTTTCTATATGTTCTTGTTTAGCGTCGGAGGTGGCGGATTTCGTGGCGTGGGAGGATCGGGCGGCGGTGGAGGTTTCGGCGGCGGCGGTGGAGGTTTCGGCGGCGGCGGTGGAGGTTTCGGCGGCGGCGGAAGCTTTGGGGGGTTCGGCGGCGGCAGCACCGGTGGCGGTGGTGCGGGCGGAAGCTGGTAGCGCGCGATCAAGGAGGATTCTCATGGCAGCAGGAAGCGCGGTTCCGGAAAAACAGATCGGCGAGTTTGTCGCGCGGCTGCAGCAAGCAGCCGGGACGAACCTCGATAGCGTGATCCTGTACGGGTCGGCGGTTTCGGGCGACTACGATCCGGAGTACTCCAATATCAACCTGCTTTGCGTCCTTAAGGACACTGCGTTTCCCAAGCTGCACGCGCTCGGTCCCGCAGCCCAGTGGTGGACGAAGCAGAAGCATCCCGCGCCGCTGACGATCACGCGCGAAGAGCTGGAGCGCTCGGCGGATGTCTTCGCCATCGAGCTGATGGACATACAGAGACACCACCGCGTGCTGTTTGGGCAGGATGTGGTGGCCTCGCTCCAGATACCGATGCACCTGCACCGCGCGCAGTTGGAGTACGAGCTGCGGGAGAAACTCATCCTGCTGCGGCAGCAAATGCTGCTGGCGGCGGGCAACAAGCAGCGCCTGTGGGAAATACTGCTGCGTTCGCTGCCAGCGTTCACTACACTGTTCCGGCACGCCCTGATTGCGCAGGGGCAGCCCGCCCCGGCGACCAGGCGCGAGGCGCTGAAGGCGCTGGCCGGCAGCCTTGGGTGGGACGCCTCACCCTTCGAGCACGTGCTGGACATTCGAGAACATCGGGCCGATCGAAAGCTGTTCAAGGTCGAGGAAGTGGCCGCGCGGTACCTGGCGGCAGCAGAACAGGTGACCGCCGCGGTCGATCGAATGCTGGATTCCCCTCGGCCCCGAAGTCGAGAGTCGTGAGCCGGGATTTTGCTTCAGGAGAGCGACATGGGTAAAGGACTGATCGTGATCGTCATACTGGCGCTGATCGCGCTGGTCGTGTTCGGACAATACGTGAGCGTGCACAACACCTTGGTGACCAAGAACGAGGCGGTGAAGGCCGCGTGGTCGCAAGTGGATATCGTGCTGCAGCGGCGCGCCGACCTCATCCCCAACTTGGTTGAGACGGTGAAGGGATACGCCAAGCAGGAGCAGACCGTTTTCGGGGACATCGCCAAAGCACGCTCCGCATTGCTGTCCGGGGGAACTCCGGCCGAGAAGATCGCAGCTAACAACCAGCTCGACGGTGCCATCGGGCGACTGCTAGTGCTAGTGGAGAATTATCCGCAACTGAAGTCGAATGAGAACTTCATGCGGCTGCAGGACGAACTGGCGGGCACAGAGAACCGCATCGCGGTGGAGCGCAAGCGCTACAACGACACGCTGCAGGACTACAACACCTATATCCAGAAATTTCCGAACAACATTCTCGCCGGGTGGGCCGGGTTTAAGCCCAACGATGCTTACTTCAAAGCGACTGAGGGATCGCGCGAGGTGCCGAAGGTGAACTTCGAGACGCCGTCTCCGCAGGCCGCACCCCAGCCCGCACCGGCGAAGTAGTTCTAGAGGCGATCGATGATAGGAGCCGCGCGTCGTGAGGCGACTCTCCTCAGCCCTTCTTCCTGGCGGCTGCCTGCGCGCAGGGTACGCGCTCCGCGAGCCTTAATTCGTCATATCGCGTTCCGGGATTGCCTTCTGCGGCCAATCCGGGATGTCCACGCGCAGTGCGGCGATGCGTTTCTGCAGCGTCCGCCGGCCGATCCCCAACATCTCGGCGGCCAATTTGCGATTGCCGCGCACGTGTTCCAGGGTGAGTTTGATGTAAGCCTCTTCGAGTTTCCTGAGTGGCTGGCCAGGCCGAAGCATTATTGGACCCTCATAGCCCGGCGATTGCCGGGTATACGGGCCGGGGCTTACACCGAACGCAGGGGAAGTCAGGTCCGTCAGCCGGATCAAACCCGCGCCTGCGATGATGCTGGCTCGCTCCAGAATATTGCGTAGCTCCCGCACATTTCCGGGCCAATCATATCGATGAAGAAGATCCAGCACTTCGGCATCGAGTCCTGTAATGCGCGTGCCGTGTTTCTTGTTCAGATTCTGCAGCATGACATCGGCGATCGGCGGAATATCTTCTCTATGTTCACGCAGCGGCGGAACTACGATCTGGAATACACTCAAACGATAGTAAAGTTCTTCGCGCAAATGCGTTCCGAGTTCCTGACTGGTCGCGGCAAGTATCCGAGCGTCTACTGCGATTTCGTGCTTACCGCCAAGTCGCCGCACCCGCAAGTCCTCGACAACGCGCAGCAGCTTTGGTTGCGTGGACTGCGGCATCTCGCCGATCTCGTCGAGAAACAGAGTGCCTCCGTGAGCCTGCTCAAAGCAACCGGCGGAACGCTCCATGGCTCCCGTAAACGCGCCTTTCTCGTGGCCGAACAGCTCGCTCTCAACCAGAGTCTCGGGTAAGGCGGCTGCATTGATCGCGACGAAAGGCCCATCACCGCGGGGGCTGCACTTATGGATCTCCCGGGCAACCAACTCCTTCCCAGTGCCACTCTCCCCACGGATCAATACGGGCGCTGAATTCGGCGCCACCTGCCTGATGAGTGAGAAGACCTGCTGCATCGCCGGGGAAGTTCCTACCAAGTCCCCGAGTACGCCGCGAAGGCTCAGGTCCCGCTTAAGTTCGTCGGTTTTCTGCAGGCTTCTCTTGTAGCGAATCGCGCGTTCCAGAAGGGTCTTGAAGGTGCGCGCTTCCACCGGCTTCTCCAGGTACCAGAATGCTTTGAGATCATGGACGGCAGAAAGCGCCTTTTCCATACTGCCGCAGCCGGTGAGCGCAATCGCCGGAGTGAGGTCGCCGCGTTCCTTCAGGTGCCGGAGCAGTTCAAAGCCGTCCATGCGCGGCATAACCAAATCCGCAACGATGACGTCTGCGTTGAAGGCGGTGAGCCGTTCCAGCGCTTCCTGCCCGTCGCCCGCGACCTGCGTGTCAAAGTCACAATCGGAAAGCATGGCAGCCAAGGCGGTACGCTGGCGCTCGTCATCGTCGACGATGAGAATCCGGCCCGATGGAGGGCGGCGCTGAAGCGACTTTGTGCTCAATGAGTTCCTTAGAGCTGCTAGGATTACCCTATCTTTATTGGACTATGCTTAGACGTAAACTAAGCTACTCGTACTAATGTAAACACCGGGATGGCTGAAAGTTGCATTAATCGTGCATTCCGTGAGCGGGTTTTTTTGTCACCGTTACAGAGTATCAAGTTACAGGAATTGTCTGGCCGCCGCGTGAAGCTGCTGCGCGATGCCGTTAAGCATCTGGCGTTACCATTGTCCCGGGGAGTCTCAAAGCAAACGAAAGCGGACCCACGGCGAAGCCCGCTTCCGTTCCTCCGATAACTGGAAGTTACGCCTTTGCCGCCGCCGTGGCCTTTGCGGTGGACTTGGGCTGTTTGGCGGCGTGTTCCTTTGCTGCCTTGTAGCCGGCCTGTTTGGCGTCCTCTTCGGTCATGAACTTGCCACGCTTAGTCTTCCCGTACAAGGCGCCTTCCTTGTGATAGACCTTGGCGGTCGTGTTGACCCACACCAATCCCTTGGCCTTGGCGTCGGTGATTTCCTGCTCCGTCGGCGCTGGAGCCGCTTTGACGGCCTTCATCTTGGTAGTGGCCTTGGCTTGATCGGTACCGGCCGCGGGCACCTGCGCTGTGGCGGGTGCCTGTGCCATCCCAAGCCCGGCCATCGAAAGAGCCGCGGCGAATGCGGTCGTCAAAATCCATTTCTTCGATTTCATTTGTGATGTACTCCTTGATCGGCGTTATGCCTTCACTGCCTGGGATGTGTGCCCGGCCAGCAGGGTTCCCCTTGTGAAGTCGAGTTAATGATAAGAGCCGTTAATGTAATAAACGACCGCACTCGTGGGTCACTCCCGGCCAGCACTTGCCAAAACCCTCCCCACCGAACCTCCATCGGGACCCGCGCCTCCCAAGTTCGGGAACCGCAGATCGAGCTGGACAGTGGGGCGAGTTGTGCGGCGGCCGCAGCCGTACTCCCCTGGGCGGCTGCTGTCGTTCACCAAATAGGTCGAGGCAGGCCGAAGAGGTCTTCAGCGCATGAAGTTCAATGCTCCATAGTTCGGGTTCTTCCAAAACGTCTGGTTGAAGCCGACGGTGCCTTCCTGGATGGTCCGGTTCTGGCTGTTGGCCGATTTCGGATAGCCGTAACCGGCGAAAGCGTTCTTGTTGGCCGGGTCGATGGTCACGTCCTTCCCGATGTAGTCGCCACCGTAGTAGGCGTAGAGCAGGGTGTTGTGCACCGTGTACTCGAAGCCGTCCGTCGTGGAGGAGGCATGCAGCGGTGAGGGGCTGCCATCCGGCCGGATGATCGGATCGGGCGCCTGGTCACGGTATTGAAAGTCTTAAACGAGCTGAAGAAACCTCCAAACTCGATGTGCATCAGGTTGCCGTTTACCTTCGGATCAAACGCAATTTTGGCCTGGACATCGGGATGCAGGTTCGGCGGGGTGTAGGTGCCGGCGCCCAGATCGATCTGCGTGTTGGTGTAAGGAGTGGCAAGCAGGCTGGGCAGAACGATCACGCCTCCGCCGGAGGAACCGCCGCCGTATTGGTCGGCAGTCTCCAGGGCGAATCCCACGGCCACTACGTCGCTGGCGTGGTACACGGCGCGGAACTGGGGAGCGCGAGTCCACGGAATGCCAACCTGGTAATTCGTGTCCATATCCTGGCTATAGAAGATGTCGGATGGCAGCGGAGAGATGCCCTTGCGGCCGGGCGTCAGCATGCTCCAGGATTGTCCACCCAGCAGTTCCCATTTCCCGTTATTCAGGTCGACCCAATAAAGCCGCATGCGGAAGCTGTCGCTGTGCGTGCTCACGCCCGAGTTGGTGGCCTGGGTGCCCAAAAAGTCAGACTTTCATCCCATGAACCAGCGCGTCGATGCGCGCGCCGACACACGAGTTCTGACCGCTGAAGCGCAACTCGCTCAACTTCCCCAACCCCGTCGACACGTTGTTGTAGGGGGTACCGCCGAAGTTGGTGCCGATGGAACTACCCACGTCCGCCGAGGGAAGACGGTGGTGAAATCCATAAAACCTAGCGGCGTAATGGTCGCCGTTCCGATCTTCAGTTGTAAAGGCGATGCGGCCTCGTCGCTCCCCGACTGCGGGGTGTTCAACGCAGCCGATAGGCCAGGATGCAGCACGGGCGCCACGTCGTCCGCCGGGATGATTGCCGTCGTACTGGCCACTTGGCCCAAACTGGGCGGCTTCGGCTGGCTGGCTTGATCTAACACCTTCTTCTGCTCCTCCAACGTGCGGCGAAGCTGATCGATCTGCTCCTGTTGAGCGGCCAGTTGCGCCTTCAAACGCTCGATCTCCGGGTTGGTGGTAGCGGGTTCCTGGGCGCGCGCGGGCACCCTGAGGACGCCAGAAGGAGCAGGACTCCGCCGAGCATCGTAAGTACTCTTCTCTTCATTGTCATTGAAGATCCTTGTGAGATTTGGAAGTTACAACCGAACGTCCTCCAAGCAGCGATAGAGTCGGCTTTGTCGCATCCCTTAGACTTAGACAGCCGTCTGAGTACTTTCACCGGAACCTCCGTCAGGCAGCCTGAGGCCCTGGTTCTAGCACTTCCCGCCGTGCCCGCAGCCAATCCTCTTGGGGCGATCCACAGCGGAAGCCTCTCGCCACCCACAACTCAAACGCGCGTGCGGCTATTTCCTGTTGTGTTTGTTGGCCCGATAGGAGTCGGCAGGGCGAATTGATCGCACGACGTTTTGTCAAAATGCTTCTCACACCTTTGTGCTTCGTGTCGAGACTGGGCGGTGGCTCGCTCTATTGGTACTTCGGCCTTGATCGGGCCGGAGCCTGGCGACTCCTGTGGCTGGCGCGCGCTAAAACATGTAGTCCGGCGGCTGGATGCCCTTCACGCGCAGGTAGACTTCCGCCTGCGCTCGATGATGCGCCGTGTGCGTGAAGTACGCCCACAACCATTCGAAGCCAGTCAGATGGCGCTCGGCCGGGCCCACCACGGAGTCCAGCCGCTCGGGCGTCATGGATGCGGCGGCCTTGACACAGAAATCGAACGAATCGCTCAGAAACTGGATGGCCGTGTCCCTGTCGACCTCCACCTTCTCCGTATCCTTGGCCCACGCGGCGATCTTAGGCGGGAGCGCCGGCCGCGCCAGACCGCTGGCGTTGGCGCAGGCGTAGAGATTGATCCCGCCGATGTGGGCCATCAACTGGCCAAAGCTCATCTCCTGCGGGACCGGGCGAAAATTGTAGGTGTCGCCCGGCATGGCCCGCGCGACCGCCATGGTGAATTCGGCCGAGGTCTTCCAATGCTTCACCAGAGCGTCTTTGACGGTGGTCTGGGCGAGCGCGGGAAGCGCCAGCACCAGCAGCGTAAACAGGTTTGTCTGCATGTTTGGCCTCTGGACTACAATTCATACCGCAGTCGAAGCCGCGACGGCAACTTGCGGGCGGCCCACCCGAGCTATGATCGGAGGAGCGACAGCCATCATGCACGAGATGAGCATAGCCGGTTCGATGCTGGAGGCCGTCCGGGCCGAATCCGCGCGGCACAACGCCCACGTGCTGGCGGTGGGCGTCAAGATCGGGGAGCTTTCCGGACTGGATGCCGAATCGTTGCGCTTCTGTTTCGACGCCCTGGTGCAGGATACCGACCTCGCGCCGCTCTCGCTGCAGATCGAGCATCTGCCCTGGCGCAACCGCTGCCGCCAGTGTGCGCAGGATTTCGCGGTCCAGGACTATCGGACGGAGTGCCCCCAGTGCGGCTCCGCGGAGACGGAGCTGGCCAGCGGCCAAGAGCTGGAATTCGCCTATATGGAGATCGAAGACACATGACCCGCGTGCCCCTCGAACGCAAAGTTTTAAACGAAAACGACCGCCTCGCTGCCGATCTGCGCCAGGGCTTCCTGCGGCATGGAACCTGGTGCGTGAACCTGATCAGCTCGCCCGGCTCCGGCAAGACCATGCTGCTGGAGCGCACCCTGGCATCCTTCGAGCCCGGACGGCGCGTGGCCGTGCTGACCGGCGACATTCAAACGGACAACGACGCACAGCGCCTGGCGCGCTACGGCTTCCCGGTGCGCCAGATCACCACCGGCGGCGCCTGCCACCTGGACGCCCGCATGGTCGCCAACGCGCTTGCCCAGTGGCCGCCGGATTCGATCGACTTGTTGCTCATTGAGAACGTCGGGAACCTGGTGTGCCCGAGCAGCTACGATCTGGGCGAAGAAGCGCGTGTCGTGCTGCTGAGCGTCACCGAGGGCGAGGACAAGCCCCTGAAGTATCCGGCCACATTCCACCGTGCCGACTTGGTGGTGCTGAACAAGGTGGATCTGTTGCCCTACGTGCCGTTCCGCATGGACCTGGCACGCGAATACATCCGCCGCGTGCAGCCCGATGCGGAGATGATGGAAGTCTCGTGCACGACCGGCGCGGGGTTGGATGCCTGGCGGCGGTGGCTTGATGCGCGAGCAGGCACCGCGATTCTGACTCCTGATCTGTGAC
>PKYZ01000489.1 GCA_003132865.1 Bryobacterales bacterium
TCGCGTCCAGCCGCAGCACATCCAGATAATCGCCGCTCACGGCTCCGGCCGGACGCCAGGCGGCCGAGATGCCGTATCCCGGAAAATCCGGAATCGAGCGCGGCAGCAACCCCCGCTGCGTGGCGCTGGCTTCCTCGATTTCGCCCGATTCGCGGGCCGCGCCGCTGCGCCGTTCGTTGCGCGATTCGATCTGCGTGCGCAGGGTCGACAGCAGCTTCGAATTGTCCCAGGGCTTTTCGACGAAATCCGCCGCGCCGCGCCGCATGGCTTCCACCGCCAGCTTGATGCTGCCCCAAGCCGTCATCACAATTACGGGCAGCGTGTGGTCGAGTTTCTGCACGCTCGCCAGCAGGTCCAGACCCTCTTGGCCGGAAGTGGTGTCGAGGGCGTAGTTCAGGTCCATCAGAAGCACGTCGTACTCGCGGTTGTGCAGCCGCTCCAGAACCGCTTTGGGCGAATTCACCGCTTCGATCTGGTAGCCTTCCCGTTTCAGGAGAAGGTGCAGCGCTTCCAGCACGTCGGGCTGGTCGTCTGCGATTAACGTTCTGGGAGCGCTCAATTCGGGCCGGAGCATTGCGTGCCTCTATTAGGTATGACGGTATCCCGATAGAACAGTTAGCGTGCCAATCGCCGGGCGGCGCTAAACCCCATGCTCTCAATCGAAAACGGACCCGTGGCTATTCGCGCCTGCCCGCCCGTGCAACACGCCGTCCCAAAACCAGACACTTGCGGCACCAACCCGCTCTTGAAAATGCAACAATCGTAGCAAAGAGGCATGATTGACGGTCTACTGTCGCTGTATGTGGGGCAGGATTGCCCGCCCCACAAGCGCGTGTCCTGAAATGCCCAGCGCAATCGTAATAGGCGGTGGATTGGCCGGCCTCTCGGCGGCGGCGGCGCTCGGGGGCGCCGGGTTCCGGGTCCAGGTGTTCGAAGCGCGCCCGTTTCTGGGCGGCCGCGCGACTTCGTTTCCGCTGGCGCAGTCCGGCGACGCCTCCGTCCTGATCGACAACTGCCAGCACGTGCTGTTGCGCTGTTGCGTCAATTTGCTGGATTTCTACGCGCGGCTGGGCGTGCGGGATTGCATCCGCTTCTATCGCGAGTTTTACTTCATCGAGCCCGGCGGGCGCATTTCCACCCTGCGCCGCGGCGCGCTGCCCGCCCCGCTGCATTTCACCGGATCGTTCCTGCGCCTGCACTTCCTTGAGCCCCGCGACAAGATAGCCGTCGCGCGCGGGCTACTGGCGCTGCGGCGCGAGCGCACCCGGCGCGACGATCTGGATCGCATCACCATGCTCGACTGGTTGCGGGAAAAGCGGCAGACACCACGCGCCATCGAGCGCTTCTGGCGGCAGGTTCTGGTCAGCGCCATCAACGAGGATGTGGACCGCATGGCCGCGCGGCACGGGTTTCAGGTTTTCTGGCTGGGCTTCCTGGCGCGCGCCGAGGGATACGAGATGGGGGTGCCCGCCATCCCGCTGGGGGAACTTTACCGCACGGAACTCTGGCAAGCGGCCGGCGATGTCTCGCTACGGCTGCGCGCGCCCGTGGAGCGCATCGATCGGGATGGCATCACCGCCGGCGGCGAGCGCCACGCGGCCGATTACTATATCTGCGCGCTGCCCTTCGAGCGTCTGCCGGCGCTGGGTTTGCCCGCGCCCGCTTTCGAGCATTCCCCAATCACCGGCATTCACCTGTGGTTCGATCGCCCGGTGACCGACCTGCCGCACGCCACGCTGCTCGACCGCACCGTGCAATGGATGTTCAACAAGTCCGAAGGCCGCTATCTGCAGCTTGTGGTGAGCGCGTCGCGCGAATTGGCGGCCACCAGCCGCGCGGAGATCGTGGCGTTGGCGGTTGGCGAATTGGGCGAATTCTTCCCGCGCGCGCGAGAGGCCCGCCTGGAAAAGGCGCACGTGATTAAAGAATTGCGCGCGACTTTCTCGGCCGCGCCGGGGACCGAAGCGCTGCGGCCGCCGCCCGAGACCAGCCGTCCGGACCTGTTTCTGGCGGGCGATTGGACGCGCTCCGGCTGGCCCGCCACCATGGAAGGCGCGGTCCGTAGCGGATACCTGGCCGCCGAGCGAGTGGCGCGCGCCAGCGGCCGGCCGGCGCGCTTCCTGCTGCCGGATATCGCTTGAAGCGGCATGTCATAGGCATGTCATAATCATGGAATGCGTTACCGTTTTGCGCTTCTGACGGCAGTGTTCTTCTGCGCGTTCGCGGCCGGGGCCAAATCGCCGACGACCATGATCAATGTGCAGGTCACGACGATGGATGGCAAGCCCATCGAGCACGCCGACGTGGACGTCAAACTTGTGAAGGGCGAGAAAGCCCGCACGATGTGGAAGCTGCGTACGCATGAGGAAGGCATCGTGAAAGCGCTCGCCGAGATCCCGCAGGGCACCATTCTCGTCGAGGTCACAGCCTCGGGTTATCAGACCTTCAGCCAGACGTTCGAGGTGCACGAAGACCGGAAGACCATCGAGGTCAAGCTGAACTCGGCGATGACCAAGATCAATGTGCAAGTCACCACGCTGGGCGGCAAGCCCATCGATCACGCCGACGTGGTGGTCAAGTTCGTGAAGGGCCGTTCCATTATCGAGCTCGGCAGGAAACTCCACACGAGCTGGGAGATGCGCACGAATCAGGAGGGTATCGCGAAAGTGCCGGAGATCCCGCAGGGCACCATTCTCATCCAGGTGATCGCCACGGGTTATCAGACCTTCGGCCAGACGTTCGAGGTGAATGAACTCGAGAAGACCATCGAGGTTAAGCTGAACTCGCCACAGGAGCAGTACTCGGCGCATTAGCAGAGTCAGGAAGGCAGGCGGAACCGCCTGCCCCACCAGAGATCGGCTTGCACCCGGACGCTCCGACGGTCCGAGCGCACTTGCAGCCAGCCGCTGCGCCTGGTCGCTTCCCGCGGCGCCTGCCATCAATGCGCCTTCCACATAGTAGAGGCAGGAATGCAGAAACTCCCGCTCGCAGTCCTTTGGCGTCCACCCGCGAAACTGCTCGAAGGTAGCTTCGGCATTCCGCCGCAACTCCGATGGCGGGTTCCCACCTGAACATAAGAGCGACGCCGCGGACTTCAATTGAAACGGTCCTGGATGGACAGACCAAGACTCCGCGGCCGGACCGGGCTTGACGGGAACGCTGGCAAGCCGGCGCGTCGTCGCAAGACCGCGCCAGATCATGGCCAGGTCGAAGGAAAACGAGAAACTGTTGCGCCAATCCTTCGTTGGAGGGTCGGAAAGATACACACGTGTGGCCGGCGGCAACGGTTGGCTACCCTGGCGGTCGAGCCAGCCGGCGGCTTGGCGCGCGATGTGGGATGCCACCCACCGGCCAGCCGTGCGCGTGCAGGAACGACAGGAACGTCAGGTAGTAGCCCGTGGTTTCGGGGTAAACGAAGCGGCTCGAAGCGCCGTCGAACCACCCGAGTACACCTCCCGCTTCCGAACCTCCGGGAAGCTGGACCTCCTCGGATAACAACCAGTCTATGAGGCGTAGCGTGGTTTCGTGCGGAGTGGCACCGCCTGGCTCGGGCGCGGCCGGTCTTCGATCGTGAAGACATCCCAGCATCCGATGACATTTTACTATCAAGAACCCCTCCAACCGGCCGATAAGGCAAAACAGGAGGCGCATTATGGCCAGTTCCATAAGTCCCCTGAGTTATTTGGATGCGAGCCCCTATCAGAGTCTGACTCCATTGTCGTCTTCCGCCAGCGCGGCTGGCGCAAGCACCGGAGTCAGCGCGACGGCGGAATTGCAGGCGCTCCAGAAACAGGGCGATTTTCAGAGTTTCATGAACGATTCGATGGCGGCCGCGCTGTTGCAACCAGCGGATGGCACGAACAGCGGTACGGCCGCCAATACCCTAATTAGCAATATGTTGCAGCAAGTGCTGGGAGCTTATCAGACGCAAAGCTCGCAGGGTAGTTCGACTGCCGGGAGCACCAGCGTGTCCGGCTAGCTAGCTAGGCGCCGGACGCGGCGAGTTTCGCTCGCCGAGAAGCGGGTCCTGGAGGACCTGCGCACGGTCGAAAACCCACCATAAGTTATCGAAAGCGCGTCCGGGCGGCCTGCGAGGCCGCCGCAGGCCGAGGGCCTGCCCCACCGCGGGGTTTTCATAACGATTGGNNGGAATCCGAACTTCTTCTGCAATTCTTTCAATGGCGCGGACGCGCCGAAGGTGTGCATACCGATCATGCGCCCGTGCGGACCCACGTAACGGTCCCATCCCAGAACGGATGCCTGCTCCACGGAAACGCGCGCCGTTACAGCCGGCGGCAGGACAGTCTCGCGATATTCCCGCGGCTGCCGCTCGAACAGTTCCCAACTCGGCATGCTCACCACGCGCGCCTTCACGCCTTCCGCCGCGAGTTGCTCATAGGCCTCGACGCATAAATACACTTCGCTGCCGGTCGCCAGCAGCAGGACGTCGGGCTTGCCGTCCGGCGCGTCGGCCAATATGTAAGCGCCTTTCTCCACGCCCGACGCCGCCGCGTATTTGGTGCGATCGAGCGNNGTTGGCATCCGCCGGCCGCAGCGTAATCAAGCCCGGCACCGCACGCAGCGAGGCAAGCTGCTCGATGGGCTGATGCGTGGGGCCGTCTTCGCCCACGCCGATCGAGTCGTGCGTGAAGATGTGGATCACCGGCAGATCCATGATGGCGCTCAACCGGATGGCCGGCTTCATGTAATCGCTGAAAATCAGGAACGTGGAGCCGTAAGCCCGGATCTTGGAAAGCACCAACCCGCTGACGATAGCGCCCATGGCGTGCTCGCGGATGCCGAAGTGCATGTTGCGTCCGCCGCGATCGTCGAATTCGAAGTCGCCAGCGCCCTCGAAGGTCAGGCGCGTCTTGGTGGAGGGGAACAGATCCGCCGCGCCGCCCATCAGCCACGGAATGTTCCAGGCAATTTTATTCAGGACCCTGCCCGACGAGTCGCGCGTGGCCAAGCCTTTAGCATCGGCGGGGAACGTGGGCAGGTCCTTGTCCCAGCCTTCCGGAAGCTGCCGGTGCAGCATGCGGTAGAGCTGATCGGCCAGGTCCGCATATTCGGCCTTGTATTCCTCGAAACGTGCCATCCAGGCGTCGCGCAACTGCTGGCCGCGCTCGCCCATCCCGGCCCGGAAGTGCTCGCGCACGCCTTCGGGGATCAGGAATTTGGCGTCCTCGGGCCAGCCGTAAGCCCGCTTGGCGAGGCGCACCTCTTCTTCGCCCAGCGGCTCGCCATGCGCTCCGCTGGTGTCCTGTTTGTGCGGCGCTCCGTAGGCGATGTGGCTGTCCACGATGATTAGGGTGGGCCGGTCGGTGGTGCTCTTGAAAACCTGCAGCGCGCGTTCCAGCATATCCAGATCGTTGGCGTCGCCGACCCGCGTGACATTCCAGCCATAACCGATGAAGCGGGTGGCCACATCCTCGCTGAACGCCAGTGCGGTATGGCCTTCGATGGTGATCTTGTTGTTGTCGTAAATCCAGCAGAGATTGGAGAGGCGGTGGTGGCCGGCCAGCGACGCGGCTTCCCCGGTGATGCCCTCCATCATGTCGCCATCGCCGCATATGACGTAGACGTTGTAATCGAACATATCGAAGCCGGGGCGATTGAAATGCTGCGCCATCCACCAGCGCGCCATCGCCATGCCCACGCTATTGCCGACGCCCTGGCCCAGCGGACCGGTGGTGGTCTCGACGCCCGAGGTCCAGCGGTACTCGGGGTGCCCGGGACAGCGGCTGTCGAGTTGCCGGAAGCGCTGGATGTCCTCCAGCTTGACGGCCAGCTCGCCCAGCGATTCGTATTGCGGGTTGACGGCTTTCACGCCGCAGAGATGCAGCAGCGAATAAAGCAGCATGGAGGCGTGGCCGTTGGAGAGCACGAAGCGGTCGCGATTGGGCCAAATGGGATCTTCGGGATCGAATCGCAGGAAATGCTGCCACACCGTGTAGGCCACCGGCGCCAGCGCCATGGGGGCTCCCGGATGTCCGGAATTAGCTTGCTGCACCGCGTCCATGGAGAGGGTGCGAATGGTGTTGATCGAAAGCTGGTCGAGTTGCTCGTTGGTCATCGGGGTTCCTTGCGGGGCGTGCAGGCCAAATTTTTATGATACCGTGGCGCGGCGTGGGGCAGGCAATCCTGCAGCCAAGATTGGCTGCCCCACACGCGCTAATATGAAAACCATAGACCCGCTCCCATGAAGAGACGTATCCTGGTGGTCGAGGACGAAGAGAAGCTCCGCCGCGTCCTCGAACTCCAACTCACCTCCGCCGGCTTTGAAGTGGAGAAGGCTCGCACAGCGGAAGAAGCCCTGAAAATCGCCGACCGCGCCGACCTGGTGCTGACCGATTTGCGCCTGCCGCAAATGGACGGGCTGGAATTGCTGGCCGCCATCCGCCGCCAGAACTCGCAGACGCCTGTAATCGTCATGACGGCTTTCGGCACCATCGAGACTGCCGTCCAGGCCATGAAGACCGGGGCCACCGATTTCCTGCTGAAGCCCTTCTCGCTCGATCACCTGATGACGGTCGTGCAGAAGGCGCTCGAAATGCGCGCGTTGCGGGACGAGAACCTGCAGCTTCGCGAAGAGTTGGGGCGGCGCTATGCTTTCGACAACATCGTCGGCCGCAGCGCCCCCATGCAGGAAGTCTTCGCCACCATCATGCGCGTAGCGCCCACGCGCGCCACCGTGCTGCTGGCGGGCGAAAGCGGCGTGGGCAAGGATCTGATCGCGCGCGCCATCCACTTCCACTCGCCGCGCCGCGAACGGCCGCTGGTGAAGATCAACTGCACCGCCATCCCCGAAAACCTGATGGAGAGCG
>PKYZ01000259.1 GCA_003132865.1 Bryobacterales bacterium
GCCGCGATCATGCGTTCCTCGCCCGCGCAGCCATTCGGATATCGGCGCCGGTGTCGGGCGCTCCGCTGCGAGCTTGGTAAGCCCCGTGGACAGGCTTTAGCCCAGTGCCACTCGTTTTTCCAATATCNNGGAGTCCTGCCCCACGAATAACGCAGCTTGCTCAAAATCGAAAAACGAGTGACATTAGGCTTTAGCCTGTCGACGGCAGCGCCATGCGCTGCCTACCCGCACTGGACTTGCACACCGTCCAACCGCTATCGTGATCGAGAGCCATTGCCCATGACAGAACTCCCGGACCCTCGCGTACTGCTCGCCGAAACCTTCGGTCCAAGCGGGCCAAGCCGCGAGGCCGCGTTGGTGTCCGCGCCCGGCCGCGTGAACCTGATCGGCGAGCACATCGACTATCACGGCCTGCCGGTCTTGCCGATCGCCATTCGCCGGTCGGTTCGCGTGGCCTTCCGCGCCCGCCCCGATCGTCGCATCCGCGCGGTCAGCGCCGGCGGTTATGGCGTCCGCGATTTCGTCTGGACAGCGGATCTAACGCCCACGGCCGCGGGCGATTGGGAAAACTACCTGCGTGCCGCGGCCTGCGCCGTTGGCCGGAAATGGGGCACTGGCCGTGGAGTGGACGCCGCCATCGTTTCCGATCTCCCGCCGGCAGCCGGCCTCTCTTCATCCTCGGCGTTGATCGTGGCCTTCACTCTGAGCCTGCTCCGCGCCAACGCCGCCGCGCCCACCTTCGAGGAACTCATGGAGGTTCTGCCGGAAGGCGAGCAATTCGTAGGCACGCGTGGCGGCGGCATGGATCACGCAGCCTCGCTCGCCTCGCAGACCGGCTGCGCTTCGCTCATCGAATTCGATCCGCTCGCGGTCCGGCCCGTGCCGGTTCCGCCGGACTGGGCATTCCTGGTGGCCCACAGCCTCACCGTCGCGGAGAAATCCGGCGCCGTGCGGCAGCAGTACAACGCCTGCCGCACAGCCGGCACAACCGCCTTGCAGCGCCTGGGATTCCCCTCGTACGGTCTGGCCATCCAGGGGCGCACGCTCGCCCAACTGGAAGAATTGGCCGCGCAAAAGCTGACCAACCCAGACGAGCAGGCCAGTTTCCGGCACGTCACCAGCGAAGCCTTGCGCGTCCGCGCCGCGGTCACCGCGATGGAACAGCGCGACGCGGCGGCGTTCGGATCGCTGCTGCTTGCCTCGCATTCGAGCCTCCGCGACCGCCTGCACGTAAGCTGCGCCGCGCTCGACCGCCTGGTCGAAGCGGCCATGGATTCCGGCGCACTCGGCGCGCGCCTCACCGGCGCCGGCTTCGGCGGCTGTGCCGTGGTCTTCTGCCGCAAGCCGGATCTGCCCGCCGTGCGCGGCGGACTGATTCGGCGTTACTATGCGGAATTGCCGGCATTCGACGAGCGTATGCATCTGATCCACGCCGAACCCGGACCCGGCGCGCTGCAAGTCGATTAAGGAGCTCAATGCACCTCCACACAATTGATTGGATCATCGCCGCCGCTTCCATTCTTGTCTGCTTCGTTCCCGCTCTCTTCTTCGGGAAGCGCTCCGGCAAGAGCACTTCCGAATTCTTCGCCTCCGGGCGCTCCGTGCCCTGGTGGCTCGCCGGTCTCTCCATGGTGGCCACCACCTTCTCGAGTGACACACCCAACTTGGTGGCCAACTTCGTCCGCACCGAGGGAGTCGCCGGCAACTGGCAGTGGTGGGCNNTCCGGCGTCCTCACCGACCTGGAATTCTACGAAGTGCGCTACTCCGGAAAGGCCGCCAGCGCCGTGCGCGGCTTCCGCGCCGTCTATCTCGGCTTCTTCTTCAACTGCATGATCATGGCCACCGTCGACCTCGCCGCCGTGAAGATCGCCGCCGTGCTGTTCGGTTTCGACCGTTGGCAGACGCTACTCGCCGTGGGCCTGCTGAATGTCGTGTTCGCCGCGCACTCGGGCCTCTGGGGCGTGCTGGTCATCGATATGCTCCAGTTCTTCATCAAGATGACAGCCGTCATTGCCGCGGCTTACTTCGCGGTGGAGCTGCCGCAGGTGGGCGGCTTGCACGGACTGGTGGAGAAGCTCTCGCATGTGCACGGGCCCGGAGGTCTGAACTACATCAACATACTCCCGGACTTCACCAATAACTGGGATCTCGCGGTCGCCATATTCGTCATGCCGCTGGCCGTGCAGTGGTGGGCCGTCTGGTACCCCGGCGCCGAGCCGGGCGGAGGCAGTTACATCGCGCAGCGTATGTTGGCGTCTAAGTCTGAGAAAGATGCCCTGGGCGCAACGCTGTTCTTTAATGTCGCGCACTATGTATTGCGTCCCTGGCCGTGGATTCTTGTCGGGCTGGCTTCTCTGATTGTCTATCCGCAGTTATCCGACATCCAGCGGTCGTTTCCGCATCTCAATCCCAGCCTGGTGGGCCACGATATCGCATTCCCGGCGATGCTGCGATTCCTTCCGGTGGGCTGGATGGGACTCATGTTGGGCGGCTTGGTAGCGGCTAACTCATCGACCATCCTCACGCACTTGAATTGGGGCGCGTCTTATCTGGTGCATGACTTCTACCGCCGCTTCATCAAGCCGGGCGAGAGTGAGAAACACTATGTCATGGCTGGCCGGCTGGCGATCGTCCTACTCTTCGTGTCTTCGTCCGCCCTGGTCTTCGCGCTGGACACCGCCAAGCAGAGTTTCAGTCTCATTCTGCAAGTCGGAGCCGGCACCGGACTGCTCTATCTCATGCGCTGGTTCTGGTGGCGCGTGACTGCCTGGTGCGAGATCGTCGCTATGTGCAGCTCGTTCGGTATCTCATTTGTATTTCTGATCCTGGCCAAGAACGGCATTGTCATAGGCACCTACCAGCAGTTACTGATTACTATCGCCGTCACGACGGTCTGCTGGATCGCGACCGCCTATCTCGGCCCCCAGACCGATCCGGCGGTGCTCATCTCGTTCTACAAGAAAGTGCACCCATTCGGTCCGGGCTGGCGGCGCGTTCGCGAGTTGGCGGGCATCTCTCCGGCCGAAGCGGCCACTTGGGCGCAGCACGAGAACATTCCCCTTTCACTGCTCGGCTGGAGCACCGGATGCGCCATGATCTGGTCGGCGCTGTTTATGGTGGGCAACTTTCTCTATGGCCGGATGGACTACGCATTTGCTTTGCTGGCCATATTTGTCGTGACCGGCGCCATCCTGATCCGGGTCGTCAACCGCCTCTGGAACTAATAGCGTGGCGCACGCTTTAGCGTGCCGCGGCGAACTTCAGTTCGCCGTGTTGCCCCGGAGCTACATGCCGGCGCACAACTGTCGGCTGAAGCCGACAGCGGCACGCTCAAGCGTGCGCCACGTCCATGTTGCGGTAGTAACTGACCAAATCCAGCTTGGGCGGGACATGTCCCATGATTCACCACGTGTAACACCAGTTGGCCGAGCGGCTGCCGCCAAGGATTGCCGCGCATGTCGGAGTAAGAGACTTCCGCCTGGGCTGCCTCGTCAGTCGGTCCGTCAGCCCACTCCTTCCACCGCTGATACAACGGGGGCCAGTCGTTTTGTAGGACAGTAGGTTGATAGTCCGCCTCCGTCGGATATGTATTCGCCGGTTCTCCCTTCAATCGCGCGAGCCACAATCGATCCGCCGCAAAGACGTGCACCAGGGTGCCCAACACACTCTTGGCCGCCATGCCGAAATCGCGTGTCGGTTCCTCGCCTGTAAGTCCGCCCGCGGCTTCCACGAGCAGTCCGCTCGCCCAGGCAGTGTAACCGATATGAGATCGCAGAACTTCGGCCGGTATAAACATGTCACCCTCCTCAGAAGTGTTCCTTCAAATCCGTGAACCGCTCCAGCGTCAACAGCCGCCCGTTACCCGGCCGGATATCCTGCCGCTCCAGAGTCCACGTATGGGCGTGCGGAATGAAGATCGCATTCAGGCCCGCTCCCAGCGCCGGATTGATGTCGGACTTCACACTGTTACCCGCCATCCACGCCCGATCGGGATCGATGCCGCGCTGCTCGACCAGCGTCTGGTATGCGGCCACGTCCTTCTCCTTCACGATGGCCGTGTGGCCGAAGTAAGTCCCCAGGCCCGAGCGGTCGATCTTCAGCTTCTGCTCGTCCGGATGGCCCTTGGTGAACAGCGTCAGATCGTGGCGCAACGCCAGATACTCCAGCGTCTCGGGGACGCCGCCGATCACCTCCATGGGGCAATCCAGAATCCGCTCCGCAAACGACATCACCGTGCCAAGATCCTCCTGGCGCACATCCCGTTCGGCAAGATGCTGGTAGCATTGCCGCAGGTTGCGCCCGAAGTTCAAGGAGCCATAGCCATGAATCTTCGTGTTGGCGAGCTCAATCTCATCCAGCACATCGCGGATCTCCGGCCCGCTCAGCGTGGAGTGATCCAGATACTCCACAAATTCGTCGAACGCCCGCTCGAAGTAGATGTTGTTCTCCCAAAGCGTGTCGTCGGCGTCAATCATCAAGTATTGGCGAATCATCTCGGCACCTTGGGCGCCAACCGGAACGGGATCTCGATCAATGCGTCGACGTCCACGGGCTGGCCATTGCGTAGCGCGGGCTCGAAGTGCCACTTGTTCATCGCCTCTTGCGCGCTCTGGTCCAGACGGTCGTCCAGGTGCTGCAACAGTCTCACCGAGTCCACGCGGCCATCCTTGCGAATCACGGCGGTCAGGCGCACCTTCCCCTCCACCCGGTCCGCCATCGCGGCGGGAAAGTACTTGGGGTCCACTTTGTGCAAAGGAACTGGCGGAGTCAACACGCCGCCGGCGGAGTCCTCTCGCCGCTCCGCGAACCAGATCAGCCAGCTTCCGGTGTAGCTGGTGATGTTGGGCATCTGCACGGACATGGCGTAAGTGTCGCGCCCACTCCACAGCGGGTCGGGCGCCGATGAGACGCGAATCGCCGCCGGGTGCGGTCCGGCGATCGACGTTGCCGGCAAGCTGCTGCGCACCGCCGCGCGCAAATTGGCCGCCGAGGTCGGCGACGCGCGCGCCATCAGAGCGGGCTTGGCATCCGGAACCCCGCTGCGGATGAACAAGCCGGGCACAGTCAGGATGGCGTCATCCACCGAGCCATCCGTTCCGCCCGTGCGGCGCGGTTGCGGGGCGGCCGAAAACTGGGCGTTGCGCGAGCCTTCCGGCGCCGGCGCGGGCGCGTTGGCACTGGGATTCAGTCCCACGATCGCCATGCTGACGGCGGAGGCGGATGCCGATTCAGGCAACGCCGGAGGCTCGGGCAACGGGGACCCGAAGGGGCTGGGCTTTGCCACTCCGCGGCCCAAGGTGGGCAGAGCAGCCATCGCGGGCTTCGCGGCTGCCGCAAGAACCGGCGCATCGGGCAGCGCGGGTGCTGGCTTGTCCACCGCGCGGCCGGCTGGCGGCGCCACGAACGTGCGTGGTGGGGCTTTCGCCGGCTGCATGCCGGGCACGTTGGCCGCGCCGTTCACGTTCCGCGCCGTGCGGATCTCCGGGGGAGCCGCCAGCATCGGCGCATCCCCCGTGGGCGAAGGCGCTTCCGGAGGCGGCACAAACAGCTTCGGCTTTGGCGGCGGCTCCGCACGCGGCGCACGAATCGCCAGCAGATTCGGCGACTGCAGGTCCGTGTGCAATTCCAGTTTGGGCGCCGGCTGCCAGACGAATTGCCGGGCGCGCCGCGCTTCGGCCGTTGCAGCCACGATCTCCTGTGAAGCCGTCTTCACATCCGCGCGCGGCGGCGTCGCGGGTCTGCGCGCCGCGGCGGGTGATACATCCGGCAGCTTCTCGCGAAAGTTGTACCACACCAGCTTGCTGGCGTGCGGAGCGATCGCCTGCGCGTAAAGCGATTTCGGTTCTTCGCGCACTGGCCCGGAGGCCACCCATGCCAGGATGAGTCCGTGGGTCAGCAGCGAAACCGCGAAAGGTGCCGGCCTGGGTCGCGCGAACATGCTTTCCTAAACGCCGGACGGCTTGCCTCCGAATCCGTTTCCAGGGGCCACCTGCCGCACGCGCGTGATATGCCGTTGGCGCGGGACGTACTGCGAGAGGAACTCGCTCAATTCCCGCAGACGCTGCGCTTCCGAACGCGTGCGCAGCAGTGCATTCAGAAAATCCAGGTCCGGCAGCCCCTGTGCCAGTTGAAAGCTGAGCTGCGGGTCGTCCAGGTTCGGCTCGGGCGTGGGCGGTCGCAGGACGCCCGATTCCAGCAGGCTCTTGTATTGCGTCAAAGCCGCATGCTGCGCCTCGAGCGGCGTTGGCTCGTCGGCGTCGNNACTGCACCTCGCCGCGCAGATAGTCTTTCTCTTCGTCGAGCATGACCACGTCGAAGCGCCGGCGTCCGCACGTGAGGATGTCCATTTTCCCGTCCGGGTAGTTATTCAGCACCTTCTCTACGATTACCGTGCAGCCGGCATTCACGATGCCATCGTCCCTGGCCAGCACGATGCCGAACTCGGAGTTCTCCCGCAGGGCATTGCCGACCATTTCCTTGTAGCGATCCTCGAAAATGTGCAGCGG
>PKYZ01000875.1 GCA_003132865.1 Bryobacterales bacterium
GGCGGCATCATCGTGGTCGATTTCATCGACATGGATGAACGCAAGAACCGCCAGAAAGTGATGCAGGTTTTGGAAGAGGCCATGCGCGCCGACCGCGCTCCGTACAAGATTCTGCAGTTCAACGATTTCGGATTGGTGGCCATCACCCGCAAGCGCGTCAAGCAGAGCCTGGAGCGCACCCTGTGCGTGCCGTGCCCAAATTGCGAAGGCTCGGGCTACGTGAAGAGCGTGCAAACCGTGATCGGCGAAATCCTGGTGGAAGCCCAGAAGATCGCCCGCGCGGTGGAAGGCAACGAAGTGATGCTGCGCGTCAACCCCGAGGTGGCGAAGGTGCTGAAGTCGAACCAGAATTCGTACCTGCAGGAGATCGAAGAGATCCTCGGGCGCACCGTGCTGGTGAAGAGCGACCCGCTGCTGCACCAGGAAAAATTCGACTTGGCATAGTAATTCGATTTGGCACAGTAAGGTACACTCTTGATGCCTTTGGTGGGGCAGGCGGTTCCGCCTGCCAGCGGGCTTCAGCCCGCCGTCCGCCTACGGCGTAACCTCACGAATCGTAGCTTTGACCACGAACCACCGGCAGGTGGAGTCGATCCAGGCCGATTTTCAAAAAAAAACAGAATATAAAGAGATATTAGGATATACTATGCCTTAATCGGATCGCGCGAATGGTGGCAGGATGAAGCTGCTGTTTAATGAGGCAAAGGCGACTCAGGCCGCTACCCAGTTCTTGAGGCTTCGCGGTGGAAGGATAAGCTACATAAAGCTCATAAAGCTCCTTTACCTGGCGGATCGCGAAGCCCTCATTCGGTGGGGACGGCCGATTACCACTGATTGTTACGTCTCGATGGACGTCGGACCGGTTGTGAGTCGCATCTATGATCTGATCCGGAATGAGCCGTCGCCCAATTCCGTCAAGATCTGGAGCAAGTTCATTTCCGACCCGGAGGATTACGAAGTTCGTTTGCTTGGCGATCCTGGAAGCGGCGAACTCTCCCCTGCTGAGGAAAAACTGATCGACGAGGTGTTCCGGCAGCACGGCCAGGATAGCCGATGGGCCATCGTGGACTACACCTACAGTCTTCCCGAATGGACCCATCCGGATGGAGGCGCGCTGCCAATCGAGTACCGCGATATCCTCAGAGCTGCCGGCAAGACCGAGGCGGAAATCTCCGCCACAGAAGAAGAGCTTGAGTCTTTGGCCCTTCTCGAACGCATCCTCGCGTAGTAATGCAGTGCGGCGATACGCTGCTGGCGCGTAGAAGACGCTCGCTGGACAATCCGGGCGTCCTCTCGCGCGATTGTACATCGCTCTGCTTCGTTGGGTGTGCACCAGGACGGTAGCCCATCACGGCTGCCGGAGTGGCCCGGCCGGGATTTGGCGCGATTTTGACCGGAACAGCATGGCTTGCCAACCGGCTATTCAGGCATGACCATCCGGTGCTCCGGGATCTCTAGTCTATTCGCTGGATTGGAGGCGGAATGAGAAGCAAAAACAGCCGCTTTGATAGTGTCTGCATCAGATCCACCGGTTCGTATGTTCCGGCCAAGATCCTGAAAAACGAAGACGTGGTCGGAAACTTGCCAACCTCTCCGGAGTGGATCGTTGAAACGTTGGGGATTCGGGAGCGGTGCATCGCGGAACCGGAGGAATACACGTCGGATCTTGCTGCCCGCGCCGGTCTAAACGCGATCGCTTCGGCCGGACTTGAACCAAACGAAATTGACTTGATTATTGTTGCTACCTCGACGCCCGACCGCAAGGCCCCCTCATCGGCATGCATTGCGCAGGCCAAGATGGGCATTCGCAACGGCTGCGCCGCGTTCGATGTGGCGGCGGTGTGTTCAGGGTTTCTTTACGGCATTACCATCGCCGGCCAATTCATCCAGAACGGCACGTACGAGCGTGTGCTGGTGATCGGCGCCGATACCTTCTCCAAAATCACGGACTGGAACCACCGCGACTGCGTCTTTTTTGGAGACGGCGCCGGCGCCGTGGTACTTGAGAGGAAAGATCGGGAGAATGGGCTCTTTTCGAGTATCCTTTTGGCCGATGGCGAAGGAATGAATCATTTCACAGTCCACCCGGGGGCCGCCTACTTCACAATGAGGGGAAAGGTGGTTTACCAGACGGCTACCACCATCCTGCCCGAGTGTATTCGGCAGATTCTCTGCATGAACCGGCTGGGACTCGAAGACGTATCGATGATCATTCCGCACCAAGCCTCAGCTCACGTCCTCAAGCGCACCGCGGAGGTACTCAACGTCCCTTTTTCCCGAATGCAGACGAACCTGGAATCGTGCGCGAACACCGCTGGAGCCTCAGTCCCGCTGCTCTTAGACCAAGTGAACCGGCGCGGACTGATCCGCGAAGGCAATCTTCTCTTGTTCGCGGCCGTCGGCGCCGGCTGGACTTGGGGCGCATGTTTATATCGATGGTAAGTTCTCGCCAGTTCCGCAATCCCAGCAAAGCGCATCGTTCTTGGAGTGTCGGCGCACGGCCGGCGCGATTAAGAAAGCCCGCTACGCCGCCGGTCAGATCGGCTTCTGCGTGGCAGGGGACATCGAGCGGTCACGCCCCTTGCCCTTCGCCAACCGATTGAAAACAAGAATTCCGCCGTAAACAGTCCCCTGTCTCCCGACTGCTACCGTGCTATCTTCATCTTATAAAGGCGAAGGGGTGCCGCCATTTCGGCAAGTCTCCGCCACCCACGCTCTTTGAAATTCGAATATTTGTCTGGCGCGCGCCGAGAGAACCCCGGCGCGCGGGTGCTCAGGTGACTGCTATCCTAGCCGGTCAAAAGCACAAAAATGCATAATTCTGCGCAACGGCAGCACCAAACCCATCAGAATTACAAGACGAAGCCAAAAATAGGGGTATTGGCCGTGCGCAAATGGGGGTATTCGTACCCCAAAAGGGGTAGTACTGAATGACGGCGAACCGCTCTTGGCCGACTCCGCCTTCTCGCGGAATAGGCCTTGCGGCTAGCACCCACGGCGAGGGAACTCCCGTGCAACTTGCCCCCCAGGCTCCAACAAGCAACAACGAACTTCATTTTCGCGCGGGCACTCACTCTGGATTCCCAGCGTCAAAGAGTCTACAATCGACATATGATCTGGTGGCAACAACCGTTCTTTCAGGTCGCCCTACCGATCATGATCGCCATTGTCCGGATGGACGCAACCGAGCGTCGCCCAAGCTCGGCATAAGAGTCGGGCGCGCCTCCCGCCGACCCCTCCCTATCCCCCCTTGCTGCACTATCGCCCACCAATCGATATAATTTACTAGGTTATTGGAGGAGACCCCTTATGGCAACGTATGCACACCCCGAAACCCTTGTCGGCACCGACTGGGCAGCCGCCCATGCCACCGACCCTGAAGTCCGCATCGTCGAAGTCGACGTGGACACCAAAGCCTACGATGAAGGCCACATCCCCGGCGCCATCGCCTGGGCCTGGAACTCGCAGCTTTGCGACACCGTGCGGCGCGACATCCTGTCCAAACAGCAGTTCGATGAGTTGATGTCCTTGTCCGGCATCAGCCCCGCCACCACCATCGTTATCTACGGCGACAACAACAACTGGTTCGCCGCCTGGGCGTTCTGGCAGGCCAAGATCTACGGTCATCGCGACGTGCGGCTGATGAACGGCGGGCGCAAGAAGTGGCTGGCCGAAGGCCGCGAACTCGCCACCGGCACACCGCATATCAAGCCGGCGGACTATCAGGCCGCGGACCCGGATCTGTCCCTGCGCGCTTTTCTGCCGCAAGTGCAGGCGGCCGTCTCCGCGGACGCCGCCGCGCTGGTGGACGTGCGCAGCCCGCAGGAATTCAGCGGCGAGATCCTGGCGCCTCCCGGACTGCCCGAGACCTGCCAGCGCGGCGGACACATTCCCGGCGCCCGCAGCATCCCGTGGGGCAAGGCCTGCAACGAAGATGGCACCTTCAAATCGGCCGATGAGCTCCGCCACCTTTACGGCGGCGAAGGCATCGACGGCTCCCAGCCCGTCATCGCCTACTGCCGCATCGGAGAGCGTTCCAGCCATAGCTGGTTCGTGCTGAAATACCTGCTCGGCTTCAACAACGTCACCAACTACGACGGCTCCTGGACCGAGTGGGGCAACCTGGTCGGCGCACCGATTGAAAAGGGTGCAGCGGCAGCGGCCGCGCGCTGAAAGCTGAAAGCTGATAGCTGACCGCTGACAGCTAGGCCATCTTAATCTCCGCCGCCGCCCGCAACCCCAGCGCCTCAATCTCCTGCTCGCGGATGCGGAACTTCTGCACCTTCCCCGTCACCGTCATGGGGAAGCCGTCCACGAACCGTATATACTGCGGAATCTTGAAGTGCGCGATCTGCCCCCGGCAGTAATCGCGCACCTCATCTTCCGTCATCCGTTCGCCCGCCTTCAGCTTGATCCATGCCAGCACAGCCTCGCCCAGCCGCGCATCCGGCAGCCCCACCACGTACACATCCGCGATCTTCGGATGCCGATGCAGGAACTCCTCAATCTCGCGCGGATAGATATTCTCGCCGCCGCGAATGATCATCTCCTTCAACCGGCCCGCCATATGGAAGTATCCGTCGTCGCGCATCACCGCCAGGTCGCCGGTGCGCAGCCACCCTTCCGGGTCGATGGCCCGAGCCGTGGCCTCCGGCTCCTGATCGTAGCCCTTCATCACCAGATAGCCGCGCGTGCACAGTTCGCCCCGTTGGCCCGTCTCGACGACCTCATCGTTCCACGGCGCGACAATTCTCACTTCCGTCTCGGGCAGCGCCCGCCCGATCGTCGCCACGCGATGCTCCAGGCTATCGTCGGCCGCCGACATCGTGATCGCCGGAGAGCTTTCCGTCTGGCCATAAGCCACGCTCATCCCGCTGCAGTTCATCTCCGAGACGACCCGCTTCATCACCTCCACCGGACACGGCGCGCCCGCCATAATCCCGCTCCGCAGCGTGGCCATATTGTACTTGCGGAAATCCGGATGCTCCAGTTCCGCGATGAACATGGTGGGCACGCCGTAGATCAGTGTACACCGCTCCGCATCGATCGCCTGCAGCGTCGCCAGCGGATCGAACTGCGCCGCCGGCAGCACCAGCGCGATGCCGTGCACGATCGCCAGCAGCGAGCTCATCACGCACCCGAAGCAGTGATAGAGCGGCA
>PKYZ01000686.1 GCA_003132865.1 Bryobacterales bacterium
CGGTTCCGCCTGCCGATCCCAACCGCGGGGTATGCCAGGTGATATGCTAAGCATCGGCGGACGATGACTACAAGGACGCACATCTCCGTATCGAGCGTGGTCTTCGGGTTGGTGTGCCTGGCGGCGGCCAGCCCGGTTTCCGGCGCCGTGTCCGTCAGGCTGTCCGGAGCCATTGCCGGCTCGGTCACCAATGGCGATGGCGTCCCGCAGATGGGCGCGCTAGTCATGCTGTTTAACCGGCAGGACGGCCTTTCCCAGAAGATGTTCACCGACGAGAAGGGCAATTTCGCCTTTCCGAGCCTGCTTCCCGATATCTATTCGATCCGCGTTACGCTGGCCAGCTTCGTGCCGGCCATCAAGAGCAACATTCTGGTCCAGCCCGGCATGCGCAGCGTGCTCAACGTGAGCCTGGCTGCCCTATTCAGTTCCATCCACCTGGTCTACCCCCCCGAACATCCAGCCTTCATGAGCGACGACTGGAAATGGGTATTGCGCACAGCCAGCTCCACGCGGCCCGTGATGCGCATGCTGCCCGGCGTGGTGGCGGCGCCGCCTGACGATGCAGAGAAGCCGCATCGCACGGTTTTCTCCGATACACGCGGCCTGCTGATGTTTTCGGCCGGCGATGGGTCCCTGGTGGCGGGTTTCGGCAGCAGCGCCGATATGGGCACGGCGTTCGCTCTGGCCACTTCGCTGTTTGGCAGTAACCAGTTTCAGTTTGCCGGGAACGTAGGCTCCGGCGCGCAGTCGGGCATTCCGTCGGCCGCTTTCCGGACCACGTACAGCCGGACCGTGGGCCCCGCCAGCCCGGAGGTGTCGGTCACCATGCGCGAATTGTTCCTGCCCAACCGCATGGGCCTCGCTATCTTCGGCCCGGAAGGCGACGTCCCCATGCTGCGCAGCATTTCGGCCAACCTCGACGACCATACACGGATCACCGATGCTCTCTCGCTGCAGTACGGGATCGCCCTCGACTCGGTTTCCTTCAGTGACCATCTGAGCTACTTCAGCCCCTATGCCCGTTTGACCTATTCGCTCGGCGACGCCGGCGAGATCGAATTCGCCTACACCTCCGGCAACGCCCGCCCGGACTTGGCGGCGCCCGGCGGTCCGGACGATCCACTGCAACGCGAGATCGGCACGCTGGCGCTGTTTCCCCTGGTGTCCTTGCGCGCCGGGCGCGCCGGAGTGCAGCGGGGCGAAGATCTGGAGGCCGGGTATTCTCGCACCATGGGCTCCCGCAAGTTCAGCGTCGGCACTTATCATGAGTCGGTCGCCAATCTGGCTCTGACCATCGCCGCACCGGATGGATTCCTGCCGGTCGGAGATATCCTGCCGGACTTCTTCTCGGGCACTGCGATGTTTAACGCCGGCAGTTTTGCGAGCATGGGCTACATCGTGTCGGCCACGCAGAACGTGGGCGACAACCTGAGCGCCACCGTGATGTATGGATCGACGGGAGCCCTGACAGCCGATCGCAGCGAGCCGGTAAGCAGCAATCCCGACGAACTGCGAGCCATGATTCACTCCGGGCGGCAACAATCGATGACGGTGCGGGTGGTTGGAACCAGCCCCCACACCGGCACGCACATCGTGGCGGGCTATCAGGTGGCCGACGGCCGCTTCAGCGTGCCCGAGCCCATATACTCCACCAGCAGCCTGCGTCCCCAGCCGGGACTGAACATCTATGTCCGCCAAGCCATCCCAATCCTCTCCGGCCTTCCGTGGCGCATGGAAGTTACCGCCGATCTCCGCAATCTTCTGCAACAAGGCTATCTGCCGCTGGCGACGGCGGATGGCTCCCGGTTGGTGCTGATGGAGAACCCGCGTATGTTCCGGGGCGGTCTAAGCTTCATTTTTTGATGCTGTGGAAAGCTGACCGCTGAAAGCTGAAAGCTGATAGCTTTAAAGCATGCAACCAGATCAGCCGAAGCTCCCATTCTCCCGGCGGGACCTGCTTCGCGGCGCGGTGGGCGGAACAGGCGCCGTCGTTCTCAGCCAGCTCAGCCAGACCGCCGGGGCGGCGCCGCAGAACGACCGCGATTCGGATCGTCGATCCGTGATCGGCATGCCCTTCGAGCCGCGCGAGAATGTCCGCATGGGGCTGATCGGATGCGGCGGGCGTGGCTCGGGCATGCTGACGGAATACCTCGGCGTGGAAGGCTTGAGGGTAACCGCCGTGTGCGACGTGGTGAAGGACGCCGCGTTGCACGCCCAGGCCGCGGTCGAACGCGCCGGCCAGCATCCACCCGCGGTATTCGCCAATGGCGAGCGCGACTTTGAGAACCTGCTGAAGCGCGACGACGTGGACTTCGCCTACATTGCCACGCCCTGGGATTGGCACGTCCCCATGGCCCTGGCGGCCATGAACAGCGGCAAGCATGCGTTCGTGGAGGTGCCGGCGGCCGCCACCATCGAAGATTGCTGGAAGCTGGTGGATACGTCGGAGAAGACGCGCCGCCACTGCCTGATGCTGGAGAACTGCTGCTACGGCTACAACGAGTTGATGGTGCTGAACATGATTCGCGCCGGGCTGTTCGGCGACCTGCTCTACGGCGAGGGCGCTTACCTGCACGACCTGCGCCGCCTGCTGTTCGAAGATCGCAGCGAGGGCCTGTGGCGCCGCTTCCCGCACACGCGCCGCAATGGGAATCTCTATCCCACGCACGGGCTGGGGCCGGTGGCGAATTACATGGGCATCAACCGGGGCGACCGCTTCGACTACCTGGTGTCGATGAGTTCTCCGGAGCGCGGCTTGGATGCCTGGCGCGAAGCGCACGTGCCCAAGGACAGCCCGAAGTGGAAGGAAAAGTATATCTGTGGCGACCTGAACACGTCGCTCATCAAGACGGCGAACGGCCTGGTGATCACGGTGCAGCACGATGTGGTGAATCCGCATCCGTACGACCGGACGAATCTGATCGCGGGTGTGAAGGGGATCTTTCGCGACTATCCTCCACGCATCTACTTCGACGACCCGAACGCGGAGGAGTACACGCCGATCGACAAATTCAAGGATCAGTACGAGCATCCGCTGTGGAAGCATGAGGGCGAGCTGGCGCGCAAGCTGGGCGGGCACGGCGGCATGGACTTTCTGATGGTTTACCGGCTGATCGAGTGCATGCACAAAGGCCTTGCGCCGGACCTGGATGTGTACGACGCGGCCGCCTGGAGCGCGCCGGGGCCGCTGAGCGAAGCTTCGGTGGGGCAGGGCAGCGCGCCGGTGAAGTTTCCCGATTTCACGCGGGGAAGATGGAAGGAGAAGCGGGGATGGCTGGCTTGATGGCGTGGGCGCTCAAGGCGAGCATAGCCCCTGCCCGAGTTTGGCCACTATGCCAGCCAACGTCTCCGTGGACAGACCGCGCACTCGGGCACGCGATCCCCGTGGGCGGGATCCACGCCATTTGTTACTAAATGACTTACACTCTGCCGCATTCATGTCGGATATCTCCGCTCTAATTCGTCTAAATAGTGTTTAGTTTGCAGTCTTTGCGATTTTTCTATTGACTTATTCGCCTAACTAAGGGGATATACTACCAACAGTTCAACCAGTGCCCGGAGGACCCATGCACCCGTACCGAACTCACGCCGCTTTCGCCGCGAAGAGGCTTAGTGCCCTGTTCGTGGTAGTCATCGTTCTTGCAGCCGTCGATGTTCCCTTAAATGCGCCAGCAGACGTCCAGACCGCCCTTAAACGGGACCCCGCGGCAGGCGTACCACTCCGGGGAGAGCGTGCTGGTTTCGAGCGCCATGCAGAACGGCGCCGTGGTCCCCACGCAGCCGGCACTGAGCTGGTTTTCGGACAGTGGTCCCCCTGCCAGAGGCCTGTTTAAAAGTGGGCGCACGAGCTAGGGGTCATGGCTTCAAGGCTGATGTGAATGCGCGGGCGGTGGGTATGGCAGCGTGACAACACCGGAGACGACCGGAGGGAAACCAATGAGCCCAGAAGAAACATCACACACACTCAACCTGGGGCATGCCCTCGCTCTCCCGCCGGAAACTGGTGCACGCTATGTACAACGCCCGCGCCGGTAGCCAGCTTCAGGGCCAGGCGCATCAGATCCGGGTTGGCGTCGTTGTTGGCGTTGGCAAGGTGTTCCAGGTGGTGATCGGAACATGGCAGGGCGATCTCTCTAATCTTGGCAGGATGCCGACGCGCAAGCATTGCGGACACTGCCGCAACGAACAACTGGTGAGGTGCTCGTAGTGGTCGCGGTAGTCCCTTTCCGGCGTGGCAGCGGTGTCTGGGTTTGGCATCGGCATGCCGAGTAAGCGGCGACACTGGGCAAGTTTCTGTCGCCGGTAACGATTTCCCAGAAAGCCGTAGTAGCGAATGCGTTGGAAGCCGTTCGGCAACACGTGCAGTAAGAACCGCCGGATGAACTCGTCTGCCGATAAAGTCATCGTTTTGGTCTGGCCGTCCTCCCGATAGTCTTTCCACTGGAAACGGACCTGACCGTTTTCGATATCCAGCAGCCGGTTGTTGGAGAGGGCCACGCGGTGCGTATAGCGGCCCACATAGTCGAGCACCTGCTCGGGCCCGCGAAGGGCCGCTTGGCGTAGACCACCCATTCGGAGTTTTTGGCGCGGGCGATACAGCGGGCAAAACCCCTCGCTTCGCGCAAGGAATCCAAGGCACCGAAGAACTGCAGTTTGCCGGCATCGAATGCTTTCTGTAGAGATTCTAGAAACAAGCGCCGGAACAGGCAAGACAGTACCCGGACTGGCAAAAACAAACCCGGCCGGCAGCAGACCCAACGCTGGCCGTCAGGCGCCAACCCGCCCCCGGGCACCACGCAGGGTCTCGGCGGTGGCGCGGAAGCGAATGCCATAGACTACCTCCTTGTTCTGGTAGGCGATCGCAGCGATCTTCTCCGGCACGGTAAATACGACGTGAAAGTAGGGTACCGGCAGAAGCTCAGACTGGCGGTCTTCGATCCATTGTGCGCGGGCCAGGGACTGGCATTTGGGGCAATGCCTATCCCGGCAGGAGTTGAAGCAGTTGCGCTCATGGCCACACTGGTCACAGCGTTCCAGGTGGCCGCCGAAGGCTGCGGTCCGGCACACCTCGATGGCGGTCATGACGCGCCGCTGCGCCGTGGCCACATTTCGGCGGGAAGGATTTGCCGGAATTGCCGTTCTATGCCTCTGCTTTCTTTTTGCCGTGGGGACGACCGCGCAGCAGCCTGAAATAGCTGAGGTCGTGAATAACAGCAAGCCCACCTTCACCACGTTCGAGGTTTCGGGCGCAGGACCTGGTTTCGAACAGGGCAGGACCAGCAAGAGAATCCAAGCGCGGCGCCGGTATCGGAGGCCTATGACCTCAAAAAAGTACTACTCGAAAGAAGTGGCGCCTCGGGCAGGCGTCCGCCCGGCGATGGCCGACCTGTGACAACGTCGCCTGAAACGTGCCGTCACTGCACACCACTAACCACAAAAATGTATTGTACCCACCGCACGTAGGAAAAGGCATATGTGTTCCCGTTGCCAGTAACAGAGACCGATCCGATCGAAGACACTCCCGCCGGATCGGAGGGAGCGAGTAATTTCACCAGCGTGCGAGTGCCCGTCGCCAAATCCAACCGCTCCAGTCGCGAGGGCAACTGTCGTTTCTGGTAAATGAGTATGGAGTGACTGTCGCCGCTCCAGTCACCCATGGTGTAGTCAGCCGGAAAAGTTGAAACCTCCCGCACAGGTGCGCCACCGCCTGCCTGGAAAAGAAAGTATCTCCCGCTGCCGTCGGAACCAAAGACTGTGCTTCCATCGGGCGCAAGCCATGCGGAGGTGATGCCTCCTGGACCTGCCGCCCGCCGATTGTCTCCGCTTAGGTCCATGATGTAACAACGTGTAGGGCGTCCCGGTTCGCTGCCGCAAACCAGCAATCGTTTCCCATCCGGAAACCACTGCGCGGTTTGCAGGTTTTGCAATTCTCCATGCTTCACCTCGCGCGGCTCACCGGGGCCGGTAGGATACAGCATCAGCTTCGGAGGCTCGGTGGGCACGATGGACAACGCCCACTTACCGTCGGGCGAAAGCCCTTGCGCCAGGCCGTCGCCTAGTCGCACCACCGCCGAGCCGTCGGTTTCCCGTATACAGAGCGCGTAATTGACGCCCCCGATGCTTCCCTCTTCGGTGAATAGAATGGTGTGGCCATCGGCGGAGAGAAACGGCGCCCATGAGCTGCTCAGCCAGGAGAGGTCGCGTTCGCCGCGTGTTTTTGGCGATAGCGCGATAATGCCCGACCGCACATCGCTCCGCACCACCAGTAGACGGCCATCCTGCGAGACGTCGGTGGCAAACAAGCCTCCCGCGCCTTGCAATACCACCCGCTGACGCCTGACATGATCGCGCTGCGTTGGATCGCGGCCGGCCTTGTTCTGGCGTCACTCGCGGCCGGCACTATCGGCGATTCGCAGCCCGAGCATCCGCGCCTGAGGTTGGGCGGCTATCATGCGATGGCGGCCGATTTCCACATCCACAGCTTCCGTTTAAGTTGGGCTATGCTGGCGACCTGGGATACCGTGATGGAGGCGCAGCGGCAGGGTCCGGATGCGATTGCGATCGTGGGTCACAACCACGTGTGGGTTTCGAAAAGTGGGCCGCTGTTTCTCGCGCTTCGCAGAAGGTCCGCTGGTCCTCACCGGCGAGGAGATCGTGTCGGCGCACTACCACCTGCTGGCCACAGGGATCGACTCGATTATGGACTGGAAACAGCCGGCGGCGAACGCCCATCCGCTCCGCTAGTATTGGCCCGCATACGACGCGAGGGCCAGGCAGCACTGGATGGAGCGGAGGTCCTCCATCCCATTGCGTACGAGAGCGAGAGGAAAGCCGACAAGGAATCCTGGACGCCATCCGTCGCGGCACTCCTCAGCGTGTTGAGCCGGGTCGCAGGCATCCTCGGTTTGCCGGCGGCCGCGATCGCAGGGCTAGCAGTCCGTGGTGGATCCCTGGCAGGCTGAATGCCTGCCCACCTCGGTACCTAATGCGTCAAGGTAGCCGCCAGCACCACTAAGTTCCGGTTATTGGGTAACGTAAAGGTCCGGACCGTCTTAGTGTTGTCAAGAGGAAGGGAGTACCCGTATAGATTGAATGTCCGGTCATCCTGACTGCCGTCGCTTACGTTCCTGTAGGCCATGGCTACAGCTTCGGTCTCGCCGGGGAAATCACCGGGTACAAACCAATCGCTGAAACTTCGAACGAATTGAGAAGTTGTACCGTCGGTATAAGTTACCGTTATCGTTTGGTTCGTCTGGGAACCCTGGACTCCGGTGGCGAGTAGGCTGAGCCGCGAGAACTGGCCGGCGGGCAATTCGATGGGGTGTCCGGTGCCGCTAACGGCATCGGGGTGATTCGCCGGTCCGAAGTTGAACAGGGTGCCGTAGGGAACCCGGGACGGCGTCAATAGCTTCCCCGAATACGAATAGCCGCCGCCGTCCAATCCGCCGGTATTATAGGTCACGCCGTTGTTGTAAATGCCGAACACGTTATACGCCGCCAATAGGTCCACTGGTGTTCCCGAGCCTCCCGTTCCGGTGGCGGCGCTCACCGCCAGGTTGATATTAGCGGATTGCGTGAGGTTGCCCGACGTTCCAACCACGGTTACATTGGCGTACCCTAGCGTCGCCTTACTGGTGGCAGATAGAACCAGCCGGGTAGAGCCGGTGGTGCTTCCGGGGTTGAACGACGCCTTGACTCCCTTGGGCAAGCCCGACACCGAGAATGTCACGCTGCCGCTGAACCCGTTCACGGCGGTAACCGTGATAGCGCCGCCCGCGTTCCCGCCCTGGTTGAGAAATATGTTAGCTGGCGCCGTCAGCGAGAAACCCGGCAGCGCCAGCGTCACGTACGCAGTTTGAGTCAGGCCCAAGGCAGTGCCTGTCACAACGATGGGAAAGCTCCCACCCGGAGTAGCGTTGGTCGTCGCAACACTCAGGGTCGACTCGCCAGAACCGGTCAGCGACGCCGGATTCAGGCTGGGCGTCACGCCCGCCGGTTGGCCGAGAACCGTCACTGCCAGATTCACCGTGGCGGCGAATCCGTTCAACGAGCTGAGCGTGATGGTGCTTGTGCCAGTATTGCCCTGTGTGACATCGATCGTGCCTGGCGATGGCGTCAACGAAAAGTTCGGGCCCGTATACACCGGGCCCAGCTCATTGAGCAGAACCTGTCCCTTCGGGCTTCCCCACCCGGTCACCAAGTCATAGCCGACCACGGCGCTGTACGTTGTCCCGAGGCCGTTATCGTTACTCCCGCTGGTGATGTCGTGGAAGGCGCTGTCGTAGCCTGGTCCCCCCTGCCGATCGCCATAGATGGTCGGGTTCAAAAACCCGATCGCCGCGCCGTTGGCCTGCTCATTGGCTAAAGCCAGAAAGCCGGCCCAGCGCGGCGCGGAAAGACTGGTGCCCCCCACTCCTCCCTGGCAAGACCCGTTGGCGCAATAGTAATTATCGCAATCTGCCTCCGCGGCAACATCCGGGACATTGCGCAAACTGGTCGAGCCGTCGTTCGACGAGTTGATCACGCCTTTAAGCCGTTGGTAGCCGGGGATGGCAAAACCGTTGGTGCTATATCCGCCGCTGCTGCCGCCAGTGGGATAGCCGCAGGCAAGCACAGGATTCCCCCCCCAGGCAATCTCCGATTCCCAGGGGCCGCCCGCTCCATTTGTGGTTATGTGCGTGCCGCCAGCAGCGGTGATGAAGGGATCGTCCTCCGGGTAAAACGCCGGGTTGCAGTCGTTGCCGCTGCAGCCAGGGGGCGTATACGCGCCGCTGTCGCCGCTGGCGACGAACAAGTTCTGCCCCTGCACCGCGAATTCCCGGAAGATCGGTTCGTCCGACTTAGGATCGGCGGGAAGCCAGCCAAACGAACAACTCAGTTGCCCGGCAATGTTGTCGGTCGCCATCCGGTTCAGGATATCGACATCGTTGTTACCTTCGTAAACGATCACGGCGGACAGGCCGGGAGCCATCGAGATGGATTGTTGAATGTCGATAACTTCTTCGCCGTCGTCGCAGCCCGCGCCACAGATTCCGTTGACTCCATCCAGCAGCACGTTGACAATCGGGACGTTGAGCGGCTGATTGATAGTCGTGAAGTATCTGAGGACATCGTCGAGGTTGTAGGGACCGAACTCAAATAAGCCGACCGCTTGTCCCGCGCCCGTGAGCGCGGTGCCGCCGTAGTAGGCCGCCCTCATATCACTGCCGAGAAACTGGCCGCCCGGGCCGGATCCGGTCTGGTTGGGACTTACGCTCCCGCCGGCGGGAGCGTGCTTCAGCATGGGCCGCGGCGGGGCAAAGTTGTTGAGGCCGTTGACCCCTTGAATCGGAACACTAGCGTCAACCGAGGGTTCGACGTCTGGAGCATAGAACGTGCGGTTTTCGGTCGGGTGTTGATAGACCTGCATCTTCACCTGAAAGGCTTGCTCAATGTTGGAGGCGGCGCCGCTGACATCCAGCACCAGACGGTTGGGAGCGGTGTTGGCGATGGTCAAGCCGTGCGATTGGGCGAAGGCGATCGCTTTCGCGTAATCGTCAGTCGTGGGGCCGAATTGCGCGGTGAACTGCTCCACAGTCAGAAACCGATGGTAGTTGGGGCTGGCCGGGTCGTAGAGTTGATTTAGTAGGGCATCGAGCTGCGCCTCGTTGTGCAGGGCCAGCGTCAGAGCCAGGTTCAATTGCTGCGAGCCGGGCAGGCGGCCGACGAGTTGCGCGCCCGCGGGCGCCGCCAGCGAAGTGGCGAGTGTCTGCCGCTGCTGGGCGCGGGCCGGCGCCGCCAGGAAGAGCAGAGTGGCGGCGCACGCCACCGCCAACGATCCGAGCGAGGAGCTTGGTTCTGTAGTCATGGTGCTTCCCCCCGGCATGAATTATACAGCGTAGCCGTCATAATCACCACCAAAATCGTGGCGCGCACTCCGGTTGCTCCGGAAGCTGCAGCCGTGCAGCCGCCGCGCGGTTGACCCCGGTTATGCCCCCGTCGCGGCATCTGGGACACGGGTGCTTGACCGTTTTTTGACGAAGAAAGCCAATTTGGCCTTTGTTTTCATAGCTTGTCTCCGGGGTTGCAATCTACCCTTGGCGGCTTGCCTGTTACCGTGGTTGCCGCTGCTTGCGCCGAGGATGCCTCCCCATAGGTGGGGACGCGGCACGCAAAGTGCGTGCGCCACGTGGTTCTTACGACTATAAGGGTAGCATTGGAATGACTGGTGGTTGGTTGTTGGCGGCGGGGGAAGAGGCTGCAGGTTACTGAAAATCGGGACCATAGGATTATTTGGCCGGCGTGTGATTGATAAAGGGGCTCTGAGCGAGA
>PKYZ01000335.1 GCA_003132865.1 Bryobacterales bacterium
TGTTGCCCGATGAGGTTGCCGAATGACGATTGCCCTTTCCAGTGATTTTCTGCTGGCCTTCTCGAATGTTCAGAAGAGCCACCAGAAGCAAGTGCGGGAGTTCATCGAACGTTTCCGCGAGCGGCCCGATGCCCCTGGGTTGAACTACGAGGTGATTCAAAGCGCCAAGGGCAAGGATCTCTATTCTGTGCGCATCAACCAGGCGTATCGAGCCGTGGTCTTCCATCCTTCGAATTCGCAGGTCTACGTTCTGTCATGGGTGGATCACCACGACGAAGCCTACCGTTGGGCAGAACGGAAGCAATTTGTCGTGCATCCGGCCACCGGCGCCTTGCAGATGCTCAGCGCGGAACCTCAGGAGGCGGCTCCGGCCGCGCCAGCCCCCGCCGCCGAGACGGGGCTGTTCTCTGAGATCAAGGACAAGCACCTGTTGCGCTTGGGGGTGCCGGAAGAACTGATCGGCGTTGTGCGAGGCATCAACTCAGACGCCGAGTTGGAGGCTGCGGAGAGACGGCTTCCGCAGGAGGCCTACGAAGCACTATTCATGCTCGCCTCCGGCTTCAGCTTGGACGACGTCTTCCGCGAGATGGAGAAGCCGGAAGAGGAAGTTCCGGTCGATCAGAAGGACTTCGTGGCCGCGCTGCAAAACGAGGACTCCAAGCGGCGTTTCTACGTGGTTGACGAGGCGAAGGATTTGGCTGAGGTTCTAAATGCCCCGCTCGACCAATGGCGCGTCTTCCTCCATCCGAAGCAGCGGAAACTTGTTTCGATGCAGGCCAACGGACCTGTCCGCGTTCTAGGTGGCGCCGGTACGGGCAAAACTGTGGTGGCGATGCACCGCGCCCGCTATCTCGCGGAGGAGGTCTTCAACAAGAAAGAGGACCGCATACTGTTCACGACTTTTACGCGCAACCTGGCTACGGATATCCAGGAGAATCTGCGCAAGCTCTGCTCGGTTGACGCTCTCTCGCATTGACGTCGTGAACCTTGATGCCTGGGTGGCGAATTTCCTGCGCGGGCAGGGATACCGGCATCAGGTCGTCTTCGATGAAGACGAAAACGAGGCATGGGCCTACGCCCTCAACCAAGCTCAGTCCGATCTCGGGCTCGCTCCGAACTTTTATCGCTCCGAGTGGGAGCAGGTCGTTCAGGCACAGAACATCACAGCCGCTGACCTGTACCTGAAAGCGTCTCGAATTGGTCGCGGAACAAAGCTGGGCCGCGACGCCAAGAAGCGGATCTGGCCCGTTTTTCAGGAATATCGAGCCCAGCTCAACGAACAAGGGAAGAAGGAGTACGTCGATCTGTTGCGCGACGCTCGCGGCCTGATCCACAGCAAGGTGTTGTCATTGCCCTATCGTGCCGTAATCGTCGATGAGGCGCAAGACATGAGCGCCGAGGCGTTCCGCTTGATGCGGGCGATTGTGCCGGAAGGGACCAACGACTTGTTCATCGTCGGCGATGCGCACCAGCGGATTTACCGCCATCGCGTCTCGCTGGGAAAGTGCGAGATCAACATCAAGGGCCGCGGCAAAAAGCTCAAGATCAACTACCGCACCACCGATGAGACTCGCCGGTTTGCAGTTGCGCTCCTGGAGGGTCGCGAGATCGACGACCTGGATGGTGGGACGGACCAGCAGAAGGGCTACGTCTCTTTGACCCATGGTCGGCCGCCGTTGGTCCGGAGCTTCGGCACTTTTGCCGAGGAAGTCGCCTTCCTAAAACAGCACATTGGGGACATCCAAGAGGACGGGGCGCCACTGGAATCCGTGTGCGTGGTGGCGCGAACCAAACATCTCGTCGAAGGCTACATCTCCCAACTTCAGGCCGCCGGCTTTGGCACCTACGAGATCAAGCGGAACGCCGCCGAGCAGCGGGATAAGCCGGGTATCCGGCTGGCCACCATGCACCGGGTCAAAGGGCTTGAGTTCGAGCATGTCATCATCGTCGCGGCGAATGAAGGTATCCTCCCCTTGAAGGCCGCAGTCGTCGACGCGGAAGACGCGGTGGCGCGGCGCGACGCTGAAACCGGGGAGCGATCTTTGCTCTACGTAGCGCTGACGCGCGCCCGACGCTCTGCAACAATCACGGCCTATGGGCCGCCGAGCTCGCTCTTACCTTCGTTGACATGATTAACCTGCCGCGGCTACTCGCTGAGCAGGAGTCTTTCGCGCGGGCTTCGCGCCCTTCCCCTTCGCCGCCGCGGCCTGAGCCTTGTGGAACGCGGCCCATCTCTTCTTGGTAGCCGCGGCGATCGCCCTCTGGCCGGCCGCACTCATCTTCCGTTTCGGGCGCTCCGGCGCCTCAGTCGCGTGGCGTTGAGCTGCCCACCGCTTGCGCTGCGCCTCCCCGATCCGAGCGCGCGCGGCGGCACTCATGGTCCGTTTCTTTGGCGCTGATTCCGCTGTCTCTGCATTCCCGCGTAGCCGGGCTTGGAGATCCGCGATCACGGCTTGAATCCTGGCCCTTTCTGCTTCGTAGCCGATCAGAGCCATCTCCAAGGTATTGCGATCCAGTGTCGCTTGTCTTGGCATTGCTTCGACTCTCCCTTCGAACATGACCCATCATACTCCGGGTGCGATAGCCTCCAAGAGGTAGGCAGGGTCATATCGGGCTCAGGCATCGGTAAGCGGCCACCGCTGATCGCCTCAATCCCCGCCAGGTGGGCTGAACCTCCCGCTACTTGCTGTCCCAAAACCTTTACTTTTCGGGACAGCTCCCGAAAAGCGGGCTTATCGACAGAAAGGAAAGGCCTTAGAGCCTCCGCAACACCATTTAGGGACACCGCGCATCGCTCGGCTCCCGACGGCGCACACCAGCCGGTAACCCTTTGCAGGCTTGCCGCCATCATGGCCCGCCGCGCCAGCCGCCGCCGGACGCG
>PKYZ01000129.1 GCA_003132865.1 Bryobacterales bacterium
GATCTGCAATCCGAGGCTGCAAACCTTGAGATGCTTGATAGATATCGCGCGGCGCATCTTCTCGATCAGCCGCGCAAGCAGCGTCAGCGGATCGTCTTCCGGCGCGCCGATCACCTGAAATTGATAGCCGGCCGGATGTCCCTCGCGAACCTCGAACGCATCTATTGCCACACCCGGTCCGAACAGGCGCGTCCGAAAATGAAAGACGTGGGCTTGACCATCGCAATCAGTGAGTTCGACTGGCGCGAAGTCGGCATGCTCAAACTTGTCCAGGCCGTCGGATTCAGCGACCTCGGTGTTGAAGCATTTCGTACAAAGCTGCCGATAACCCGTGTCCACGGAACCGAAGTTGATGATGTCGCAGTCGGGCACGCCGCGGCCGCAACCTACGCAGTGAGTTTGATGCTTTGGTCTGGCCACTTTCCATTGAGCATACCAGCCGGCTTGCCGAATCGGTCCACGGTCGCCTTCAATAACGCCGGGGAGGATCTGAAGTTCGTCATCCTGAGGCGATCAATCGCGGGTGCCGGTTCAACCAGTCCTCGAGTTGCAGCCTCGCCCAGAATANNGCTGCCTTTTCGTCGAGCAGGACGATGTCAGATCCTGTGGACTCCGCCAGGAGGATCGCCGCTTGTTCGCCAGCCTGAAGTTTCTCCAGGCCGGAGGGGGCCAAGAGCGGAAGCTCTTTGACGCAGATCCAGGACGCGGGCCTCTCGGGCTCGCCGTTTCTCGTGCCCGGGTTATCAACCACCGCGCCCCCAGCCTCCGCTCCCACCCGTCGCGATCCTACTTTAGGTGGATTTCTTTCCAACCTGTTTGGCACTAGAATCTTGTCATCCCTTGCCGTGTCGAAAGGGAACCTCATGACGAGAGCCTTGGTGGATTACGCCCGGACCCGGCCGGAGCGCATCCACCCGCCACGCAATCATTAGGTGCAAAATGTTAGTTAGGTTGCCGATCCAGGTAGTCGCTGCTCTGATCTCGCTTCCCCTGGCCTGCCTCGCCCAGGCCCAGTGGGACGACGGCTTGCTCAAGCCTTATGTGATGGACCACCGCGCGGCGTCTCGCTCGCCGGCGGATGTTTCTTTCCTGCACGACGCTCCGGCGGGAAAGGACGGCTACATCCGCATTCAGGGCGGACACCTGGTCAAGCCCAACGGCCGGCGCATCCGCTTTTGGGGCGTCCATCTCACCGACTGGAGTCCCGGCTCTATCGAACTGCCGCCGAAAGAAGATACTCCCATGTGGGCCGCCACCCTGGCCCGCTATGGCGTCAACATCGTCCGCCTGCATTTCCTGGACAAGTGGGCTCCCACCGGCATTACCGACGGCGGCAAGGACGATACCCGTTCCTTCGATCGACAGCAGCTCGACCGGCTGGACTTCCTGGTCTCCGAGCTCAAGAAGAACGGCATCTACATGGACCTCAACCTCAACGTCGGCCGCTATTACAAAGAAGGCGACGGCGTGAAGGATGCCGAGCAGGTCAATCGCAACTGGGTCAAAAGCCTNNAGATGTGCCGGACGCCAACCGCCTGCAGCGGGCGAAGAGCGTTACGCTCTACGACAAACGCATCATCGAGTTGGAGAAAGAGTACGCCCACAACCTGCTGACGCACGTCAATCCCTACACCAAGACGGAATACCGCAAGGAACCGGCGATCGCCATCGTCGAGATCCTGAACGAGAACGGTATCGGCCAGGGCTACAACCCGCCGTCGAAGTTCTACGGAGACGAGTTGGACGCCCTCTACAATACCTGGCTGAAAACCAACCTCACACCCGGCGAGANNTGGGACATGAAGACATACCTGCGGGATTTGGGCGTGAAACAGCCCCTCATCGGGACGGCCGACCACGGGCACAGCGGCCCGCCGTGGGTCATGCTGACCAGCCTCTCCAAGCTGGACATCCTGGACGGTCATATCTATTGGAATCAATATGTCGGCGTAGACAACGTGCCTATGGTCAACGATCCTCTACATTCGACCGTTGTGCAGCTTTCGCGCACGGCCTTTGCCGGCAAGCCGTACACCGTCAGTGAGACCAACCATCCGTTTCCCAACGAGTACGCCAGCGAAGGAATTCCCATCATCGCGGCCTACGCCGGCTTCCAGGACGAGGATATGGTCATCATGTACACTTTCGAGCCCAAGAAGGATCCTGCCTGGAAGCCCTATGTCGGCGACCCCTTCGACCTTTCGCTCGATCCGGTCCGCATGANNCTGGAGCACGGGGTTCGCATCAAATCGTTCGACGGCCCGCCGACGGAGAAACTCACCGCCGCCGATGGCAACCCGATCGTCTCGGATACGAAGGAGTTGACTTGGTATACGTCCGACGCGAAAACGGGGCTGGTGACGGTGGAGACGGATCGCGCTCAGGCCCTGATCGGTTTCATCAAGGCGAACCACAAGACGCTCAAGAATCTCGGCGCCGAAATTACCAATAACTTCGCCACCATCGTGCTTGCTTCGATGGACGGCAATCCACTGGCGCGGTCCGCAAAAATGTTGCTCACCACCGGCTCGCGCGTGGCCAACAC
>PKYZ01000337.1 GCA_003132865.1 Bryobacterales bacterium
CCCGCGAGGTCCTCGGCGACTTCCCGCAGTCCCCGGCCCCCGCTTAATGTGGCGCACGTCCTCCCCAATGAATGCCTGCCTTCACCGCATGCTAAAAAAAGAGTAGTCGGACGGTTCCAAATGACACTGGTTTCGGCGGGTGTAGGTTGACCTCATCCAAGGCCGCCACGATCCGGCGCGAGGCGTGGCGGCGGCTGTTCCCGCCGGACGCGGTGGCGCCTCTGGCAGCGCTTTCGCCTGAAGCGCAGGCCGATGCGCGGCGCGCCGCCGGGTTGATTCTCGCTGCCCATCGCGGTTATCTGGCGGAGTTCAACGCCCTTACCGCCGAGGCGAAAGAAACATTCGAGAATCGCGCCTGGACGCAAGGAACCCTGAATGCCGGCCACCGCGTGCAACTTTATCGCGACGCAGTGAACGGGACGTGGCGGAAACTGCAGCGGCTGTTTCCGGGGCAGGCGCCCCACCGCGAGTTTTGGATGGGCGCGCGGCAGGCTTTTCTCGAAGAGTCCTTCGACGATTATGAGACCGATATGGCGCTCAACTTCCTTTATTCCACAATGCGCCTGGCCTTCGACGGGCAGGACATGCCGGTGGAATACGCGGACGACGGCTTGGCCGAGCAGTCCCATGTCCGGAGCCCGCGCCCGGTCTGGCGGTTATACCGTGCCGGCCCGCAACATTTGAGCCGGTCTGTCGCACAGGTGTTGAGCAACTGCGGATTCCGCGCGCCGTTTGAAAATGCGGAACGGGACGCGGCACTGGTCGCCGGCCGGCTGCTCGAGGAATGGAGCCGGCAGATCGGCGCTGGCTATGCGCGCGATCTTCAGATGCTGGAGCCGTTATTCTTGCGCGACCGGGAGGCTTACCTCGTTGGTAAACTGCGCGCCGCCCCGCGCGAACTTCCGGTGGTGCTCGCTCTTCGGCATGAGGAGCCCGGCATTACGGTCGATGCCGTGCTGGCGGGCAAGGAGGACATGCGCAATATTCTGTTCGTCTCCACCCGCTCTACGTTTCATGTCCGCACCGGCGGCTACCGCGAAGTGCTCGGGTTTCTCGATACGCTGGCCCCCGAGCGCGGTCACCCGGCGATGTGCGCCGTGCTGGGCTTTACGCACCCGGCGCGCGTGGCGCTCAACCAGCGGCTGCGCCGCCATTTGCAGGAAACCGGCGAACGCTTCACGCCCACTCCGGGACGGGTGGGTATGGCCATGGTCGTGTTTTCGCCCCCTTCGTTCCCCTACGTGTTCAAAGTCATTCGGGACTTCTCATCCAAGCAGGCATGGATGGGCAGGGCGCATATCATGGAAATCTACCGCTGGGTTCACGAGATGAACCGGGGACGCTTGATGCTGGATGCGTGGCTCTACCGCAACCTGCATTTCCCGCGCGAGTCCTTCGACGAGAAGGTGCTGCGGGAGCTGGTTGCGAGCGCGCCCTCGAGCATCCGGCTGGACGGCGATACGGTCGTGCTCAAGCACGTATACGCGCAGCGCCGCGTGCAGCCGCTGAGCGCGTTCTTCGATCGGACAACGGACCGCGCATCGCGCGAGCGGGCCATCGATGCGCTCGGCGCGTTTATCAAGGACCTGGCCGGAATGGGCTTCTTCATGAGCGACTGTTACGGTCTTCCGTTCAATACCGGGTTGACGCATGCCTCCAACGTGGCCCTGTTCGACTTCGACGACCTGGTGCCGATCCTGCGCCAACGGTTTCGGGAAACGCCGCCGCTCGCGGACGAACGGGACGAGTTGCTCTGGAATACGGAAACCGATGGCGCCTGGTTTTCCGTTGGGGAAAATGACGTCCTGGTGGACGAATGGGAGCGTTTTCTGGGTGTTCCACCCGATTTGCAGGACTATTTCCGCGAAAGGCACGGCGATCTATTTACAGTGGGTTACTGGGAGCGGTTGCAGCGCCGCATACTGGCCGGTAAGTTGCACTTTGTGATTCCGTATCCGCCGGAACGGCGTCTGGTCAAGGATAGCCCGGATGGCCTTTAAACCGGCTCTTCGCTCTTCCATGCGCCTAAAGCCGGCTGCGGGCCTAGCAGTGCTCATGGCAATTCAGACCTGCCTGACGGCTCAGGTGAGTAGCCCTCTGCTTCACGGCTGGTAGTGCTTGAAGATGGCAGCCCGCCGCCGAAAGGGCTGACCGTGATGAGCACCTGCGGCAATCTTTCCACGTGGCGCGACGGGACGTTCACTTTCACCAGCGGCTACAAGGCGAGGCCCGGCTGGGTGTCCCGCCGCTGCGGGTGGTCCTCCGCCGAATCGGGTCCGAGGGCACGGTCCCCGCGTCCATCGATCTTAGAGTGCTCGCGTGTTCGAGCCGCCTGGGGCAGGCGTACGGGGAAGGCGAGGCGGCCATGGGACTGCGGGATTGGGCCGCCGCCGAGAAATGGTTGAAGACTGCGGTGGAGGCCTGCCCGGCGCATTCGGGCGCCTGGGATGAACTGGGCCTTGCATTGGAAATGCAGGGCCGGGCCGCAGAGGCTCGCGCGGCCTACCAAAAGGCGGTGGACGCCGATGCGCTGTTCGTGCTGCCGCTGGTACATCTTGCCGGACTGGCATTGGCGGCATCGCGGAACGGGGAGGCGCTGGAGTTCTCCGCGCGGGCGTTGCGCCTGAACCCGCTGAACCTACCCCGCGCCTGGTTCTATCATTGTGTGGCCAGCTTCGACGCCGGACACGTGGACGCGGCGGAGAAGAGCGCGCGACGCACGATCGAAGAGGACAAGGAGCACGGCTTTCCGCGCGCGGAATACCTGCTCGGGGTCGTGCTGGCGCGCAGGGGCGAATCGGCCGAGGCCGCCGCGCACCTTCGGTCATTCCTCCGGTTGGCGCCGGACGGCGCGGATGCCGGGCGCGCCCGCCAGTTGGCGGCCGAAATGGAAAGGCGCTGACTGGATGTTGAGTGCGGCAGATCCAAGCTCTCTTCACTTCGGCATCGTGTCTCACCTTTGGGTGCACGATCCGAAACAAAGTCAGGAGTTGCGGAAGGGGATGGGCGGAGTGCACGCGGCCAGCTTCGCGGCCACGCTGCTGAGCGCCTTCGCGCTCGGTGTGCTGGTCGTCCGCATCCAGCCCGGCGGCGTGCTTGGCGGACTCAAGCTCGGTCTCCTGGTGTGGCTGGGATTCACCATGACGGTGCAACTGACTGCCGCGCTCTTCAGCCACAAGAACCGGACCTTGTTCTTCATCGACACGGGCTATCAGCTTGTCTGCTACCTGGCGATGGGCGCGATTCTCGGTGGCTGGCAGTAAGCGGCAATAGCCCACCGCTTGCCGCGGCGCTGAGCCGTGTGCTACCGTTTCGTTCGCATGAAATCCTGGCAAGTTCACGCGTTCTGCGAGCCGGAGCAGATGACGCTCGACGACATTCCGGTGCCGGCGCCCGGCCCCGCCGAGGTCCGCATCCGCAACCACGCGGCGGCTCTCAACTTTTTCGACATTCTGCAGATTCAAGGCAAGTACCAGATCCGGCCGCCTTTTCCGTTCACTCCCGGCGCCGAGGTCTCCGGCATTGTGGATGCGGTGGGTCCCGAAGTGAAGCACGTATTCCCGGGCGACCCGGTGACGGCCATGACCCACAACGGCGCATTCGCCGAGTACTCGCTGGCGGCGGCCAGCCGCACGTTCCACTCGATCGCGGGAATGGATTTCCCCGAAGCGGCCGCCATGCCGGTGGTGTATCACACATCGTACTTCGCGCTGCATCGCCGCGCGGGCCTGGCGCACCGCGAATGGCTGCTGGTGCACGCGGGCGCCAGCGGCGTGGGCATGTCCGCGATTCAGATCGGCAAGGCCTACGGGGCGCAGGTCATCGCCACAGCCGGCAGTCAGGCCAAGCTGGATTTTTGCCTGGCTCAAGGCGCCGATCACGCCTTGCCGTACACCGACGCGGGATGGGTCGAGCGGGTCAAGGAAATCACCGGCGGACGCGGCGTGGATGTGGTATACGATCCTGTGGGCGGCGACGTGTTCGATCTGTCGACGCGCTGCATCGCCGGCGAAGGACGCATGCTGGTGATCGGTTTTGCCAGCGGGCGCATCCCCAGCGTGCCGGCGAACCGCATCCTGCTGAAGGATATCTCGATCGTGGGCGTGCATTGGGGGCAGTACGTAGGGCTGCACCCGGAGTTCCTCTCGCATACGCACGAGGTGCTGACCGCCATGTATCTGGGCGGGCAAATCCATCCGGTGGTGGGCAAGACCTTCCGGCTGGAAGAGGTGCCGGCCGGCCTGCGCGAACTGGCCGATCGCAAGATTGTGGGCAAGGCCGTGGTGGTAATGGACTGAGCGCTTCCTTTCACGCTGGCGCCGATCGCGCCACGGGATTCCCCGCCTCGCGGGTAGCGCATTGGTGATGAAGAACACGAACTGACCTTTGCCAAGGTTGGCGAGCGTCCACTTGACATCGATAGTTCATCGCGGTGTCACATGCCTGTAACAGCCATCTGGTAGTTTCATCGCTGGAGGATTTCACCTTGTCGAACAGACTCAAAACAACAGCAGCCATGGCTCTTTCTTTCGCTGGACTCATGGCCCCGGAAGCTCACTCCCAGCAATTCAACAGCCCGAATGGCATTCACCACGTCTTGTTGATCAGCATAGACGGAATGCATGCGCTGGACTACCAGAACTGCGTGAGCGGCGGGACCTGCCCGACTCTCGCGGCGCTCGGAAAAACCGGCGTAACCTACACGCGGGCTTCCACTTCCTTGCCTTCGGATTCGTTCCCCGGATTGATAAACATCGTCACCGGAGGCACGCCGCGTTCGCATGGGGCGTTCTACGACGTGGCCTACGACCGCGTCTTTGCGCCCCCGTTGCATACCACTGGGAACGGGGTCGCCGGAGGCAAATGTACGCCAGGACAGCCGAACGGTACGACCACCGAATATGAAGAGGGCGACGATATCGACCAGACCAAGCTGAATGGCGGCGCTCCGGGCGCCAGTCTGACCGACGGCGGCGTCAAGTCCATCGATCCCACCCGTCTGGTACGCGATCCCAACAACGCTTGCCAGCCGGTCTATCCGTGGAATTTCATCCGGACGAACACGATCTTCGGAGTTATCCATGCCGCCGGTGGCTACACCGCGTGGTCCGACAAGCATCCGGTCTATAACGCTGTTTCGGGCTCCGGCGATGGCACCAACACGGACGATTACTACTCTCCCGAAATCAATTCCCTCGTGGTGGCCTTGCCGGGAGTCACTACCCCTACGGGGCTTTCGTGCGCCACCATCCCCGATCCGACTCAACTGGCAGCCTGGACTAACAGCTTTCAGAACATCCAGTGCTACGACACACTCAAGGTCAACGCCATCCTCAATGAGATCGACGGCAAGACCCACGATGGTTCGCACACGGCTAAAGTGCCCAACCTGTTCGGCATGAACTTCCAAGCCGTGAGTGTTGGGGAAAAGCTGATTGAGCAAAATGTGGGGTCGGGTGGGTACCTGGACGCCGCGGGGACTCCTAGCCAATTTCTGCTGGGCGAAATCCAGTTCGTGGACGCCAGCATCGGCCAGATGGTGACGGAACTGACGAAACAAGGTCTCCTCGATTCGACGCTGATCGTCATCACCGCCAAGCATGGGCAGTCTCCCATCGATCCGCACCGGTTTTTCCCGATTCCCGGTCCTAGCGGTTCCAACGGCGAGTCGCCGGCCAACTGGATCGCATCGCTCCTACCGTACTCCGAGTCGCCTCTGAACCCAACCGGAATAGGACCCACGGAAGACGACATCTCGCAACTGTGGCTTCTCAATTCGAGCGACACTGCCACGGCAGTCGGGATACTGGAAGCGAATGCGGTCTCTGCCGGAATCGGCGAGATCTTCTATGGACCCTCCCTCACCACGATGTTCAACGCGCCCGGCCTGCCTGCGACCGGCGGGGATCCGCGCACGCCCGATATCATCGTGGCCCCGCACGTGGGAGTGATCTACACCGGAAGCTCCGCAAAGCAAGAGGAGCACGGCGGCTTCGCGCACGACGACACCAACGTAATGATGCTCGTGTCAAAGCCCAGTTTCCAGGCCGGCACGGTGAACAGCGCCGTAGAGACCGCCCAGGTGGCACCCACGATCCTGCAGGCTTTGGGAATCCCACCCTACACCCTCAAAGCCGTCCAGCAGGAAGGTACTCCCGTCCTGCCTGGATTGAACTTGAAGTAAACGTTGTAAGTTCGGAATAGTCTCGGAGGCCCGGCCTGCGGCGGTCTGCTCTTCGCCGCAAGCCGGGTTATTTGCGCTTTCGGACCGCCTTGCACCGGAGTGCCACACTTCACGATTTCCCGTCACAGACCGATTACCACCGGCGATGCCGGACGTAGCGGAATCGCGATGTGGTAGCGGGCGTGACGGCGCTCTCCAACACGAATGAGTGCGCCCTTCGCAACCAGATCCGTGAGATCGCGCGTGGTGGTCGCCGGCGAAGCGCCGGTGATGCCGGAATACTTGCCGGCACTGAGGCCGCCCTTAAACCCTTCCGGGCCCTCACGCAGCATCCGGAGCAACGCCTTTTCCTGGCGATCGTTGAGCAGGCCGCGCAGACGATCGAGCAGCCGCGTCTTGTCTATGAGGAACTCGACGCGCGCGATTGTTCGCCGCTGGGCTTCAATCGCGGTTGCAGCAAACCAGCGGAGCCATGCGGTGATCTCGGTATGCTTATTCGCGGCTTCGAGCGCCTCGTAATACTGCTTGCGCCTGGCGAGGATAGTCGCCGCCGGAGCGATGAGCGTCGGCTGACGCCGGCCTTATGCCAGCGCTTTTTCGGCAATCGCCCGGGGCGGCGGGCACGGTCTCCAACAGTCAATGCACGATCAACGGCACAGGCGCCTCGGTGACCTTGTCGGGTAACAATCTGACTTTGGCAGTGCCGGTCACGTTCCAGACCACCTTCACCGGGAGCCAGAACGTGTACCTCTCGGCCACCGACGATGAGGGCCTGACCAGCGGATGGCAGCAACGCGGCACGTGGACGCCGTAGCGCAACTTATGGGCGATATTCCAGAGAGCTGGCTCTTAGCACTGACCAGGCTAAAGCCAGCCCCCTATTTCCCCAATCTGAAACACGCCATCTCGCTCGAATTGCGGACCAGCAGCAGACCATTATCAATCGCCGGAATGTTCCACGTCCGTCCCTCTATCGCGGAGAAGCGCGCCAGTTCCTGGTGCCCCTCCGGCGTCGCGCGCACCAGCACCAAGTCGCCCTGCTCGGTTGTCACCACCAAGTGTCCGCCAGCCAGCAGCAACTGCCCATAGCCATAGCGCCCACCCTTCCACTTCAGCTCGCCGGTCTTGGCGTCGATGCACGCCAGAATCTCTTCGTCGAAGCCATAGATGTAGCCCTGATAGAGCACCGACGAGTTGAACTTGTTCTTCATGCGGTTGTTCGCCCACACGGCGCGCGCCGCGTAGGTCTCGCCCGTCTTGGCGACCTCCAGCAACGCCGCGCCCGGACCCGGCGACGACGAAAGCAACACGCTGGTCTCATCCACCACCACCGGCTGTGAGCAGTTCATATCATTCTGCGCCGGAAACGCATATTCCCAGAGCAGCGCGCCATTCTCAGGCGCCAGGCCGACCGCGCGCTGCGCGCTGATCCACACGATTTGTCTGCGCCCGGCAAGCGTGGCCAGGATCGGCGACGTGTATCCCGCCCGGTCGTCGAGCGCCCGCCAGACAGGCTCGCCGCTCAACCGGTCGTAAGCCACGATGCTCTTGCCTTGCGCTCCGCCCGGTGTTACAACGACCATGCCGTCCACAATCAATGGCGACCCCGCCATCCCCCATTGCTGGTTCCGCGTCCCATTGTCCGCCAGGATGTTCTTCGACCATTTCGGCTTGCCGGTCTTCGCCGAGAGGCAATACAAATCGCCCTTCGCGCCCAACGAGTAGACCAGCCCCTCGTGATACACGGGCGTGGCGCGCGGCCCGGCCCCGCCCATGATTTCGTCGAAAAGCGCGGGATAAGCGAACGCCCACAGTTCCCTCCCGGTCTTGACGTCATACGCCGTGATGGCTTCGCGGTCGCGCCGCTGCTCGATGGTGTACGCGCGGCCCTCGGCCACCGTGAAGGATGCGTATCCGCCGCCCACCGGCTGCTTCCATAGCCGGGGCAAGCCCGCCGCCGGCCAGGCTGTTTCGATCTCCGTCTCTGCGTACACGCCCGCGCGATTCGGACCGCGGAAGTCCGTCCAATACGCCGGCGGGACGTGCTCTGTGGTTCGGGCAGGAGCGGGTGGGGCAACCGCTCGTGCGGTCTCCACAGGAGCGGCGGACGGCGCGGGAGCGGGCGCCGGAGCCTCGGCGCGCTGCCGGGCACGGCTCGCCTCCAGCCGCGCATCCCGCTGCGCGCGGGTTTCGAAGGAGACTCCGGACACCTTCAGTGCGCCGTTCCATTCCAGGCGCATGCCATACACGAGGAACAGCTCGACAATCGCCACCGCGCAAATACCGAGCGTGCCCGCGATGCGCGCCACCGGGCCCACGCCGCGGCGCATCCACCACAGCACCAGTCCCAGCGGCGGAAACACCAGAATGCCGGCCCACAACGCCCAACGGCTGCGAAGCATAGATCTCCGAGTTTACAGCCATCCGGACACTTGGTCAATTTGAAGAGGCCAGGACTAGATAGGCTTGCTGGTGTTTCGACGGTGCCGTTGTGGAGAGGTGTTCCAGCAAATTGCTTACGCGGCAAAATTCGACCGGGTCTCGCATAGAGAGCGAAGTCTTGCTTTCCGCTTATGAGCGGAAGTAGCCGTGCAACCAATTAGGAGGGGTTGGCAAACTTCAAGATCTGCGGCCGCCTGCAGTCCCGCGTCAAGTCGTCCGATATGTATATTGAGGGCCGGATGCCCGTTGAGCCTATGATTTCTATCCGCAAATACCTGTACAGCGACTCCGCGAAAACGAGTCAAGCGGTGGCGGTCGATTCGGAATCGACGCAGGCGCTCTATGGATTCGCCTCGGATGTGCTCAAATGCATCGACCAGCATGTGTTGAGCGGCGAGCAGTGTGCGCCGCTGCGCTCGCAACTCATTCAATTAAGAGACGGTCTCCGGCTGGATTGGACAACGGAGGAAGCGTCGCAGGCGGCCGAAGCCGTCGGTCGGACTCTGGCGCAACAGAAGGCGGCCACACAACAAAGCGCTGTCAGCCAGGCCATCGAGATGCAGCATATCTTCGCCATGCTGAACCAAGCCCTAATCGTGTTGGCAGGGGGCAACGACCGGTCCATTGCGCGGCTGAACCGGATTCAGGAATCCGTGCAGCAAGCCTGCCAGATCGAGGACATGGTCGCACTGAAGTTCTCGTTGTCGGACACTGTGCGGTTCGTCAAAGCGGAGGCGGCGCACACGCAGGAGTCGTCCACTCAGGAACTCGCCCGATTCGAGCAGGAAGTCAACAAGACGCGGGAGTTTCTGAGCAGTACCCGGCTGGAATTGGCGGGGAGGCCGGAAGGCGTCATCCGGATCGCGGAATCGCTCGAGAGCGTGGCTCCCGGCGAGGGTCTTTACCTGGTCGCTTTCCTGCTCGATCGCCTGCAATCGTTCATTCAAAGATACGGTCCAGCGGTTGCCGAGGAGGTGGTTTTTCGGCTGATTAAGGAACGGCTGCAGCCGGTAGCCGCAGGCAATCCCACTTTTCGCTGGACGGCCTCCAGCCTGGTGGCCGTGTTCAGCCGCGCACGCGATCTGGCTGCGCTGCGAAGCAAAGTGAGCGACCTGAACAGTACGCCGCTGGTCCACCGGATCGTGGTTGGCAATCGAACCGCAGTGCTGACGATCAAGCCATCGCACCTGGTGGCGGAGGGCGTTCCCGGCTCTCCCAACCTGCTCATCGAACAGGTGGATCGGTTCACGGGTCTCCAGCCGTAATTTGGGGGAACGATGGCAGAGTGCTGTTGTCCAACGGCGGTGTCTTCATGCGACCACGGAGGGGGGACCGATTGCGACGCCTCACTCCGGCAGATCGTGCGGATGGTCGTCCATCAGAACGATCCTGCCGAGGTCCTGGAAGCTCTGTGCCGGCTCCTGGGTGGCGACGACAAGAACCAGCCAATTGCTTTCTTCCTGATGGATGACGACCGATGGACCATCGCTGCGAAGGGCCGGCTGGTTCCCCGGACCGAGGCGGCACTAAACCGGATCGACCCGGCGCAGCTTTCGCAGGCTCTGTTCCAGGCTGGCGCGTCAGCCCCCGAGCGGTCGGCACGGCCGTTTGAGGCCGGATGGGCGCGCCACTTGTTTTCGGGCCTGGGCGAACTGTTGGGAATTGTCGTCGGCCTGGCCGAGGGCCCCCTGCTCCCGTTTGGTCCCCACGCCTCCCGCATCGAATCGGCCTGCCACCTCGCCACGTTGGCAATCGAGCAGCGGAACCTGCTGGCTGAACTGGCGTCCCAGACCGGCCGCGATGCGGTTGCCAGGTTGAGCCGGAACAGCGACTACGGCGAACTTTCGATGCAGCGCGTCACCCAGATGATCGCGCGCCAGTGCGCACCTCGCGAGATCCTCGAAGCGCTGTGCCAGCATGCTGGCGAGGCGCGGGAAGAGCAGCAGGTAGCGTTCTTCCTCAACGACGGAGAGGAATGGACGCTGGCTGCGAAAGGGGACCTGACGGCGAAGGCCGAAGCGGCGTTGGCGCCCATCGACCCCGAGCGTCTGTCGGAGGCGCTGTTCCAGCCCGGCGCATTCGTCGCGGATCGTACTGAATTCCCCTTCGATCACGGATGGGCTCGCCATCTCTTTTCCGGCACGGGCGAGTTGCTGGGCATGCTGGTGGGGCTGGCGGACGGTCCCATACTCCCGAGCGGATCGCTGGCCGTGCGCGTGGAATCAATCTGCCGCTTGGCTACGCTGGCCCTAGAGCAGCGCAACTTGGTGGAGGAACTGGCGTTCAAGGCCGAGCACGACTCCCTCACCGGGCTGTACAACCGCGCTTATTACGAGCGAATGTTGAGCTCGACGCTGCAAGAGGGCCGCCGGACCGGCCGGCGGGCAGCACTGCTCTACATCAACCTGGACCGTTTTCGGCTGGTGAATGACGTTTTGGGACACGCTACTGGGGACCGTCTGCTGGATCGGATTGGCCGTCGTTTCCGATCCGGATTGCGCGCCGAGGACGCGTTGGCGCGAGTCGGGGGAGACGAGTTCGCCGTCTTGGTGGCCGATGCCCCGGCTATCGAGGATGCCGGCGCCGTGGCCGGGCACTTGCTGCGTTCGCTCGCGGAGCCTTTCTCGGTTGACGGCCACGAACTGTTCATCGGCGCCAGCATCGGAATCGCCTGGGCGGCGCCGGAGAGCACGCCGGAATCGCTGGAGCGACAGGCCCAGCTCGCTCTCAGCCGGGCCAAGCAAGCCGGTAAGGCGCGGCTGGTGTACTTCCATTCCTCCATGGCGGCCACGCCGCCCGAGAGGTTGGAAATGGAGAAGCGGCTGCGTTTCGCATTGGCGCGGAAGGAAATGCTGGTCTACTACCAGCCTCAGGTGGACGTTTTTACCGGCCGCGTGACAGGCGCGGAAGCGCTGCTGCGCTGGCGGCCGGAAGGTCTGGGCATCGTCTCTCCGGCCGCTTTCGTGCCTATTCTGGAAGAAACCGGCCAGATCGTGGATTTCGGCCGCTGGGTGCTCGGCGAAGCCTGCCGTCAAGGGAGGGAGTGGATCGATAAGACGGGTCTCCGGCTGCGGATCGGGGTAAATGTTTCCGCTTCTCAATTGGCGCTGCCCGGCTTCGTTCAGGACGTGCAGCAGCCGCTTCTGGAAACCGGCTTCCCCCCTGAATTGCTGGAACTGGAACTAACTGAGAGCGCCTTCGTCGGTGATTTCGCGGCCGCCTCCCGAACCTTCCGCAACCTGCGAACCAGCACCGGGGTCAATTTTGCCGTCGATGATTTCGGAACCGGCCAGTCGTCGCTGTCCTATCTGCATCAGTTGCCATTTCAGAGATTGAAGATCGATCAGTCGTTTATCCGCGGGATTGGCGATGGGCAGGAACCCGAGCCGCTCTTGGAGACCATCCTCCGGATGGCTGAAGGCCTGGGAATGAGCGCGATCGCGGAGGGTGTGGAAACGCCGCACCAGTTGACGCTGCTGCAGCGGTTGCGGTGCCCTGAGGCGCAGGGCTTCCTATTCGCGCCGCCGCTGCCGCCAAGGGATTTCGTAGAGTTCTGCGGTAAAAGCTCGTCTGCGGGGCTGTTAAGCCGGGACGGCGATCGTCCCGCACCGCTCGCCGGGCCGGCCGTTCCGGTGGAGCGGCGGCGGGCGTGACCTCTGCCCCGGCATACGGCCACTTTGCGCGATCGCGCCAATGGCGTGGAGGCACCCAAAGTTGTAGCGCATGGGATCCACGCTCAGAAGAGCAACCGTCATGTGGCGTGCGCGTGCGCGGGGCGCGGATCTACGCGAGCGCGACTTTTTCACCGGTGCGGCAGGATCGGTAGATGGCGTCCACGATCTCGAGCGCCTGGTAGCCGTCCTCGCCGGAGACCAACTGCTCGCGGCCCACGCCCCGGCGCATCCACCATAGCACCAGCCCCAGCGGCGGAACACCACAATGCCGGCCCACAACGCCCAACGGCTACGAAGCATACACCGAGTTTTACCGAGAATTTGGCAGCGTTCGCCTGGCCGCTCCTGACCGCCGACGATGGTGTGACGATCACACCTTGATTAATTAAGTCCTAAACCTACCGCCCATTTCCGCCGATCTCTTTGTTGGGCAAACAACGTGCTCTGTAGCCGCCCTGAAAGGCGGGCGATTGGCGCGCGCGGCTTACCGCGGAATCCGCGAGAAAGGAGAATCGTGGCCTAGGGTATTTCTTGTGGCTCAAAACCACCACCGCGTTGGAAATCCAAGGCGTGGTATCATTAGTCAGTTCCTCAGTAGGGCGAACGGAATGGCTGACGACGAACCCAAGAAAGCCATGGCGACCACAGTGGGCGGCATGACACAAGTTGTAGGACCAATAGCCAGGGAAGACCAGGAACTCCTGGATAGGGCCGTCGAATGTTTTGGCGACTTCGATAAGGCTCTGGAGTGGTTGCGGACGCCAAATGCAGCACTCAGGGGTTTGGCCCCGGTTAAAGTCGCGACCGATCCGGAAGGCCGCCAAGCCATACTTGACGAGCTTGGCCGCATTGAGCACGGCATCTTTGCCTGAATGACCACTGCTTGGCGCCTCTGCAACAAGGACTTTGCGGAACTCACCGGGGAAGGTGCACGGACCTATGGTGGCCCGCTGGAATCCGAAAGGGTACTTTGTCGTTTATTCGTCTGAATGTCTCCCCTTAGCCACCCTGGAAGTCTTGGTTCACACCCGCCGGCGACCCAACGATTGGGGTTATGTGGAATTGAGTTTCGAAGACGCGCTCGTAATAGAAGTTTAAAAGAAGTGGAAGCCTTGTACTTATTACCGGCGGACTGGAAACAGGATTATCCGACCACACAAAAGATCGGCGCCAGATGGGTGGATGACGGCTCGTCCGCGGTACTCTCGGTTCCTTGAGCGGTAGTCTCAATCGCCAGAAACTATCTGCTCAACCCCAAGCATCCCGGATTTCGTTCTATCCTGTGCTCCGGCACAACGGCTTGCAATTTTGACGACAGGCTTCTGCATCCGGTCCCGGCCGGCCCGTAAACACTAAACGAGCGCGACTTTTTCTCCGCTGCGGCATGACCGGTAAATAGCGTCCACAATCTCGAGCGCCTGATAGCCGTCCTCGCCGGAGACCAGCGGCTCGCGGCCGGTGCGGATGGCCTCGCCGAAATCCAGGAACTGGCGCTCGAATGGCTCCAGCGAAATCGCCATCGGATCGGACGATCCCGAAGCGGCATCCTGCGCCAGCGGCGGCGGCTCACCGATGTCGTCTTTCACATCCCAGGCCGTCAGCTTGTCGCCGGAAATGATGGCGGTGCCTTTGGTACCGTGGAATTCGGTGCGCTCCGTGTATCCAGGCCAGAAGGCGGTGGCGGCCTGGATCACGCCGGTGGCGCCTGAGACATAACGCACCACCGCGTTCACCACATCCTCCGATTCGATCTTGTGCAGAGCGCCAAGCTGCCAGACCGCATACAGCTCGCGCACCGGGCCGGCCAGCCAGCGCAGGATATCGACCTGGTGAATCGCCTGGTTGATCAGCGCGCCGCCGCCCTCGGTCTCCCAACTACCCTTGATCGGCCGCGCGTAGTATTCCGGCGACCGGTACCACTTTACGTAACAATCGCATTCGAGCAGCTTGCCCAGGCGTCCGGCGGAGATGGCCCGCCGCAGGAACTGGCTGGAATCGTCAAAACGGTGCTGGCTGACCACGCCCAACCGGATGCCCGCACGGCGCGCCGTTTCCACCATCTCGCGCGCCGTTCCCAGGTTGGTTGAGATCGGCTTCTGCACCTGGATGTGCTTGCCCGCTTGCGCGCAAACCTCCAGGGCTTGCATGCGGAAATCGGGAAACGTGCAGACGTCCACATAGTCAACCCTGGGGTGCCGGCAAACCGCTTCGTACGATTCCACGAATTCGGCGCCGTGTTGCCTCGCGAAGCGCCGCCCGGCCTCCGCGTGGATATCCGTGCAAACGGTTAATTCATAACCGATGTTCCGATAGGCCTCCGCATGCTTGTGCGAGATGGCGCCCGTTCCGATCATGCCGACTCTCATACCGATCTCTCCCGCAGGCCATTGTACCCATATACAATGAGGGATCGTCATGTTTGATGCTTTGTGGCGCCGCAGGCCAACGCGCGCGGTTCGATGGGGAGGTGTGGCCGCTCTCCTGGTGCTTTTGTGCGCCCCGGCTTGCAAGAAATCGGCGCCCGCCAACGTGGCCGCCACGGTGAACAATCGCGCGATCGCTTATGCGGAGTTGGAAAGGACGTATCAGCAGTCGCAGCTTTCGACGCCCGGCCAATCCGAGGAGCAGACCATGGCGCAGAAACTGGAAGTGCTGCGCGGCTTGATCGATAGCGAGATCATGTTGCAGCGCGCCGAAAAACAAGGCCTCCTGGCGGGCGATGCGGACGTCGAAGCCAAGCTGACCGAGCTGAAGGCGCCCTGGACCAAAGAGCAGTTCGAGCAGCAGCTTCGCGACAACAAGATGACGCTGGACGATCTCAAGTCCAAGATACGCCGCGAGCTGAGCATTCAGAAGCTCATCAACAAGGACATTACTTCCCACATCGTCATCACCGACGCCGATGTCACCGCCTTCTACAACGCCAACAAGGCCAGTTTCAATCTGGCCGAGCCGCGCGTGCGCATGGCGCAGATTCTGGTGACGCCCAATCCGGAGCCCAGCGCGGGCAACCTGAAAAACAGTAAGGCCCAAAACGATGTCGAGGCCGGCAACAAGATCCGCGAGATCCAGGAGCGCCTGCGGCGCGGTGAAGAGTTCGGCCTGGTGGCCCATAGCTACTCCGAAGACCCCAACTCGGCTCCCAACGGCGGCGATTTGGGGTTCATCCCCGAGTCCGCGCTGGAGAAGGCCAACGTGGAGCTGCGCAAGATGGTGATGTCCCTGGCCCCCGGCGCGATCAGCCCCATCATCAAAACGCAAGAGGGCTACCGCATTTTCAAAATCATCTCCAAGGAATCGGCCGGGCAGCGTGAACTGAACGATCCGCGCGTGCAGCAGAGCATTCGTGAGACGCTGCTCAACCGCAAAGACCAGTTGCTGAAGAACGCCTATTATGAGGTGGCGCGCAACGAGGCCAAGGTGGTGAATTACCTGGCGCGGAGCGTGGCGGAGAGCGCAGGCAAGCCGGGGAAATAGAGCTTCGTGGGGCAGGACTCCAGTCCTGCGGCCGACTGTCCACGTCGGCCTCTTCCCGCTCCGAAGCGGGTCCTGGAGGACCCGCGTAGACCTGGAGGTCAGCCCCACACACCCCTACTTCCCCGCAATGCGGAAATCGTCGAAGTAGGTGATGCCGTCGGCTTTGGTCCACAGGCCAACCTTGCCGGGCTGGCGGAACGTGGAGTCCAGCACCTCGAACAAGCGCCGGTGATTGAAATAGACGCTGAACAACGGACCCCGGAATTGCACCTTCAGCACGCTCCACTGATTCAACGGCACGGGATGTTTCACGCCGAAGCTTTTCGGCGGCGCGCCTCTCGACTCGAGCGGCGTGCGCTTTCCGTCCTCAACCTTGTACAGGACGATGCTGTTCTCCAGCGCGTTGGCGCGCACGACGTAGTAGTTGTCCGGATCGCGGTAGCGGAACACCAGCCCTCCGGCGCGATCCTCCTTGCCCGCCACCGGCTTCACCTTCACGCTTAAGTCGCCATCCTTCACGTCCATCTTGTTCAGAATGGCGAGCGGGCATCGGCCGCCGGCCGCATCGCCGGCTGCATAGCTGGAGATCTGCGCGAACACATAAGGCGGGCTGGGGGCGCTGGGGTCTTTCCGGATCTCCCATTTGGGAGCCGCGCCGGCATTCGGTGTGACGGTCCATCCCGGCGGAACCGAGCCCGGCTTCGCGGAATCGAAGTTGATCGTCTGCGTGACCGTGCCCCATAGCGCCAAGGACAGCAGCCAGCCAATGGTCCTCATACGTACGAACGCCTCACCCCGGCGTTGTTGCCCATCTCCCTTGTAACACCCGCCGGTGCCTCGCCACAACTTTCCGCGCATGCTGCATTCGGAGCCGTGCGACTTTTGTTAATCGACGACGAGACCGAACTCTGCTCCCTGCTGGCGGAGTTTCTCACCGGCGAGGGCTTCGCGGTCGAATGCGTGCATGAAAGCCGCCGCGGCCTGGAACGGGCCTTCGACGGCGGCTTCAGCCTCGCGATCCTCGACGTCATGCCGCCCGGTCTCGACGGCTTCATCCAGACGCTGGTGGACGCCGAGCGCCGGTTGCTGCTAGATATCTCCCATGAGCTGCGCTCGCCGCTGGCGCGCTTGCGAGTGGCCTTGGAGTTGGCGCGGTCCGGGCAAAATCGCGAGGCGCATCTCGACGGCATCGACAAGGAAGCCGAGCGGCTCAATGCGTTGGTCGGCGGTCTGCTGCAAGTCACGCGCGCCGAAGGCGGCCCGGATGCGCTGCGGCGCGAGCCTAGCCTCGATCGATTGCTGGAGGAAGTGGTGGCCGATTCGTCGCTCGAAGCGCAGGCGCGGTCGAGCGAAGTGCGCCTGGTGAGCGCGCAGCCGGTGACCGTCCAGGACGATGCCGAATTGCTGCGGCGCGCCATCGAGAACGTGATTCGCAACGCCATCCGCCACGCGCCGGAAGCAACAGCGGTGGACGCCAGTCTGGAAGCCGCCAATGGCCGGGCCGCGCTGCGGATTCGGAATTACGGGCCGGGTGTGCCGGACGAAGCTCTGCCGCGGATTTTCGACGCCTTCTATCGCGTGGAGACGGATCGCGAGCGGGCCAGCGGCGGCGCGGGCCTGGGGCTGTCCATCGCGCGGAATGCGGAGCCGGGCTTGTTGGTGGAGATCGATCTGCCGGGTACTCTCGCTCTCGCGGAGTAGGCTGTCGCTAGACCACGGCCCGGTGGTCTACTCGTGGCGCAAAGCCACCATTGGATCGACTTTGGTAGCGCGCCGCGCAGGGATGTAGCATGCCAGCAGGCCGATGCCTAGCAGGCCCAGCCCGACCTCCGCGAATGTAGCGGGATCGGTGGCGGTCACGCCGAAGAGAAATCGGGCGATCACCCGCGTGCGACTCAGGGCCAGCGCCGCTCCTATAGCCACTCCCATACAGGAAAGCTTCAGCCCGAGTTCTTGTAACCAACCCGAGAATGTTAGCACGCTGCGCGCCCAGCGCGACGCGGATGCCGATCTCATGCGTGCGCTCGGTGACGAAGTAAGACATAGAACCGTAAATGCCGATTGCCGCCAGCAGCAGGGCTATGATCGCAAGGATCTCCAGCAGGCGGGCGTAGAATTGCGCATCGCCGACGGACCGTGCGAGGGATTGTTCCATCGTCATGATCCCGGTGACGGGCTGGTCCGGATCCAATTCCGCAACCGCCTTCTTCACCGCCGCGGCCAAGCCGGCCTCGCGGTTCCCCAAGCTGGAAGCCGACCGCACCACCAAGGTCTGCGCCAAATGTGCCATGCCATGATGCTTCCGCCGCGGTAGTCCGAGCCTTGCTGCAGATAGGAGACATAGACGACCGGGTCCGGCTGTATGTCTGGCAAGTACCATTTCACGTCGCCGACCACACTCACAATCTGCCGAGGTTGCTTTTGGTCCAGGTCGGTATATCTCAGCAGTAATCGCTGGCCGATGGGATCTTCGTTTGGGAAGTAGCGTCGTGCGAAAGTCTCGTTGACGACCGCGGCCCACGGCGCGCCTGCCAGGTCGGAGCCGCTCAGATAGCGGCCCTTTTTCAGCGGAATTCTCAACGTTCGGAACAAAGTGGGGCTTAATCTCCTTGTAACCCGTTATGGGCATCTTATCCGGCGGTGGAAGCGGGCATCCCAGCACGGAGAAGTTATACCCGAAGCCGAACGGAGTGACCGTGCCCGCCGACTCCACACCCGGGATGGCTGTCACTTTATCGAGGAGTTGCCGGTAGAAGGCCGAGACCAAAGGAGTCGCTCTTTCGATGTCTCCATCAGGCAACCTCTCCACATAGGGTGCGCCTTCAGCCACCGAGAGATCGAAGTTTATAACATTGGCGGGATCGAATCCCGGGTTGACTTGCTGCATACGAAGCACGCTGTTGATCATCAAGCCGGCTCCCACCAGGAGCACCAAGGCCAAAGCGATCTCCGAGACCGCCAGGATGTGGCGCTTGCGGCGGCCGGCGATACCCGTGGTTGTCGCGCGCCGGCCTTCCCGCAAAGCGAGGTTCAGATCGGTCCTAGCAGCCTGGAACGCGGGCGCCGAACCCATCACGATGGCCGTCGCGAAGGATACCGCCATAGTAAACAGGAGCACGCGGATATCGACGTTGACGCTGCTAGCATTTGGAAAATCTCCGGCGAGCCCGCGAAAGAGCCGAATACCCGCGAACGTCAAGGCAATGCCGAGCGCCCCGCCGGCCAGGCCAAGCAGTCCGCTCTCCACCAACAACTGCCGCATCAAGCGGCGGCGGCCCGCACCGAGCGATGCCCTCACCGCAAATTCGGTTCGGCGGGTTTCGGTGCGCGCCTGCAGGAGATTCGCGGCGTTGGCGCAGGCGATCAGCAAAACGCAGACCACGGCCCCCAGAAGAGGGTAGAGATAACGGCCGGCCCCCCCCCGTAAAGCGCGTCGTGCAAGGGCACGACTTTCGCGCCCACGCCTTTGTTGGTCGCCGGATAGGCTTGCTCCACGCGGTTGGCAATCACGCTCATTTCAGTCTGCGCCTGACTCTGTGTCGCGCCCGGCTTCAGCCGCCCGATGGCCATCAGCCAGTGATCTTTGCGCTCCGAGTAACGGGCGCTCTCGGCGTCGATGGGCGCCCACAGTCCAGCCGGTCGCCGAAGAACGAGACAAAGCTCGGCGGCATCACGCCTACTACGGTGGACAACACCCCGGAAATCTTGAGTGACTTGCCGAGCACCTTGGGATCGCTGTTGAAGCGCCGCTTCCAGAAAGGGCTGCTGATCACGACAGTCTGCGTCAGGTCCTGGGCTTCACTGGCGGTGAACACTCGGCCGAACATCGGACTGACTCGTAGCAGGCGAAAGAAATTCGGAGTGACGAACTGCGCGCTAGCCTGCTCGGCACCGCCCTCGCCGGCCAGCGGCGTCGGCTCCGTAAAGCTGGTCAAGGGAATGTCTTCGAAGACATGGTTTTGCTTTCTCCAATCGGCCGCGTCCGCGATCGGCGGGTGCTCTTCCGAATTCGCGCCGGCCGGATTCGCTCTCCCAGATCGTCTTGAGTCTGTCGGGCTGCTCGTAGGGCAGGGGGCGATAGAGCACCGTGTTCAGCACGCTGAAAATCGTGCTGTTCGCCCCGATCCCCAGCGCCAGCGAGAGCACGACTACCGCCAGAAAAGCGGGGCTCTTGCGCAGCGTGCGTGCCGCATAGCAAACATCCTGCCAGAGCGTTTCAAACCGAGTGAAGGTCCGCATTTCGCGCGTATCCTCCTTCAAGAGTGTCGTGTTGCCGAAGCGGCGGCGCGTGGCGTGGCGCGCGTCGTCGGCTGTGAGACCCAGCCTTTGCTGCTTGCGTTCACGCATGGCCAGGTGGAAGTCGATTTCGTCGTCCAGGTCGCGGTCGAACGCGCGGCGGTGGATCAGGGCTTTGAGCCGCAACCAGGTTTTCGTGCGCCATGCGGACATATCAGGCCTCCATGATGCGGGCGACCGCCGCCGTCATACGGTTCCAGTGAGCCGATTCCTCGCCGAGTTGCTTGCGTCCGGCGGCGGTCAACCGGTAGTACCGGGCCCGGCGATTATTCTCGGAAACACCCCACTCCGCGGCCACCAGCCCGCGCAGCTCCAGCCGGTGCAACGCGGGATAGAGAGCGCCCTCTTCGACGCGCAGCACGTCATCGGTAGTTTCCTCGATGAACTCCGCGATGGCGTAACCATGCATGGTCCCTCTCGTGAGTGTCTTCAGCACTAACATGTCGAGTGTGTCCCGCAGCAGTTCGCCGGTGGCTGGCCTTCGCCCCATAATAATCTTAGGGAAATATGGCACAACTCACCGCCGTACGCAAGGAGGTTTCGGCCTATCCGAACAGATCCGTCTTCCACAACCGCCGCCCGGCGATGGCTGTGTGGAAGGCCCACGCGGTCAGCGCCACCGCGCAGGCGAGCATGAAGACCGCGCTCGGAAAATACCACGCCGAGGAATGCGCCGTCATGGGCGCGTTGCCGACAAGGTTGCTCACCAGCAGGGTGATGGCCAGCGCCAAAACGCCCCAGCGCAGGACCACGAACGCGAACCCTCCGACGATCAGGAACGCCGCCGCGCCGTCCAGGATGGGATGGCTGGCCGAGCTCAGGTTTAACGCTGCGAAGATCAGGGCGAACGCGGCCGCCGCCACCCACTGGTTTCGCAGCACGACCCGCAGCAGAAAGATCAGGAAGAAGAAGAACAGCGTCTCGCGAATGGCGTGGGCCCCGCCGGAAAGGCACGTGGCCAACGTGCCGCGGGCTCCCGCCAGCACCTCGGAGCTATCCAGGTTAGGAGTCCAGGGGACCAAATGGCGCCTCCAAAAATCGACCAGGGCGCCGACCAGCAGCACGCCCGAACCTGCCGCGGCGCCGATCAGAACGTCGCGGCCCACCACCGGATCGCGCACCCGGCCGATCAGCACGCTCGACCACGAAATCAGCGTCTGCGGCCAGCGGCGGCGCACGTAGGGCTCCAGCGCGATGTACACCATCCAAATCACCACGCCGTAGAAAACCGATGTGCACAGGGCTATCAGGAATGTGCCGAAGGTGCCAAACGACATGGCCAAATGCCCACGGGTCAGCCACAGCAGCATCAGCACGCTAAAGACGAAGACGGCCAGCCGGAAGGCGCCGCGCCGGTCGCCACGCTGCTGCGCCAGGTTGCGGCGCGCCAGCAAGGCCGCCCCCACGCATACCACCAGCAACAGCACGCCCAGAATTGAGAACGCGATCGCATCCTGCGTGGACGTCTGCCCGCCATCCCGCCCGCTCGGCCGGTTCCATGGCCGGATCATGGCGAAGTATACCGCGTGTCCGCGCAGGGACGCCCCTTCCACCCGCAATGGCCGCTTCCCGCTCCCGAGCCACGCCACGCGGGAGTCGGATGCCGTCACCGCGGTCCACAGGGGCTCGGTGGGCTGAAACTGCGCCATATCCAGCCCGCTGGCCGCGAAGAACGCGCTCCAATCCACGGCGGGCACCGGTTGTCCCGGCTCGAGCCGTTGTGGCGGCACCCTCCTGAAATACGACAGCCGCCCGTAGGAGTCCAATAACACGTCGATCATGCCCGGATCGACCGGCGGAGGATCGTCCCGCTCCACCATTCCCGGCGTCAGCAGGTCGTTGTGGAATTCCACCCCCGTAAGCGGCGCTGGACTCGACCGGTACCAGAACATCAGCAACGGCGGCTTCTGCGCCAGAACTTGATCCCAATCGACAGATTTGTTGTTCTTGTTGACGTCGTCCAAGAAACCGCTGTCCCAATCGAAGCCATACGCATCGTCGGCCGCGGGCGAGGTGAATCCCAGCCGCTGGATCGTATCCTTGGCCTTTTGCGCCAGGACCTCCGGAGAGTATTCGGGCCGCAGCCGTTCGAGCGCGCTGGAACGCAGGTTCAGCACCGCAAACACGGCGATCGACGCCAGCACCGCCAGCAGCAGGGAAACCGCCACGCGGGGTGTCAGACCCTCGCCCTCGCCCGCGGCCGCCACCATTTCCGGCGACGGCGTCTCGCCGGCTGCCAGCGCCTCCGCCAGCGGGTCGCCTCCGGGCAGCGCCGCAGCCACTGCCAGCGCGGAGCCCGGGCGCAGCCCCGGCTTCGGCTGCAGGCAGCGCAGGATCACGCGCTCCACCATGGGATCCAGGTCGCGCACCAGCGTGGACGGGCTGGCGGGCTGGCTCTCCTGTTGGGACCGCATCAGGCCGGCCAGCGTGTGCGATTCGAACGGCAGCTTCCCGGTGAAGATCTCGTAGAGCACCAACCCCAGCGAGTAGATATCGCTCCGGGCGGTCACCTCCTGGCCCGAGAGCTGCTCCGGCGCCATATAGGCGGGCGTGCNNGTTGGCGGGCTTCAAGTCGCGATGCAGCACGCCTTTTTCGTGCGCCGCCGCCAGCCCCGCGCAAAGCTTGCGCGCGATCTCCAGGGCCTTGTCGGAGGGCAGCCGGCCGATGCGCCGCAGCA
>PKYZ01000338.1 GCA_003132865.1 Bryobacterales bacterium
TTTCGTGAACAACGCCATCTACAGCATGACCGGCGGGCAGGTGGCGCCGACGACGCTGCTGGGGCAGAGGAGTACTACGACCCCGAACGGGCGCAGCGCGGCGAACGAGGGGTATCCGCTGCACGTGAGCGAGTTGCTGGCGACGCTGGAGGCTCCTGTCTATATCGAACGCGTGGGACTGGGAGACAACCGGCAGGTGGCGCAGGCGCAGCACGCGGTGCGGCGGGCAGTGGAGAATCAGGTGCGCGGGCTGGGCTTTTCGCTGGTGGAGGTGCTGTCGCCGTGCCCGACGATCTGGAAGATGTCGCCAGTGGAGGCGCAGCACTGGGTTCGCGAGGTGATGGAGAAAACCTTTCCGCTCGGGGCCTTTCGCGATCGCACGAAAGATGCACCGGCGAAGGCAGCGCCCCCTGCGGCGCCTGCGCTCGAGGACATTTCACGGATTCTCGGCGTCGCTGACGAGGGTGCGGTCGAAGAAATCGATGCGGAGGCCAAAGGTGCAGTCGATCTTCAGGTCCGCGTGGCCGGCTTCGGCGGACAGGGGGTCCTGTTGCTGGGCGAAGTGCTGGCCGAAGCGGGACTCGATGCAGGTTTAGAAGTTTCGTGGCTGCCCTCTTACGGGCCGGAGATGCGCTCGGGCACTTCCAACTGTCACGTGCGCCTTTCCAGCCGGCCCATCGATTCGCCGCTGGTGTCGGTTCCCAATGTGCTGCTGGCGCTCAATGAGCCTTCGCTACGCAAGTTCATCGGCACGGTCCAGCCGGGTGGTTGGGTAATCTATAACGGGACGGCACTGCCGGACGACTGCGCGCGCGCCGACGTCCGCACTGTCGTACTGCCGTTCACGCGGCTGGGCGACGAGTTGGGCGCGGCCAAAGCCGCCAACATCCTGATGCTGGGCGCGCTGCTGGAAGCCACCGGCATGCTCTCCGAGGAACAGGCCACCGCGGCGTTGCATAAGCTTGTCAAGAGCCCGCGCTGGATGCAAATCGACCTGGCTGCCATGGCGCGGGGGCGCGAGGAAGCCAGAAAGGAAATCCACCATGAAAACTGAAGATCATTCCGACGTCATCGTTTACTTCGACAATCAATATGTGCCGCTGCACGATGCGAAAGTCAGCATCCTGACGCACGCGCTGCATTACGGCACCGGCGTGTTCGACGGCATTCGCGGCTATTGGGACGAGCGCCAGGAACAGCTCTTCCTGCTGCGTCCCATGGAGCACTTCCGCCGCTGGAAGGCGAATTCCGGCATTTTGCGCATCGGCATCGCGCCGGACGCTTCCGAGCTATGTGGCATCGCGGTGGAGTTGATCCGCCGCAACCGTTTCCACTCGCATGTGTATGTGCGCCCGCTGGCCTATAAGTCCGCCGAGCGCATCGGCGTGAATCCCGACGACCGCGACGCGTTCTCCGTCATCGTGGTGCCGTTCGGCGATTACCTGGACAGCAAGCATGGGCTGCATGCCGGCGTGGTTTCCTGGCGGCGCATCGAGGACAACGCTATTCCCGGCCGCGCCAAGATCTGTGGGTCGTATGTGAATAGCGCGCTGGCGGGCGACGAAGCGCGGCGCAATGGCTTCGACGAAGCTATCTTCCTGACTGAGGCGGGCCATGTGGCCGAAGGCGCAACCTGCAACATCTTCCTGGTGCGCGCCGGCAAGCTGGTGACGCCTCCCGGGAGCGAGAACATCCTGGAAGGTATCACGCGGAATTGCGTGATGGAACTGGCGCGCAACGAGCTGCATCTGGAAGTGGTGGAGCGCCCGGTGGACCGCAGCGAACTCTATTTGGCCGACGAGATCTTCTTCACCGGCACGGCCGTGGAGGTGGCGCCGGTGACTCAGGTGGACCATCGCGCGGTAGGTTCCGGCGCCATTGGTCCGGTGGCCGCAGAGTTGCGATTCCTGTACCTGGAGGCCACCCGCAGCCACCTGGCAAACTATCGCCACTGGCTGCTGCCGGCCTACGAGCCTGCGCATGTGGAATCCGCCGAACCGGAGCCGGTGCTGGCGGGCGCGGGCGACGGCGACTTGTGGGGCGTGTGACAGCGTAGATTTCGCCCAAGATAATCACTCCCGCCATCGGCTCCATCGGGTATTACAAGAGTTGTTATAATGGATCCGTGGCGACCTTCACGCCGGACCAATTACGATTGGCGAGAGAGACCGTTGGCTTCACGCAACAACAAGCCGCCGGGCATTTTGGTGTTTCGCAGGCCTACGTTGCATTGATGGAAACCGGCCGCCGCCGCGTCACTGAGAAAATCGGATTGAAGATGATGGATCTGTACCACTTGGGTCCGACTATCGCCTCTGCGCGTTGACGATCTTGAATCCTGGGACTCCGCATACCTGGCCAAGGCTCTCGCTAACCTTGGGTACCCTGGCTTCCGGCATCTTTTGGGCGGCCCCCGCGACAATCCCGCGGTCGTCCTACTGGCGGCGGTTTCCCGCCGCGACGTCGAGGTCCGCGTAGTGGAAGGTCTCCCCTGGCTCGTGGTGGAATACCACGATCTTGACTGGGAGTGGCTGATGCGAGAGGCCAAGGTTCGTGACGCTCAGAACCGGCTCGGCTTTATTGTGACGTTGGGCCGGCGGATCGCCGGGAAACGGTGCTGCGATGCGGCGCAAAGCAAGCTGCGCGAAGTTGAAGAACGGCTCGACCAGGCCCGCCTCGCACGTGAAGACAGTCTTTGCCAGGGCTCCCTTTCAGAAGCGGAACGCGGTTGGCTGCGCCGGGCGCGGCTGGCCGATGCCCGGCACTGGAATCTTCTGACGGACCTCGACGCGGAGCACCTGCCTTATGCGGCGTGACCGGCCGCCGGAGCCCTGGCACTCATTCTTTCGCGATATCGACAAGACCTTCGATCAACCTGTCGCTCTCCAGTGCATCGGCGGGTTTGCCATTGCGATGTTGTATGGTTAACCGCGACCGACCGTGGATGTTGACTTCCTGTCCGTGGTTCCGGCCGGCGAAATCGGAAGGCTCGATGCGCTGGCAGGAATGGGATCGGCGCTCGACAGGAAGCACGGCGTGTACGTGCAGCATGTGGGTATTGTCACCGTCCCGGAGAACTATGAGGACCGGTTGATTCCGATCTTCCCGGCTGCCTATCGCAGAGTGCACCTCGCAGGCCTTGAGGCCCACGATCTGGCTCTTTCGAAGCTGGAAAGAAACTCAGGGCGCGATCGCGAGGATGTGAAGTTCCTGGCCCGCGCCGTCCCGAATCGACCTCACGACTCTGGAAGACCGGTACTTATCGGAGCTTCGGCCGTATCTCGCCGCTGCCGATCGGCATGATCTTACGATGCGGCTCTGGATAGAGATGCTGCGGCCACTGTGATCCGTCGCCGCGGCTATACTGGATGCGATGACTATCCTTCGCACAGGAAACCCTCCAGCTCCGCACTAGTCAGGGTTAGGAGCCTGGCTATGCGTGAGCAGAACTTTTCATCATTCGAGGAGATATCGAGAACGGCAAAGCATGAAGAAGGAGATGCCGTGGTGGAAGATCGGCGGCGGTCCTCCCCATTGGCTGAAGCAGAAGTGGGCCGGAGAAATCCGTTGCTATCACAAGGAGGAAATGCTGCGGGGCCCGGATGATCCGTTCCTGAGCGATCCTCGCCGGATCACAGATTTATGGGATTGGTATTGATAAGGGACAACCGGGCAGCCTAACGCCTTTTGGCGCGAGGAGCCTGGTTCAGCAGATTTCCGGCGCAACAAGCCGCTGGCGATTTTGCGTTTTAGATTTTCATCGGCAAGGAACGAAATCACGCCGGCTGCGTCTTCCGCGCTAGAAGCCAGCGCCGGATTTCGGACAGCGGAGCACGAAGCTTTATCTCGTCGACAACATGGGCTTCGCGCTCGCGCACGGTATCGAGATAGGCATCGATCTCATCGCGGCGACCGAGATAGAACGCGATCACGGCGTATACGTCGGCCAAACCTACGGAAGGGTATTCCTGGTAGATCTCTCCGGAGTGGCGCCTTCCAGGAAAGCCGCGATCAACGTGAGGAGTGTGACATGACACGAGTATCGGCTACCCGGCAGACACCATGTGCATCAAAGCGAAGCGGCGGCGAAATGGCTCTGATATCGATGACGCCCCGATTATACCAAAGCGGGCGAGGGCGACTCCTGCCCCGAATTGGGCGTGTGGAGGCGGAAACGAGACAATGGCGGTCGGGTCAGATCAGCTAGATGAACAGGCCGGGGGTGACCTTGGATAGCTAGGCGAAGCGTCTTCGCCTGCTCATCGCGCGGTGGCAGCACCGGCTCCGCGGATTCCACATGCGCGACCCCGTAGGCCAGCAGCAGCCTGTGGCGATAGTTTGCGAAGTGGCCACGGGTTCCCTCCAGATACAGGGAGCGAAGCTCGGCGGCCACCGGACCGATGGTGCCCGAACTTGGCGGGTGCGGGCGACGGCGACTTGTGGGGCGTGTAAGGTATACTCATAGCAGATATGGACAACGTCCAGCTATACCTGGCGATCGGGGTGCCCATCGTCTTTAACGGCATCATGTTTACTGTATTGGCCGTTACGAGCACCTCCCGCATGGCCGCGCTCGAAGCGCGGATGGCGGCACTGGAGAACACGATGACCACGCGTTTCGATCTCATCATGGGACGGCTGATGGATCTCGATATGCGCCTCACCCGCCTGGAAGAACGTAGTCACCGGTCGTAGCTATATTCGCGGACGTCCTCTCTAAGCTGGATCAATCGGGAGCCTTGTGGAGGACACGACACGAATATTGCCGTCGAACAAGTCCTTGATGCAGGCCGCAACTGCGCCGGAGAACTCATCCATTAGGGCGAGACCATCGGTATCGAAGTCGTTCTCACCTTGAAGGATCAGGGATTTGTCCGTCCCATGTGCACCTGACGTTCTGATGCCATGGCCGATGCCTGAACTCCTCGGTGATGTCGATTGCACCCCGTGGCCCGGCATGGAGTGGCACCCCGTCACAAGCGAGAACTATGCGGTAACGGTTCGCCGAGTTGGTCATGGCACGGTCCATATTGAACACTATATAAGCAATCCTACACAAACCACGCCCGCCATAGCGTAACCACCAGCGCGTGCGTCACCATGCTGGCGCGGATACTCTGCGTCTGCTGGTAGGCCCGGCCGTAGAACCAGCCGGCCACCGCCGCGGCGAGCGCGAATCTCCAGTTGGGGAATCCGCGAAACCCGAGGTGCACCCCGCCGAACAGAATCGACGCGCCGGCCAACGCCCACGCGGGGCGGCCCGTCCACTGGACCATCCACTGTTGCAGCAGCCCGCGAAAGAAGAACTCCTCCGACAGCGCCACCACCCAGAGCACGCCCACAAAGGTAGCCGCGATCTTCCACATGGGCATGCCGGGACCCAGGTGCACCAGCCGCGTGGCCCAGGCCAGCGGAATGCCGGCGACAAGGAAGTAGCCGAAATGACGCAGGCCGATCTTCCATTCCGCAAGGCTTGGCATGAATCCATAGCCCACGCCGGGGACGCGCCGCTCCACCAGCATGACCATGGCGCACAGGCGCGTGAGCGCCACATGGCCGAGTATCTCGACATGCAGTCCGGCGAATGGCGATGTGTAGATTGGGTCGAAATATCCGCGCAGAACGACGGCCGCCACCAGCGCCAGGAACGCACCATCCGCGAGCGGAGCGGCCGGCAGAATCTTATACCAGAGGCTCAGCGCCGTGGCTAGCGCGGCGAGTTGCGCCAGCGCCCACCAACGGAATTGGCCGGTGCTCGACGCGTAGACCACATATGGCGCGACGAAAGAGACTACCAGGAACCATGGCAGAATTCGCTCGAAGCGCTGGCGGACTTCCGCGAATGCGGGGACCAGATAGAATGGATATTCAACCAGGAACGCGGCCAGAACGGGAACCGCCACCCACGCAGGAATGCCTTTCAACCGAGCATACAGCAAGCCCGCGGCGCTCAGCGCGGTCCATCCGGCCAGCAGAGCCGCCCGGAAACCGCCGAGCGATTGGGTCATCGGCCTCATTTTAGCATTGGGATGCGTGGCGGCCGGCGCGCGCGCACAGGAGGCGCCGCCGAGCCTGGCGCGCCGCATAGCGCATCGGGAAAGCGAGACACAGGCCGCGCGCAACGATTACACCTACCGGCAAACCGTGGTGTTCGCGGAACTGGACGCGCATGGCGCGCAAACGGGCGAGTATCGCGAGGAGCGCGACGTGATCTTTTCGCCCGAGCACGAACGCACCGAGCGGGTGATCGGCAAGCCGCTCCTCACCTTGAAGCGCCTCAAGATGACCGACGAAGACTTCCAGGACATACGCGGCATCCAACCGTTCGTGATGACCGAGGATCAGCTTTGGAATTACGAAACCAAGTTCCGCGGCGACGAGAACATCGACGGCGTGGACTGCTGGGTGCTGCAAGTGCGCCCGCGTCAGATCCTGCAAGGGCAGCGCCTTTTCGACGGGATGCTGTGGGCGGATAAGAAGGACTACTCAATCGTGCGGCTGGAAGGGCAGGCGGTGCCGCAGATGCTCAGCCGGCCATCGGAGAATCTGTTTCCGCGATTCACAACCATTCGCCAACTCGTGGATGGCGTGCACCGGTTTCCGGTATACACCTTCGCCGACGACACGCTGCCGTTCAGCACCGGCTTACTGCGCGTGCGCATGACCATCCGATACAGCCAATACAAGCGGTTCGGCGCGGACTCGGTAATCAAGTTCGAAAAGCCCTGACATGCCGCCGCGGGGCCTTTGGCGCGAACCCGACTTCCTGAAGCTGTGGGCCGGCCAGGCGGTCTCGCAAATCGGATCGTGGATCACCCTGGTGGGATTGCCGCTGACGGCTGCCCTGCTGCTGAAGGCCTCGCCACTGCAGATGGGCATCCTGAGCGGCGCCAGCGCGGCCGCCATCCTGTTGTTCGGCCTTTTCGCGGGCGCGTGGGCGGACCGCTTGCGCCGGCGTCCGATTTTGATCTGGGCCGATCTGGGGCGCGCCGCGGTGTTGGGCACGGTTCCAGCGGCCGTAGCGTTCGGCCGGCTGACCATGGGCCATCTCTATCTGGTGGCGGCGGCCAGCGCGGTCCTGACCGTGTTCTTCGACGTGAGTTACCAGGCCTACCTGCCGTCGCTGGTCCGTCCCGAGAAAATTCTGGAAGGCAACAGCAAGATGGCGTTGTCGGAGTCGATCGCGGGTGTGGTGGGTCCGGGGCTGACCGGCGTTCTGGTGCAGGCTATTACGGCGCCGATGGCGATCCTGTTCGACGCGGCTTCGTTCGTGTGTTCCGCGCTTTCGGTGTGGCTCATCCACAAACCGGAGCCGCGGCCGGAACCGAGCGCGGCGCCGCACATCGGGCGGGAAATCGTGGAAGGGCTGCGCGCGTCATGGCACGAACCGATTCTGCGCACGCTGTTGCTGCGGGCGGCCACGGCCGCCATTTTCCTGGGTTTCGGAGGCAGCCTGTATATTCTTTTCGCCGTGCGCGAGCTTAGACTCAGCGCCGTGCTGCTGGGCGCGGTCATATCGGTGGGCGGCTTCAGCGGAGTATTCGGCGCGCTGACCGCGGAGCCGCTGGTGCGCCGCCTTGGGTTTGGGCAGACCCTGATCGGCGCCGCGCTGCTGGCCGGAGTAGCCGGTCTGTTGCCGCCGCTGGCGCATGGACCGGTTGCGGTTTGCGCCGGTATTCTCGCCGTGGCGCAACTGGGCGATATGGCCTGGTCGATCTACGATATCAACGAATTGACTCTGCGCCAGGCAGTCGCGCCCAGTCATGTATTGGGCCGCGTGAACTCTGCCGCGCATTTGATGTTCCGCGGCGTGCTGCCCGCAGGCGCGCTGTTGGGGGGCGCGCTGGCGGAGGCGATCGGCCTGCGCGGCGCGATGTTCGTGGGCGCTGGCGGGTTTCTGCTCTCGACGCTGTGGCTGATATGCTCGCCCATTCGCCGCTTGCGGGAGCTACCGTGCGACGGGGCCCGCAAGCAATCGTCCGCATAGTGCTTAGGTGTGGCGGCCGGTCTTGGCGATGTCACTTAGTTCTCCCATTTTGAGCAAGGCTGCATAATTCGTGGGGCAGGACTCCAGTCCTGCGGCCGACGTCCACGTCGGCCGGTTCGTATTCTGATAGGGCTGATTTCGTTGCGCGGAGGGCGGGTCCTGGAGGACCCGCGCAGACCTGGAGGTCTGCCTCACAAATCTTGCAGCGTCTCAATATTGCGAAAACTAAGTGACATTGCGCCGGTCTTGGTGGCCAACTGGATGACAGTCCCTCAGTTGCCTCGGACGCCCAGCTTCCGAAGAAAGAACATCATCGGACACCAGTTTGTGAACGCGGACTGAAACAGGTTGAGTCCAACGAACGCCGTGAACAGATACCAATACGGATTCAACCAATAACCCAACGCGAGGGTCAGCAGCACGAACGCGCCGGCAATCATACGCAGGTAACGATCGATAGTCATACGAGCTTCCTTTTTCCCTTGTTAAACAGATAGAACAGGACCGGGACGGTCATGCGCGAGAGCAGCAGCGAAGCGATCTCGCCGGCCATCAGCGCAATGGCTAAGCCCTGGAAAATGGGATCGAACAGGATCACAGACGAGCCGACCACCACGGCTGCGGCAGTCAGCATCATGGGACGGAAGCGAACCGCTCCCGCGTCGATCACGGCTGCGTCCAGCGGCATGCCCTCGGCCAGGCGCAGTTCGATGAAGTCCACCAGGATGATCGAGTTCCGCACCACGATGCCTGCGCCTGCGATGAAGCCGATCATCGAGGTGGCCGTAAAGAAGGCGTGCAGCAGGCCGTGCGCGGGCAGGATGCCGACCAGCGAGAAGGGGATCGCGGCCATGATGATCAACGGCGTCAGGAACGACTGAAACCAGCCGACCACCAGCCCATAGATCAGGATCAGCACCGCCGCGAAAGCGATGCCCAGATCGCGAAAGACCTCGTACGTAATGTGCCACTCACCATCCCACTTCATCGAATAGCGGCCGGGGTCGGAAGGAAGCGCCGCCATGTGCTGCTCGATCTGGTAGCCTTCCGGAATCTTGATCTTGTCGATCTCCGGGCCGAGCTTGAGGACCGCGTAGACCGGACTCTCGATCTCTCCCGCAATGTCGGCGGTCACGTACGTCACCGGCATCAGGTTCTTGTGATAAATGCTCTTGTCCTCGATCGCCTTCTCGACGTGCACCAGTTCTCCGAGCGCAACCAGGCGTCCGTTGCGCCCGCCGATCTTCAGGCTTCGGATGCGATCGAGATCGGACCGCGTGGCGCGGCCCAGCCGCACCGTCAGCGGGACATCCTCCTTCTCCGCGTCCTGATGCAGGAGGCCAGCCTCGAAACCGGCGGAGGCCACCTGCATGGCGCGGGCGATGTCGTCCTCGGAGATCCCGTTGATGGCGGCCTTTTCCTCGTCGACTGACAAGCTGTACTTCTGTTGATCGTCTTCCACGTACCAATCGACGTCCACGACGCCCTTGGTCTGCTGGAACAGGTTCCGTATTTGCCGCGCCAGCGCAATCCTTCTATCCATGTTCGGACCGTACACTTCAGCGACCAGCGTCTCGAGCACCGGGGGGCCCGGCGGCACTTCGGCCACCTTGATGCGCGCTCCAAAGCGCTCGGCGATAGGCTGAATGCGCCGGCGCACCTGCTTGGCGATCTCGTGGCTTTGCAAATCGCGCGCTCCCTTCGGCAGCAGATTCACCTGAATATCCGCGACATTCGGCCCGCGCCGCAGGTAGTAATGGCGCACCAGTCCGTTGAAGTTATAGGGCGACGCTGTTCCTACATAGGTCTGGACGTTGACCACCTCACGCTGCTTCTCGGTCTCTTCGGCGAGCAACTGCGTCACCCGCGCCGTTTCTTCGAGCGTCGTGCCGTTGGGCATGTCGACGATCACCTGGAACTCGCTCTTGTTATCGAACGGCAGCATCTTGACCTTGACGAAGCCGAAGTAGAATAGCGAGACGGAGGCCAACAGCAGGAACACCACGCCGCCGACGAAGCTCCAGCGCAGGATGGCGCGGTGCAGGAGGCTGCCCATGAAGCGCCGGTACAGCCGCGTCAGGAAGTCCTCCTGTTCGCCCTCCCGATCGCCGCCCGGCTTGAGAATCCGCACCGCGGCCCATGGCGTCACGATAAAGGCCACCATCAGCGAGAAGAGTATCGCGGCGCTGGCGCCGATCGGGATCGGCCGCATATACGGCCCCATCAGCCCACCGACGAAGGCCATCGGCAGAATCGCTGCGACCACCGCCAGTGTGGCCAGAATCGTGGGATTTCCGACTTCGTCCACAGCCTCGATGGCCACCTCGAACGGCGGCCGATCGTGATGGGCGGGCATCCGCCAGTGGCGCACGATGTTCTCCACCACCACGANNATGGAGAAGATCAGTGCGAACAGCGTAATCCGGTTCAGCGTGTAGCCATGGAGATAGAAAACGGTGAGGGTCAGCGCCAGCGTCAACGGAATCGCGATAAATACAATGAGCGATTCGCGCAGACCCAGCGTGATGGCGATCAGGACACTCACCGAAATCACGGCGA
>PKYZ01000622.1:0-734 GCA_003132865.1 Bryobacterales bacterium
CCCTGTGGGAGTCGGCGTGATCCAGATCACGCCGCAGATGCGCATCCTGGTAGCGATCGAGGCGGTCGATGGCAGAAAGGGCATCGACTCACTGGCTCGATTGTGCCAGGACAAGCTCCAGACAGATCCCTTCTCGGGATGTCTGTTTCTGTTCCGCAGCCGACGGGGCACTTCGATCCGCATCCTGGTCTATGACGGGCAGGGGTTCTGGTTGGCGCAGAAGTGGCTGTCGAAGGGGCGATTTGTGTGGTGGCCCAGCGGAGAGGAGCCGGCCCGGCTGTTGCAAGCGCACCAGGCGCAGTTACTGCTGGCGGCAGGCAACCCGGAGACGGACGCCGCTCCGGTGTGGCGCAAAGTGAGCTGAAAAAAGTTAAAACAGAAAGCTTACGTTCTGCTTTAATTTCTGGCATGCTGCGGTTATGGCGGAAACGTGGCGCTACCGCGGGCAGGAGATCGGCAGCCAGCAGATTACTCTGCTGAGAGAGTTCATACGGGCGCATCCCACCAGCAGCCGTTGGAAGCTATCCCGCCAGTTATGCGAAGCCCTGGGCTGGAAGCAGGCCAACGGCGCCCTGCGCGACGTGGTATGCCGCGGCCTGCTGCTGATGCTGGAGCGGGCCGGCCAGATCGAATTGCCGCCGGGCCCAGAGGGCACCCCGCCGTCAGATCCGCGGGCCATGCCGGACGGCGCGTCCCCGGCCCGAGGCGGTCCTGCTCGACACCACGCCGCTGGC
>PKYZ01000622.1:838-1244 GCA_003132865.1 Bryobacterales bacterium
ATTCTCAGCCGCATCGCCCAGCGGCTGTCGCAGGACTGGGAGCGCGCCTATGGGCACCCCATCTATTTTCTGGAGACCTTCGTGGATCCGGAACGGTTTCGCGGGACCTGCTACCGGGCGGCGAACTGGGTGCTGCTGGGGCGCACCACGGGACGCGGCAAGGACGACCAGACGCACCGGCCGAACCGGTCGATTAAAGAGGTGCTGGGCTATCCGCTGACTCCACGGTTTCGCGAGTTACGGCAAAGGAGTAGAAGCATGCGGCCTCCGCAGCCAGAGGGCGCCCCGCGGTTGGATGTCTCGATCGAGGAACTGGAGGCATGGTTGGAGCGGGCTCGGCCGGCGCTGGGCGCAGAGGGCTATGAAAAGTTGTGCGCCGCGATCCGCACGCTGGGTTATGTGACCG
>PKYZ01000622.1:1311-3066 GCA_003132865.1 Bryobacterales bacterium
GCGTCTCGCAGAAGCCGAAGCGCGCGGCGGCCGGGCACGGGCGCCATGGCGTGGCCGCGTATGGCGGGGCGCAGAAGGTCAAAGTTCCGCACGCGTCCTTAAAGGCGGGAGATGCGTGTCCGGATACTGCCTGCGACGGTAAAGTGTATCTCCAGCGGGACCCCGGCGTGTTGGTGCGGATCAAGGGACAGGCACCCATCGCCGCGACCGTGGGCGACAAGAAGTACGATGAGTCGGCGGCCAGCATGATGGCCATGCTGCGCTACGGGAGTGGATTCCCCTGGAACCGTCTGGAAAGCCTGGAGAACAGCCTGAGCATCCCGCTTCCGGCGGCGACACAGTGCCAGATTATGGCGGAAACCGCGGTCCTGCTGCAACCGGCCCTGGATGAACTCCAGCGCCAAGCCGCCCAAGGGGAAGTGTGTCGTCGTTGTGCACCCTGGCTTAGCGGACGTCACTTTGGGCCGCTCAGCACACTGCGTAATGCTGAGGTGCCGATCCCGAAATCGTGCGGCGACAGAACCGTCCCGCCGTTTCTCGACCCGCACGAAGGCGCCTCGCAATCCGGTGCAGACGTCCTGGCGCGCGATCTGGTAGACCTTGGCATCCAACGGGAACGTGTAATCGTTGTTCACCCGGCGCTGTTCCACATGACTGAGAATCGCCGCCAAATCGTGATGCTTCTTCAGCGGCCGGTGGGCATCGTCCGCGCTGGCCGGCGCCACCGCCAGCGTGCTGTTCACCCAGGGCAGAAACTCGGTTTCCAGGTAGTGGCTGGCTTGCTCCAAGGGTCTTCACTCCAGCCACGCGCATGCCCTTCACCAGCCGGTCCTGAGCGGTCAAAAATCCTCGTTCCACCCTCCCCTTAGCCTGCGGACTGTGCGCTGGTATCCAGGTGATTCTCAACTCCTGCAACGCCCGGCCGATCTGTGTCGGCGGCAACTCCTGCCGGTCCTTTCCCGCGCGACTCCCATCCCGTTTCGTTTTCACCGCGGTTTGAAACAGGGACGCCTTGTCGGTGTAATAACCCAGCGGCCGCCCATACTTCTTCACGTACCTCTCCAGCAGGTTCTTGTTCTCCACCGTCGAGTCGCTGTCCACAAAGCGCGCGAACCAGCGGCTCGTCGCATCGTCGATCATATTGATCAGCAGGATCTCCTCCCCACGTCCTTCCAGCCAGTCGTGGTTGCTCGTGTCCCACTGCACCAGCTCTCCCATACGGCTACGCCGCGGACGCCATTCATGGATCTCCTCAACGTGCTGCTTCCGCCCGCGCCACAGCTTGGCCTCCATCATCCATCGCCGCACCGTCTCCCGACTCGCCTCGATGGCGTGTTTCTTGGCTAAGTACTCCGCGGCCTGCGTCGGCCCAAATCCCCGGTACGCCGGCCGTGACAGGATCGCCACCGCCTCCCGTTCGGTATCCGCACTGATCTTGCGGTTGGAGGGAAGTCCCCGCAGACCGTGCGCCACCACTTGGTCGCCACGCCGCTTCAGTTCCCGCAGCAGACGCCTCACGTGTCTTTCCGTGATTCCCAGTTCTTCGGCTGCCTCCTTCTGTGTAATCAGCTTCTTCTTCGCCTTCTTCAGGGCCACCAGGCGGTCCCGTTCGGCTTGTGTCATCGGTAGTTGTCCTTCTGGCATCCCCCAAGCTTGGGGCTTCAACCGGACATTTCTACTTTGCGCAAATAGGACATTATTATTTTGCGGCGACAGAAACCCTGGCGCGGCTCGCCACGCCTGCAGCCGCGTAAT
>PKYZ01000690.1 GCA_003132865.1 Bryobacterales bacterium
CGAATTTGGCGCGGACGCCGAGGTGCCGCGGAAGGCCCGCCCCGATCTGGTGGCGTCCATCCTGGCGCGGTTGGCGACCGTTCACCACATGGTATACTGCGCGGCGGGCGCCGAGATGCTTTCGCGCCAGTTCCCCGGCACTTTGCGCGTGCATATCGTCGCGCCGGATTCCGTGCGCATCGGCAATCTCATGCTGGACCGCCGGCTCGAGCGCACTGCGGTCCGCCAACTGTTGCGCGAGTTGGATGCCGGGCAGCGCGCCCAGTACAAGAACATGTCGGGCAGGGCCACGGCGCTGCCTCACTGGTTCGATCTGATCCTGAACGCCGAGTCCATGGACTCCGAGCAGATGGTGGAGATGATTCAGGGTTCCGTGCGCGCGCTGGGCCTGAAGGAGCGCGGCTTTCTGTCGGCGGCGGCCGAGGCGCAGATCCAGTTTCAGATCCGCCTGCGCCTGGCACGGCATGGCATCGTGCCGCCCGGCGTGGTGCGGCTGCCCGGCAAGAACTTCGCCCACCAGAGCGAGCAGATCTTCGCCAACTTGCTGGATTTCTACCGCATCGCCTGGGAGTACGAGCCGCGCAATTTTCCGGTACAGTGGGATGCGGAGGGACGCATTTCCGAATCGTTCACGCCCGATTTCTATTTGCCGGAGTTCGACCTGTACGTGGAACTCACCACCATGAAACAGTCGCTGGTGACGCGCAAGAACCGCAAGATCCGGCTGCTGCGGGAGCTGTATCCGCACCTGACCGTGCAGATCTTCTATCAGAAGGATTTCGAAAACCTGATCTTCAAGTACGGCCTGGCGGAGCGGCCCGCCAAAGTATGAGCAAAGGTATGAGCGCGAAGCGATGAGCCGCGAAGCCATGAGCAAGGACCCGCCGGGTATCGAACGCATCCTGTTCACCGAAGAGCAGATTGCGCAGCGCATCCAGGAGGTGGCCGTGGAAATCAGCGAGCGCTACCGGGGCAAGACGCTCAAGCTGGTGGGTGTGCTCAAGGGCTCGGTGTTCTTTCTCACCGCGCTGGCGCGCCACATTCAGATTCCGGTAAAGATCGATTTTCTGGCCATCTCCACCTTCTCGAACAAATCCAGCGCGCCGGGCATCGTGCGCATCGCCAAGGATCTGGACGATGGCATCGAAAACGAAGATGTGCTGTTGGTGGAGGATATCGTGGATACCGGACTGACGCTGCGCTACCTTCTGCAAACGCTCTCCAGCCGCGGCCCCAACTCGCTGGCCGTGTGCACTTTCCTGGACCGCAATTCCCGCAGGCTCGTCCAGATCCCCGTGGAGTTCCGCTGTTTCGAGATTCCCGACCGCTTCGTCATCGGCTTCGGTCTCGACCACAATCAGCTTTACCGTAACTTGAGCTACGTGGCGGTGATGAAGCCGGAGAAGAACGCGTGACCGGAGCGGCCGGATGTCTGGCGGAGAGACAGGGATTCGGACGCTGAAAGGATCAATTGAACCTGTAAGTTGCAGATTCTTCGTTGCCTGGGTTACCACTTTGACCAGGAATCCCGTGCCGCATTGCCCACCATTGCCCACGGATGTTCCGGTCGTGAGGCATCTTTCCGCCCGTTCCGGCATCGTGGAATTGAAATTGGCGCAGCATGATGAACGGATCATCTCACACCAGAGACTTCAGGAAAAGTAGCATTCATCGTCCTCTGGTGCAGCCCCGACCCGGAGTCACCAAGCGCTGCTCCCCGGTAACGCACGCGGCGCACGGTGGTTTCTCAACCCACCAATAGTAGACGCTCAAAGTACTTGACACGGTTTCTTAGCGCGCCCTCGGAGTGCATCGGGTTGATTCTTCGCGAGGTCCCTTTGCCCTTGAATGGGTCTGCTGGTTCGTAATCAGCAGGTCTCCGGTTCAAGCCCGGAGGGTGGCTCCATTAAATCAATCATTTAGAAAAATCAGCTCTCGAACTTGCGGTGGTTTTTGCAGTGGTCTCAAGGTGCGACTCGAAGCGACCACAGAAATAGGATTGGAGATTTTTACTCCACTCAAGCATAACTGTTGATCGGCCTCCTCAAGTTCGTACAAGGCTTAGAACCTCAAGGTACTTGACAGGGTTTCGTGGGGTTACTACCTCGGACCGCATCTGGTTGATTCTTCATGAAGTCCCTGCCGGGCATAAGACCGACGTTACCACCAGGTATGCAGTTTTCCCATCACCGGCCAACAGCGTGAGTCTTTCCCAATGCCTGAGCAGACAGGAGATCGCCTGGCCCAGGCGATGCAGAAGGTCGCGCAGGCAACGACTGCTTGGAATGCGACGCTGCGTACGACCTGTGTGGCGACGGAGATCGAGGGCGGGCACGCCAAGAACGCGCTGCCACAACTGGCGGCGGCCAACGTGAACTGCAGGGTTCTCCCCGAGGATTCCGTTGAATACGTGCGGAGCACGTTGAATCACGTAATCGCAGATGACAAGGTAAACCTCACCATCCCCGGCGAGGTCAGCAAGGGTCCGGCGTCGCCGATGCGGGAGGATGTTCTTAGAGCGGTCAGCCGTCTCACCGACACGTTGTGGCCCGGTGTGCCCACAGTCCCGATTATGGTCATGGGCGCGACTGATGGCCTGTACCTTCGTGCGGCCGGAATTCCGACTTACGGTGTCCAGGGCTTCTTCATGGACCGGGACGACATCCGCTTTCACGGGCGTGACGAGCGGATGGGCGTCACATCGTTCTTCGAAGGTCAAACATTCTTATACGAACTGATAAAGGCACTTTCCAGGGCCGCCGAGTAAAGCCCTTGTGGCACACCGCTACGGGTTGCCTCGCGAGTGCCGCAGTCACAATTCCCTTAAGCCCTGCGCGAGCCGATAGGCAGGCTGCGCCATGGCTCACGGCCGGGTTAATTTGCCCTGGAGGCGCCAGAAATTGCCGCGCTTCGCGCACATTTGGCCCACGTCGCGCCCACGTGGGGACGGCTCGCCCTACCGGTCCGGGGTTCCCGCGCACGGCTACCGCGCCACGGGTGCGTCCTTATAGACCCTTCCATGCTTCATCACGAACACCACCCGCCGGACCGCGCTGATGTCGTCGAGGGGATTGCCATCCACGGCTACTATATCCGCTTCCTTCCCCTCCGCCAGCGAACNNAGATGAACTCTTCGGCGTTGCGCCCATGCGCGCCGGCACTGCGTCGGTGCCCAGCACCACCTTCACATGCGCTTTGCGTGCGCGGCGCAGCACGTCGGCCACCAGCGGCAGCGCCTTCTCCATGTAGGCGAACCCCTGCTCGTTGTAGTTGCCGATGCCCAGAAACTTCGGCTTGTTGTCCAGGTAGTTGTGCAGCACCAGGGAATTCGGATTGGAGTACACGCCGAGTGCCGCCATCAACTCCAGGGTGGCATCATCCAGGAAGGTACCGTGCTCGATTGTAGTGCAGCCTGCCATTATGGCCGCGCTTGCCCCCTCGCTTGCGCATGCTATTTCACGCTGCCTTGAAGACTACGATGGGCCGAGCCAGAAACGCCGCGAGCACGCCCTGCCGGTCGCGCGGTGACACGCCCCACTGACACTCGCGCCGGTTGTTGAAGGTGGCGATCTGCGAAGCCGTCATTCGCCGGCCCGGCAGGGCTTCGTCGAGAAACCCGATTGCTGCGCGATTCTCGTTCGCGGTCAGGACCTTGAGGCACCGCAGGGTGTGCCCACTCCGGGTCCGTTCGCGGACAGGATTGAGACCGCGTGCAGACCTGTAGTCCGGGTAACCACGTCGGCCCGGCAGCCCCGGCTTTCAGTGGCGCCGCTGCCTGGTCGTAGATGTTCCGCCCACTCTGGATGCGCGCCCGAATCGAATCCGCCGGCACCTGCGCGAAAGCTCTCCCATACGGCTACGCCGCGGACGCCATTCATGGATCTCCTCAACGTGCTGCTTCCGCCCGCGCCACAGCTTGGCCTCCATCATCCATCGCCGCACCGTCTCCGGACTCGCCTCGATGGCGTGTTTCTTGGCTAAGTACTCCGCGGCCTGCGTCGGCCCAAATCCCCGGTACACCGGCCGTGACAGGATCGCCACCGCCTCCCGTTCGGTATCCGCACTGATCTTGCGGTTGGAGGGAAGTCCCCGCAGACCGTGCGCCACCACTTGGTCGCCACGCCGCTTCAGTTCCCGCAGCAGACGCC
>PKYZ01000341.1 GCA_003132865.1 Bryobacterales bacterium
CCAGCGCGTGCTGGTGACCACGTTGACCAAGCGCATGTCCGAGGATCTGGCGGAATATTACTCCGAAGTGGGCGTGCGCTGCCGTTATCTGCATTCCGAAGTGAGCACGCTCGATCGCATCAAGATTCTGCGCGACCTGCGGCGCGGCGAGTTCGACGTGCTGATCGGGATCAACCTGCTGCGTGAAGGCCTGGACTTGCCGGAAGTGTCGCTGGTGGCGATTCTGGACGCCGACAAAGAAGGTTTTCTGCGGTCCAGCGGCTCGCTCATTCAGACCATGGGGCGCGCGGCGCGGCACGTGGAAGGCCGCGCGATCCTGTACGCGGACGTGATGACCGACAGCATGCGCAAAGCCATTGACGAGACCACCCGGCGCCGCCGCACGCAGCAGGAGTACAACGAACTGAACGGCATCACGCCGCAATCGATCGTCAAGCCGATCGACATGAGCCTGGTGGCGATTGCGGAAGCCGATTACGTGACGGTGCCGCTCGAATCCGACGACGAGATCGAAGGCATGACACAGGGGCAGCGCGACCGCTTCCTGGGCGAGTTGGAAGAGCGCATGCGGGAGGCCGCGCGCAAGTTCGAGTTCGAGAAGGCGGCGCAGATTCGGGATAAGCTCAAGGCGTTGCGGGCGAGTTCGGTGGAGGGGGTTGCGGCTGGGGCAAGCTAGTGCCAGTCTAGCGCAATGCCCGAATTACCAAATAATGGATCTGAGAGGTTGGTTTATGACGGTATATCTATATTGGCCACCGATGAACACGGATGAACGCGGATTCTTGGATTTGCTGGCCGAGCAACTACTGGGCGCCGGAGTCCTCGAGTCCGGCGCCGGTAGCCGTCCGGATGTCAAATCCTGGCGCGGCCCGCCGCCGCCCGCGGAGTACGCGTCCGTCAAGGTCGGCGTCAGCCTGGAATCTGACTCGCATGACGCGCCCGCTGGAGCTTCGCAATCAATTCAGCATTCGTCCGCCTCGACTGCTCGTGTAGCGATTCAGCGATGCGCTGTCCTTCCGCGAGGTAGGCGTCTATCTCTTTCTGGTTCCCCAGGTAAAACGCCAGTGCGCCATGCACCTGTTCGAGCGTCAATGCCGGGTAAGAATCGACCATACTCTCGGCCGACATCCCCTCGCGAAACAGATACACGAGCGAGTCAAGAGAGACTCGCGTCCCCCCGACTAGGTATTGGCCTTCGATCCGCCTAACGTATTCTACAGGCATCGGTTGCCTCGAAATCTATGGTCACACGGAGAGGCCACATGGCGCAAGCGCACGCCAGGTATCAACGACCCTGCGCGCGGGCATCGTCGTGCGCTCTCTCGGCGGCGCGTTGTTCCAACAAAGCCTTGGTTAGGCTCTCGCCTCCTCGTGCCATGCCTTCCACCGTGCGCCAGTCGGGATGGCTGCGGTCGACTCGTCTCATCGCCAACTCCTCGCCTCGCGCGTCATCCGTGGTCATGCTCGCTCTTCTCTTATCAAGGTAAAACGTGGCGGTCGGACTACGCAACTCCTGCCTGAAATAGCGAGATCCCCGCGACCCCTGCCGCGCCGGCTTCCAGACACTGCGCCGCATTCTCTGCATTCACGCCGCCCAGCGCCAGCACCGGCATGCGCACGGCGGCGGCCGCTTCGCCCAGCCGGTCCAGTCCAAGCGGCGCGCCGTACGCAGCTTTTGACGGCGTAAAGAACACCGGTCCGAATACTGCGAAATCAGCTCCTTCGCTTTCCGCCCTGCGGACATCATCCACCGAGTGGCACGACACTCCGATCAAAAATCCCCCCGGCGCGATCTTGCGCCAAACCCCCGGCGCGATCGAATCCGCGGGCAAATGCACACCCTGCGCGCCGCAAGCCAGCGCGACGTCCGTCCGGTCATTCACCAGAATGGCCGTGCCGTGCGGATTCGGCAGGCGCAATGCGCGGCTCACCAGTTCCACGAGCTCGCGCGCGGTCAGATCCTTCTCGCGAATCTGGATGCGCTCGACCCCGGCCGCCAGCGCGCGGGCGATGGCTCCCAGCAGCGCCTCGCATCCGCCCAGTGGCTGGCGGTCGGTGATGTAATAACGCAGCATCACAGCGGCGAATAGTAACGCTCGCCCGCGCACGCTTTGCAGAGCACGCGTCCGTCGCGCACCACTTCGCGCTTAAAATTGATGCCCTCGCCGCATTCCGCGCAAACCACGCGCGCCGCCTTATAGCCCGGGAATTCTTCCGGACCGAGCTTCACGCGCACCCATTCCGCCGCGAACAGCGCGGCATCCGGCATCTCGCGATAGGCGCGCATCTGCTGCGCGTTTTTATCCGCGATCTCCGGAAACATTTCGCGGGCGCGCTGTTTGGAGTCTTCGAGCGCCACCACGCGCACCGCGCGATCCGCCTGCACGTCGCAGAACGTGGCGGCCACTTTGCCGAAATCGCGGAACTTCAGCGCGCGCTTGCCCAGCCGGCATCCCGTGACGACCGGGATGGCATCGGTGGCGCAGCGGTCGATTTCGATGAAGGTCACCAGCCGCTTGCGGTGTTTGCCTAGCGGGTCGTCCAGTTCGAGCAGCTTGAGGCCGTAGAGCGCCATGCGCAGTCCCAGGATCTGCCCCGCGCAGATGTGGCCATGGGCCTGCTCGGCGAGCGCCACATATTCGTCGAAGGTTTTCAGGGGCATCCCAGCACTCTCAGCGCGTGCGGCGGAAACTCCACCAGCCACTCCTTATTATCCGCATTATCCTTATGCGCCTCGAACTCCGGCCGGGCCACCTCGGCCACAATGCCGCCCGCGAATTCCAGCCGCACGGCGCGGGGCATCTCCGACGCGCGCTCCAGACGCGCGGCCACCTGGTTCATCGACGGTTTCGCTCCGTCGTGCGGCGCCGCATGCAACTGCCCTGGCTCGACGCATAGCCAGACGCGATCGCCGCGCAGGCGGCCGGGAAGGTACGGGCCGGTCAATTCGAAATTCTCCAGGCGGAGGCGGCTGGTGTTGCGGCCCGGATCGAGCGCCACAATTTCGGCGGGGAACAGATTGCGGATGCCGAGCAGGCGCGCGGCTTCCACGCCGATCGGCTGATCGATAACTTTGCGCGGCGGGCCAGTTTGAAGGATGCGTCCAGCGTCGAGCAATAGCATGTTGCCGGCCAACTCGAAGCAGGTGTCCAAATCGCGCGCGGCCAGCAGAACCGGCAAGTTCGTTTCATCGCGCACCGTCCGCAAGACCCTGTGCCACTCGGCGCGCAGCCCCATGTCCAGACCGGCGGCGGGCTCATCCACCAGCAACAGCTTGGGCTCGCCGATGAGCGCGCGGGCCACCGTCGCGCGCAGGCGCTCCGCGGGCGAGACCTCGTGCGGGCGGCGCGCGGCGTCGTGCAGCGCAAACCGCTCCAGCATCTCCTTCGCGCGCCGGTGCCGCTCCAGCCGCGCCAGACCCGCCAGCGGGAACAGCAGGTTGTCGTGCAGGCTCATGTGCGGAAACAGCGCCCAGTGGCGCGAAACATATCCGCAGTGCCTGCGGCGCGGCGGCAGGTTTACGCGGGATGCGCCGTCGAAGAGGATCTCATCGTCCAGGATGATGCGGCCGCTTTCAGGCGTCACGAAGCCGGCGATGGCATCCAGGATGAGCGACTTGCCCGCGCCCGCCGCTCCGAACAGTGCGGTGATTCCGGATGCGGCTTGGAACTCGACATCCACGCCGTGGGCCGCGAGGCGCACCTGGATCATGCCAGCACCTGGCCACGGCGCAGTCGATTCCCGAAGTAAAGGGCAGCCAGCGCTACCGCCGCGATCGGCAACAGCAACCAGCCTGTTCCGGCGCTGCTTCGAACGATCACAGTCGCGCCGAAATCCGCAAAAGCGCGCACGAAACCCGCCAGGACAGCCGCGAGCAGCGCGCGCCACGCAAGCGGCAGGGTGACAAGCCAGAAGGTACGCCACTCCCCCGCCCCCAAACCGCGGGCGGCGTTTTCGAAGCTGTGGTCCACCCCTGCGAGGCCCGCGCGTATCATGCGCAGCAACAGCGGCAGCGTGTAGATCGCAGACACGACCACCGCCGCATGCCAGCTAAAGTGCAAGGGCCAGCGCCCCAACGCGGCCAGCAGATAATAGACCAGCACAGCCGGCGGCAGGACCAAGGGAAGGTTCGCGGCGGCGTCCAGCAGTTCGCAGCCGGGGAAGGGGCGGCGCGCCAGAAGCCACGCCAGGGGCAGCGCGACTAGAATGGCAAACAGCGTGGCCAAGCCGGCGTAGCGCAGGCTGAGCCAGAGCGGGGACCAGTCAAGTGGCATGGGCGGGAATCTAATTATAGCCGCATGCGGTGCTCAGGTTACTTCCACGCGCCCAGCAGCCGCCGCACCAACACCACTTGACCCAGATGATAGGCGGTATGGTCCGCCACCACCAGCACCTCGCGCAGAACCGTCTGGCCGGTCCCGTGCGGAATGCGCGCATGCAGATTGACTTTCGGATTCTTCACCATGCGCCGCATGGACGTGAGGTCGGCGCGGAACGCCTTGACGCTTTTGTCCCACGCGGTATCGTCGGGGGGCGCTTGAGTGGGCGGCCAATAGCCCGCGGGCCACGCCGGCGAAACATGTTTCGGTTTGCGTATGAATTCCAGGATGTCCCACTGCGCGAGGCGCATGTGCTCCAGCAGTTCCCAGGGCGTGTGCGGCAACCCGCTGGGCCGGACGCCGCGCAGTGCGGCCGGCAGACCGGCGACCGCCGCGTCGAAATCCAGGTGCGCTCCGCCGCCGTCCAGCAGGTAGATCAGGTGTTCCCGCAAAGATTGATCTTGGGTCATATATGTTACTATTCTTGGCCATCGGGGGGCTGGAAAACAAGCCCTCGGCGCGCGCCCAGAAGCTGAACTTCGCCGCCAACTGCACCAGCCGGGACGCGGCAGCGCTGGTGATCCGGCCGAAATTCGAGCTTTCCGATACGAATCTTCAAAATGTGAACTTCAGGCCTGTCTGCACCAGCCGGGGAGCCGCGGCGCTAACGACTTGGCCGAACGTTGCGCTGCTGATATTGCCGTCAACGGATTGCGGTCCAAAGAACTGAGCGTGGTTGAAAACATTGAAGGCTTCCAGCCGGAACTGCACGGATTTCGATTCGGTAAGGCGCAGGTTCTTGAGAAGCGCCATATCGAAGTTCTCCATCCCGGGGCCATGGAAATAACGCCGTGAGGCGTTGCCCGGAGTGCCCAGAGCATTCTCGCTGAACAGCCCGGTATTAAAGTTCGGCTGTCCGTTTCTGGGATTGCGATTCAGATCGAGGGAACCAGCCGCGACATCCGGTTCATCGACGCCATAGTTGTTGATCCCGTTTGGCTCCGCGCCCAACAGGGAGTTGTCGCCGTAGTTGATGAGCGTCACGGGGAGGCCGGTGCTGAAGCGCGTGATCCCGGAGAATTCCCATCCCCGCGCCCAGCGGTTTGTGCCATGCAGAAAACGTTCGAGTGGGATCTGGTAGCAATAGCTCACCACAAAGTTCTGCGTAATGTCGAAAGCCGACAAGGCCTTGCTGAGCGAGGGATTGAGCGGGTTGACCTCTTCGCCCAGATTGGAAGACTGATCCAGAGACTTGCTATACGTATATGCGGCCAGCAACTGCAGCGGCCCGCTAGTGTGCCGCAAGGTGACCTGCAGAGAGTTGTAGTGGGAGTTGCCGATGGTGGTCTCCATGGTGTCGCTTCCGAAATTCGGTCCCAGTGGCCCTCTCGTCCCGTTGATCGCTTGGCCCCCTGCGGTGATGAAAACATTGCTTTCGCTAAATGGACCGCAGGGGGTTTGGCCAGGCGCCAGGTTGGCCGGGTTGCTGAGCTGCAGACAGAGCGCGGGGTTGCCGGGATTGGCCTCCTCGAGCACCAGAAGGTGATGCGCCTGAGTTCCCACATAACTTACGCTGAGCATGCTGTTGTTTCCGAAGGCACGCTCGATCGAGAGCATGTATTCCCCGGTGTAGGGAATCTTGTTAGTGGCCGGATAGGTAGGCATCCCGCTGATGGGTTCAAACTGCGACCAGTCGAGACTCGCGTCCGGGTGGCTCGCCGTCGTGTTCAAGGGCGCAAGCTGAACCGGAAAATACTGGCCTACATTTTGACCGTTGGCGGCCGTAATGAATGGGGTCGCAAACAGCGGCGGAGCGGGGCTGGTATACGTGGTTCCATACGGCGCATTCGCGCTCATGATTCCAATCGTCAGCGCTTCGATTGCGGTGTAAAACATGCCATAACTGGCCCTCACGCTGGTCTTGCCGGGGCCGCCCAGGATCCTGCCAAGCAGGCTGTCCTGGCCGGCGCTGGGCGAGTAGGCCAAACCGATACGCGGCGCAAAATCCAGATTTCCGGCGGGAGCCAGCGTGCGTGGAACACCGGGATCGGTTGGAAACAAGATGCCAGCCGGCGCACCCGGGAAAGCGACTGACTGCCGGCCGGGCTCGAACGTGGCGATCTGATTGTATTTTTCATACCAGGGCTCGATGCGGTCCCAGCGCAGACCGTAGTTCAACGTCAGGCGCTCCCTTACGCGCCATCCATCCTGCGCGTAGAGTCCTATGTATTTGTTGCGGCCGTAGAAGGGCTGAAGCTGGCTTTGGTTGTACTGGCTCGGAATTCCCAGCAGGAAGTCCGCGAAGTCAATGCCGGTCTCGCTTCCGTAGAATATGAAGTTGCCATTCAACTGGGCGATCGGATCGACATTGACCTGATCGTAGTGGAACTGTCCGCCTAACGTGATCGTGTGCGTTCCGGCGACTTTTGAAAAGTTGTCGCTCCATTGAAATGTGTTGTTGACCTGCTTCAACTCGTTCGTGTTCGTCCCGATGGAGATGTTGTTGAAATCGACGCTTTCCACTCCCTCGGTCTGGGTCGACAACGGGACGATACCGGGCGTATTCTGGCCCACCACGAAACCCTGGGATGCCAAGCTTACGCCAACTCCGCCAATTGGCTGACCCAGATTGGTGGAGTCGCGCATGAAGCTGAAATGAAATTCGTTGACGGCAATCGAGCCTATCGTTTTGGTGTCACCCAAGGCAAGCAGTTGTGCGCGGCCCAGATTTAGGGCGTTGAAACCGGGTACACTCGCGCCACCTTGAGCAACAGGGTAAGGATTGTTCTGCGACCAGCCGTCCAGAAAATAGTAGGCGGACATCTGGCCCCAGAGCGTGCTTCCGTCGAGCCGATAGGCGCCTTTGTCGTCCCGCAAGGTCTCATTGTAGGCCGACGTGGAAAAAGTGCCGTTAGGGTTGTTTGGCGCCGGAATGTATTGCAGAAGTTTGGCGGCGGGAGCCGCCCACGCGGTTCGGGGGATGCTGGCGTTCGGGAGAACGCACTGGGCGGAATTTGTGCATCCGGGGAAGTAATATGGCTCGCCTTCTGTCACACTGTAGCCGAGCTTTTGCGAAAGCTCGCTGGCCCAGTAAGCGCCGCTCACCGTGGTCGGGACAGAGTTTCCGTTTTGGTCGACAGCCCTAAACGCGCTCGCGGCATCGGGCAGATTGCCGGTACGGTCCTGGAGCGAAGGAACGGGGATCTCGCCCGTATCGATTCCCTGCGTCAATCGAGTTCCTTGATAATCGGCGAAGAAAAAGACCTTATTCCTGCGGATCGGGCCGCCCAGCGTGCCCCCGAACTGGTTTTGGTCAAATGCGCCGCGCGTGGGAGAAAAGTAGTTGCGGGCATCCAGGTCCGTGTTGCGCAAGAATTCGAAGACATCGCCGTGGAATGCATTGGTACCGGACTTGGTGACTACGCTGATTTGCCCTCCGCTGAACTCGCCGTGTTCCGCGTCAAAGTTACTGGTGAGTATCCGGAACTCGGCGATGGAATCCAGGTTGGGAATGATCGCCGCGCCCATGTTGACGTCTTCTTCNNGGCCGTTGATCGAGATGGTGCCCGGGTTCAGACCACCGGAGGGAGAAAATGCGCTGACACCCACATCCTGAGTCGTGTCGGATGTCAGAGACGTGACTGGAGCGACGCCGGCCTGAAGGGCGAGCAGGTCCGTGAAGCTGCGGCCATTGAGCGGCACGGCAGTCATCTGTTTGCCCGTGATGACCTCGCCCATCTGGGTATCGGCGGTTTCGACATGCGTGGCCGATTCGGAAACGGTTATCGTCTCGGTCCTTTCTCCAATGGTCAGAGACACGTCTACTATAGCCTTGCTGTTGACATCCACCACGACACTCGTGCGCCGGAGAGGCTTGAACCCGGAGGCGTCTACGTCGACGTCGTAACGTCCAACTGGCAGACCGTGGAATGCATAGAAGCCCTGGCCATCGGTTGTGATGGTTTGCTTCACGGCTGTGACGGTTTCCGTTGCCGTGACCTTGGCGCCGGGAATCGCTGTACCGCTGGGGTCTGTAATGGTTCCCAATAAGCTGCCGCCGTCGCTTGCCCACAGAGTCAACCCCAGCAGGGCGAGCAGAAGACGTTCGCTCACGGCGGCAAGGCCACGCGCAAGACGTGAGAAAGAGCGGTTCTTCGTCCGCCCAGGCGGACGGCGGAAAGAGCAGCGCTGCGGCGAGCCCGGGCGGGCGGCATCGGCGACCCGGTCCTTGTCTGCGAATCGGGATGTATTGCAACTCATTTGCATCAGAACAAACAGAATACTTCATTGATCGACAGTCTGGCAAGATGTTTCAGCAACTCAGTTGCAATTATGATTTAACGGAAGAATCGGCGGTCTCAACGGTTCCAGGACATGCGCACAAGCAGCCCCGAATCGCACCGCACGGCCGCCTCAGAAGCAGAACTTCATCGCCAACTGCACCAGCCGCGGCGCGGCGGCGCTGGCGATC
>PKYZ01000624.1 GCA_003132865.1 Bryobacterales bacterium
TGTGCGATCCGTGCTTCATGGATGCCAACCAGGTGGGTTTCGTGCATGAACTGAGCTGGGAAGATATCAAGACCCTGCTGGACAACGCCGTCACCATCAAGCCCAAGCGGCAGATGTCGGTGCAGTTCTCCGGCGGCGAGCCGACCATCTATCCGCGCTTCTTCGATGTGCTGCGGATGGCGCGCGACATGGGGTTCTCGCACCTGCAGGTGGCCACCAACGGATTGAAGTTCACCGACCTGGAATTCGCGCAGCAGGCCAAGGACGCGGGCCTGCACACGCTCTATCTGCAGTTCGACGGCGTGTGCGACGATGTCTACCGCCGCACGCGAGGCCGGTCGCTTTGGGAGCAGAAGCTGCAGGCCATCGAGAATGTGCGGAAAGCGAATCTGAAGATCGTTTTCGTGCCCACGATTGTCAAGGGTCTGAACGATCACCAGATCGGCGACATCATCCGCCTGGCTCTGGAGAATATCGAGTGCACCAGCGGCATCAGCTTCCAGCCGGTGGCCTTCACCGGGCGCATCGCGCGGCGGGATTTGGAAGCCAAGCGGTTCACGCTGTCGGATTTCGCGCACGCGGTGAAGGCGCAGACCGGCATTTGCGAGCCTTACGAAGACTGGTTCCCGCTGGCCTGCGTCTCGCCGTTTTCGAAGCTGCTGAGCGCCATGCGGGGCGAGCAGACCACTACGCTGACCTGCCATCCGCATTGCTCGCTGGGAACTTATTTGTTCGTGGATCAGAACCGGCACGCCGTGCCGGTCACGCGCTTCGTGGATGTGGGCCCCATGCTGCAGGCCATGGACGCGCTGGCGCGTAAGACGGAATCGCGCCGCGTGAAGCTCTTCTCGAAGTTCGAGAGCTGGAATATCCTGCGCAAGTTCTTCCACGCGGATAAGGCTCCCGAAGGGCTGACCTTCCAGAAGTTCCTGCAGACGCTGCAAGGCATGACCGACAAGCGCTACGGCCGCGGCAAGCTGGAGACGCAAGGCTTCACTTACCGCACGCTGATGGTGGCCGGCATGCACTTCATGGACTCGTATAACTACGATATCGAGCGCGTGAAGCGCTGCGTGATTCACTATGCCGCGCCGAATGGGCGGATTTATCCGTTTTGCGCGTATAACTCGGGGCCGGTGTATAGGGAGAAGATCGAGCGCGAGTTTGCGGTGCCGCTGGAGGAGCCGGCGGAGGCCGTCTGTTGCGTCACGGCGAACTGAGGTTCGCCCTGCACGGTTAAGGTGTCAGCTTGAATACCACCCCGCTAGACCGTTTCCCTCCGCTCTTTGTGGTGCCGTAGAGGTTACCTGCGGCGTCGCGGATCACTCCGGCATAGGGCAGGGCCCCATCGGCCCCGCCCGTGAAACTGTAGAGCACAGTTTCATGGCCGGTGGTGTCCAGCTTGAATACCGCAGATTTTTGGGAGATTCCTTGCAACCCATTGGTTTTTCAAATGGTTACGGACAGGTCAAAAACCGGCCAAAAATAAAAACACAATCATTTGGGAAAACGCTTGACAGGTTTTAGGGGTTCTGGCGTTTTTGGCGCATTTTGAAAGACGGGACCCGAAGGCACCCGACCGGACACCAGGACGCCACCAGCGCAACGGGTTCCGCCAGGACCCCGCCCGGACCCGAGACCCGGCAACGCACAGGCGCACCCGGCAACCGGACGGACCCGAGAACACCAGCACTCACGAACCGACGCCACCAGCCGCCAGCAGCCGCCACGACCGCCGCGTTTCTGAGCGACTGTTCGCACAACACGCCACGCCAGACGGCAAGGAACCCGGCGAAACGTGACCCGTGCGCCACCAGCACGCCAGAACCCGAACCGGACCCGACCAGGAGCCGAGCACAACCACGGCTAAAGCGCAGCAATCGGCCAATTTGAACAGGGCGGCGGTAAAATGTTCGTAAGGACACAAAATACATGGCCCCGCCACCAGCACCGCCGCCACCCTTGGACGCCGCTATGATAAGCAAGCTCATCCGAGAAGAGCTTGACCGCAACAACAAGACCGTTGAATTCATCCAAGGGCAGATTGAAAAGGACCGGACGTTTTACAAGTACCTCTACAGTTTCGCCGCCGGCGTTATCGCAATATTAGCGGGCCTCGCCGTTGTCGTCTCGTACACTTCCATCGGTCAAATGCGGGCCGACATGAAAGCCTCGGTTGATGCGGAACTCGAACGGGACAAGGCCGAGATTGCCGCTCTCCGTGCGCAAGCCCAGACGACCGTAAGCACAGAATTGCAGAATGTTCACGCAGAAGTGCAAAAACGGGTCGATACGGAATTCAAGAGCGAGAACATCAATACTACGATTCGAGACGTTGCGAAGCGTATGACTGAAAGGGAACTTCAAGGAATCATACGTTCGGAAGTCGCAGCACAGGTTGCAAAGGCAATCGAGCAAGAGAAGCCCACCATTCAAAAGGCGGTCGAAAACGAGACAAAGCGTGCAGTTCACGAGTTGGAACCCACCATAAAAGGCATTGTGACAAAGGAGATCCAAACACAAGTTCAGCAATCTGTGGCACCCATTAGGGAGCAAATGATCGGGTACGGAGAGATGATTCGTGTTGGGAACCTCTGCACGCTTGCAAGAAACGGCGACCGAAGGGCATTCGATCAACTGGATATGCTGGCTAATGCAAGTGCATTACCAGACGTTAAGAAGGTAGCACAGGCCACGGAACTTGCGATCATGCGTGAAAAAAACTTTATCCAGCGTTCCCCACTCCACATGCCAGGAACACCAGTTGAGCTAAAGCGGATCATGACGACCGGTTCCAACACAACCACTCGCCTAGCCGCCATCGATAGCTATCCAATGTCCGATGCGAGTATCGTACCCACTCTCGTCCAGATCATCAACAATGACGATGACATTGATGTTATCGTAACGGCTTTCAACAGTTTGGATCTGCGTACAGGGCAGCGCTTTAGGTTCCCAAATTACGAAGGACTCAACGACTGGTGGAATAAGAACAAGGACCGCTACGTGAACAAGTAAGGAGCCAACACGATGCGACGAATCCTTTTGGTGCTCACCTTTCTCAGCGTACCCGGCTGGTCTCAACCTTCTTCACAACAACCGGTCCAACCGCCGATAGTTGTAAAGGTCGAGATGCCACCAGAGAGCATATGGACGACCTTGCTGAAACTTGCCATTCCCACAATTTTGGGTGCTGGCCTTGGTGCTGGTTCGGCGTTACTAGGGGTTCGGTTGACCCACAAATATGAGACTGACAGGTGGCAGCGGCGGGAGCAGCTACAGGTTAGAAAGGATTTCTATTTTTCTGTTATCACGGCGGCGAACGAGTTCCGAACGAATCTTATTCGGTTCGTACAGTGGTTTCGTACAGAAAAGCAACCTTACACAGACCCAAATCAGCTAAAAGCGGAGCGAGATACTGTAGAACAGTTGAAACTCGCTCTATCGTCTGCCATTTCCCGTGGCCGGATCTTTCTTTCCAAGGAGCACTTTGCGCACCTTGAGCAACTTGACGCCATAGCGTTAAAGCTGATGACAGATTCCCTCAAGGACAGCCTCTCCCCGACCTACCATGACTTTGACGATCAACTCGATAAAATTGTGGAGCTTGCAAAAGCGGACTTAGGACAACCCAAGGATCACCGTGCCCCGCAGTGAACCGTCGAACCGGCAAGGAACCCGGCGAAAAGTGACCCATGCGCCGTTCATGGACCGGCGAAAACCCGAAACCCCGCCAGCACGGTAGCGAAAGCTCCTTTTTTGTGAAACGGCGCAACGTCAGCGACCTATGTAGCCCCATCTTCCCGTCTTGTCATCGCCTATTTGTACTTCGGCCAAGCCGCGTTTGGTGCGTTTGGACTTGCCCTAAGCTGCCATCAAACGAAAAAAGGAATCCTCTAGCATAGTCTGGCGTTGCCGAATCCAAGGTAGGTAATAATCGACCGTGATCTGAACCTTCGAATGGTTCAACAGTTTCGAGACATTCTCAACACCGAACCCGGCAAGGATGCGACGCCTGCACCCGCCGCGCCGCCGGATGTAGCGGTTCCGTAGAGGTTGCCCGCCGAGTCGCGGATCACTCCCGCGTTGGGTGACGCGCCTGGCGGGCATGCGAAGTTGTGCAGCACGATTTCACCAGCGGGCGCCTGCGCTGGGGCTACCACAACGACCGCTAACGCACATGCGAACCATAACAAACCCCTACGCTCCATGGTTATTCCCGTTCAACCTGATCTTTCTCCGGCACAGTTTAGGTTAGTATATACCAATCCGCTTCTTAATCCGGAAAGTTATGTTTGGGCGAGGCGAGGTGGGGGAAGGCCAGTACTGGCCAGTACGGCCCCGGCCTTGGCGCAAGGATTATATTATAGGCGATGCAGGGTTTTTCTTAGCGGCGAGTGGGGGCGGGTAATTGTGATCCCGATCGGCATCGGTTTGGGTGTGCTCTACAGCAACGCCCGGTTGAACGACAAGTTCAACGACTTGAAGAGCTACGTGGACGCCAGGTTCAGCGCGACCGACAAACGCCTTGACGACATTAAAGACTTCATTCGCTCCGAAATCCGTGGAACCGCTCCAATTGGAAGAGCCGGCTGAAAGCCGGCNNCCAAGATTGGCCGCCCCACAAGGCGACTCAATCCGCGGCTTACCGCATCCCCAGATTCCGCATCAGGCGATACAGATAATTCGGATGCACGCCGAGCAGCCTGGCCGCGGCGGCGTGATCGTTCTTCGCTTGCTGAAGCGACTGCGTGATAGCCTCGCGTTTGGCGCGATCGACGGCGTCCTGCAACGCCGGAGCCCGGACCACATCGGCGGGCCGGGCAATCTCGCGGATGCTCTCGGGCAGGTCTTCCAGTTGAATGATGTCGCTCGAGCCGAGCACCACCGCGCGCTCCAGAGCGTTCTCCAGTTCGCGAATGTTNNGCCGCCCGCACTGCGCGCCGAACTTCGACGCAAAGTGCGCCGCCAGGGCGGGAATATCCGACTGGCGCTCGCGCAAAGGCGGTGTCTTCAAGGTCACCACATTGAGACGGTAATAAAGATCCCGCCGAAACCTTCCCGCGCGCGCCTCCTCTTCCAGATTGCGATTGGTGGCCGCGATCAGCCGGA
>PKYZ01000742.1 GCA_003132865.1 Bryobacterales bacterium
AGTCACGGTGGTGAGCCCCGCCACCGACGCCAACAGCACCACGCTGCAGATTTGGGTGCAGGCCGATAACCCCGGCGAGCGCCTCAAGCCCGGCGCCAGCGTCCACGTCAAGATCATCACCGAGCTGGTGAAGAACGCCACCACCGTGCCGTCGGCCAGCTGCTCCACGCTCTCCACTTCCTCGCCCAGTCGCATCGTCACGCGGCTGTCGCGCAGGTGATAGCTCAGCGCCTCAACGATTTCGTTGTCGGCGAATTCCAGCAGGCGCGGCCGTTTCTCGATCAGCGTCACCCGCACTCCCAGCGCCGCGAACATGCAGGTGTACTCGACGCCGATCACGCCGCCGCCGACCACGATCAGGATCTTGGGGATTTCCGGCATCTGGAGGATCTGGTCGCTGCTAATGATCGTGCGGCCGTTCAAGGGCACCTTCGGCGACACCGAGGGCTTCGTCCCGGTGCCAATGATGATGATGCCAGCTTCGTAGTCCGAGACGCCGCGGCTGTTTTCCACGCGGACATGCGTGGGGTCCACAAACCGCGCGGTGCCGTAGATCACCTCAATGCCATTGCGCGAAAGCTGGGCCTGGGTAATGTCGGTTTCGGTCTTGATGACGTGCTGCACGCGGAACCCCAGGTCCCCCATGGTGATCTTTTCCTTCACGCGGTAACTGACGCCGTAGATGCCCTGATACTCGAATCCCGAGAGGTGCAGCACGGCCTCGCGCATGGTTTTGCTGGGAATCGTGCCGGAGTTGATGCACGTGCCGCCGACCACTTCGCGCTTTTCGATCAGGGCGACGCGTTTCCCGGATTTGGCGCCCTGTATGGCCGCACGCTGTCCGGCGGGGCCGGAACCGATGACGATCAGATCGTATTGTTGCATAGCGGGTCTGGGTGCTCATCCAATATTAACCCGGTGGCCGCGCGGTGCTGGGGCTCTGGGTTGGCGCGCCGGGGCCAGGGGTCGGGGGCCGCGACGCACGCACAAGAAAGCACACCAATGCACAAACGAGTCGTCGCCAGAACAGTCTAAGCTATGTATTCACCCAGGGATCTGAATCAGTCCGAAACAACCGCGCCAGCAGGCGGTCAAATGCCACTTGGCGGCGGAGACGATTCACTTGAATCTGCTCCGCTCCGGCAGTCTTGTTGAGGCGGTCTTCCAGCCCCCTGCGGAATGCCTCGGCCGTTGCGTACTCGCGCGGCATGGCGATCAGGCGACCTGCCGAAGAAGATCCTCGAAGACTCTCTGCGCCGGGGCGCTAGCCTGACCCGCTTGATTTCCGGTCGCGTGACAAGCCCGCGATGGAGCGCTTGCCTCAGTGCCTGCCGCAGAAAACCGCGCTCAATGGTATCGGCTTCGATTAAGTCAAGGATGGTTCGGAGGGGCCTCGTATAAATGAAGCCCGGGAATCTCGCTGTTCCTCCGGAAATGGGCCGGGACGGTCATGTGCAGCTTAGCGGGGTTGAGATCGGAGAGTTCATAAAGACTTAGAGCGGTCTGGTGACTGTAAACGCCTTCGGGCGCCTCATTCCGATTCCTTGACCACAGTGCCCACTTCACCAGATCGGGATGTTCGGCCATCGGAAACAGGGCGAGCCTGTAAATCCCACGATACTCGCGAATCCAATTCCCGACCTTCACGTGGTAGGAATGGGTGTTCTCAGCGAAGCCGGCGGCTTTCGCCTGCTTCGTCGTGAAGAAGCCTTGCTGGGCCTCGGCGATCTCGAAAAGTCGCCGTTGTGCCTCTCGGTGACATCGCGGCATGACACAATACGACAATTAAACAAATAGTTTATGCAACATTGCGCTCAGGGTAGTTAGGCGGCCAGCCAAACTTGCTAAGCTGTTGGCTGAATGGCCGAGTGGTCGCCCACGTCCTGGAAGAGCAAGCCCGCCGAACAGCAGCCGCAGTACCCGCGCGCTGACGAAGTTGCGCGCGTGGTGGATGAAATCTCGAAACTGCCGCCGCTGGTGACCTCTTGGGAAATCCACGCGCTGCGCACGCAGTTGGCGGAAGCCGCGCGCGGCGAGCGTTTCCTGCTGCAGGGCGGCGACTGCGCCGAGCGCTACGATCATTGCGACTCCGGCACCATCGCCAACAAGCTCAAAATCCTGCTGCAGATGAGCCTGGTGCTGGCGCTGGGCGGCCAGCGGCGGGTGATCCGGGTAGGCCGCTTTGCCGGCCAGTACGCCAAGCCGCGGTCCGACGAGTTTGAGACACGCAACGGCGTCACGCTGCCGAGCTACCGCGGCGACCTGATCAACGGCCCGGAGTTCACCGCGGCGGCGCGCACGCCCGACCCTCAGCTTATGCTGCGCGGATACGAGCGGGCCGCGCTGACCCTCAACTTCATCCGCGCCCTGGTGAGCCGCGGTTTCGTGGACCCCGCCCGCCTGGATTACTGGAACCTGGACTGGGTGAAGGATTCCCCGATGGCCGAAGAGTACCAGCGCATGGCCCGGCAGATCGGCGAGTCCATCCGGTTCATGGAAAGCCTGATGGGCGTGCATCCGGGCGAACTGCAATGGATCGATTTCTTCACCAGCCACGAGGGTCTGCATCTGCCTTACGAGGAGGCGCAGACCCGCTGCGTACCGAGGCAGGAAGGCTGGTACGACCTTTCCACGCATTTTCCCTGGATTGGGATGCGCACGGCCGGTCCGCGCGGCGCGCACGTGGAGTTCTTCCGCGGCGTCCGCAATCCGATCGGCGTCAAGATCGGGCCGGGGATGCAACCCGGCACGCTGAAAGAAATCATTGAAATCCTGCACCCGGACGACGAACCGGGGCGCCTCACTCTGATTCATCGCTTCGGCGCGGACTCGATCGCCCGGTTTCTGCCGCCGCTGATTGAGGCCGCGCGCGCCACGGGCAAGACGGTGCTCTGGTGCTGCGATCCCATGCACGGCAATACGCGCACCACGGCGGATGGCATCAAGACCCGCAACTTCGAGGAGATCCTGGGCGAGCTCGACCAGGCCTTCGACATTCATGTGGCTTGCGGAAACCGGCTGGGCGGCATCCACATCGAGCTGACCGGCGAGAACGTGACGGAGTGCATTGGCGGGGCCCGCGGGCTGCGCGAGGCCGATCTGAAACTGGCCTACAAATCGGGCTTGGATCCCAGACTCAATTACGAGCAGGCGCTGGAGATGGCCTTGTTCATTTCGCGGAAGATGAGCGGCGGCAATGGACCGGCTTCAGGCCACTAAGCCTTTTGGGCTAAGGCAGGGTAAGCCCGTAATTCGCGGAACACGGATACCCGTGGAGCTTCTATTGCGCAAGCGCGCGGAGGGCGCTGCGATCGAAGATCTCCTGGACGTATACCCCCGGTTGGTAGCAGACGACATTCGGGCAGCGCTGGCCTACGCGGCCGACACTATCGCGCACGAAACCGTCCTGGCGATCAGTTCCCAATAAATCAAATCAATGCGTTTCCTCGCGGATGAGTGCTGCGATTTCGCCGCGGTGCGAGTTCTCCGGGCACACGGCCATGATGTGCTCGCGGTGAGTGAATTCCAGCACCGCTCCGTGGACAAAGATGTGATGGACCTTGCGCTGGCGGAAAACCGGATACTCCTGACCCGAGGACAAGGACTTCGGCTGGCTCGTATTCGCAGGGTGGATGGATTCACCCGGTGTGATCCTGATCCGATTTCCCGCCTCCGCGCGGAGTTTGCTCGCGGACGCAGTTTTGAAGCTGGTGAGCGAACATGCTTCGCAACCGGTGCGGGCCTTCGTAGTCTTACAGCCCGGGGCGGCTAGGATCGGTTTCGGGCCTCACCACCCGCAATAAGGCCAGCACGGTCATCAGGCAGAAACCACCGCCGCCCCAATCTGGCTGTGCGTGGCCGCGGCCCCGTACTCGCTCGGCCTGCTGCACGCCATCCTTACTCTCGTCCGCAAACGCGAGCACCTCTTCCGGGTTTCACTCACGGCGCTTTCCATCGGCGCGGTGCTGCAGTGCGTCTCCATCGGCAACTTCTACGAGACGCTCTCGATGTGCGCCTTCCTCATCACCACGCTGTTCCTGTTCGTCTATTGGCGCTACAAAACGGAAAGCCTCAGCGTGTTCATCTTCCCCCTGATTTTCGTCATGACGCTGGTCTCGACGCTGGGCAACCCGGTGGACGCCCTGGCCGGCCAATCGCTCGCCAAGCTGATCGACGCCGAGCGCCGCGCCATCGCCGCCGCCATGATCGAGGCCGGCCGCCCGAATTGCACGGTCACGTTGCAGAAGGTGGATGAGGAACACCTCGGCGCATTTCTTGCAGCTCATCGAGTTTGAAACCGCCTTCATGGGCGAACTGCTGGATATCAACGTATCGGGCGCAGTACGATGCGTATGAGAAGAAGCGGGCTGCGGCGCAGGCTGCTCCTTCTGCGTAATGCGGTGGCTAGCGGGCCGGGCGTCTACGGCGGAGGGGGAACGGCATGGCACCCGAATCTGAAGACTTGCCGGAACATGTGCGCGTTCTTGGCGTTCTTGGCGGGGCTTGGCGTCTTTGCGCGGGATAAACACTGACCGTATGAGACGATGATTCCCCAATCATCGCCGCCATTTCCCAATTGCCAACAAGTGAATCCCTCGCAGACGCCAAGGCCCTCCAAGACACCTTTGGCCGATTTTCGATCACGCGTCTCAAACTGCCCCTAACCGATTGAAAACGCAATTAGACGGCGCCGGGTTGTCCCGAACTTCCGCCGCCACCGTGCTACTGTCGTCTCGAAAGAAATGGCGCCGTTTAAGCGCGCACGGCCGGTCTTTGAAATCCGAATATTAAGGTTACCGCTCGACGTTACCGCCCGCCCCACGTACGGAAGAATTACCGAACGAACCCAATTCTGCCAGCTAACTCCTTTATTTACAATAGCAGGAATTGGGCGCGGCCGGTCCAGCACCGGGCGCGCGGGCTGAAAGCTGAAAGCTGACCGCTGAAAGCTACCCCCACACTTGCGATAATCAAGTTTAATGGATGCACCCGTCGCTATCGTCGGAGGCGGCATCTCCGGCCTGTCCACCGCGTATTACCTGGCCCAGGCCGGCATTCCCTCCACCCTCATCGAAGCGCGCCCGCGGCTCGGCGGCGGCGTCATTCAAAGCGAAAACGTCGAAGGGTGCGTGATCGAGGGCGGCCCCGATGGCTTCCTCTCCATGAATTGAATCTTCCTCGCAAAACGGCTCTGAAGGTGGAATGACTGAGTAGTGTGAGCCTCTACTCCGTCAGAAACCTCCGGCTGTACGTTGTGGCCCGACCGGCCAGATCGCCTTGCTCCTGGGCGACGCGCTCCAGTTCCCACCGGACGGTCGCCTTGACCGCGCCCAACCGCGCGCCGCAATCTCGCGCCGCCCGCTCTGACTGCTCCCTGGCATGAGCCTCGTCGCCGTCCAAATACAACGTGGCGGAGAATTCCAGATGCGCATAGCAGAGCTGCGCGCCTCCAGTGGAGAGACTGACGGGCTGGGCGCCCCCAGACTCGATCGACCATGGCAACCGGCTCTCCGGCGACTTTGCCACGGCAGGCTCACCCATCCACCCGATGGCGACGCGCTCCAGGTCGTTGGCGGCCTTGAGGTCGCCCAACAGGCGGTAGATCTTCGCGCTCTCGAGCGCAGCCAGCGGGAACTCCCGGATGCCCCCGTAGACGCGGATGCCCTCCGTGTATTCACCGTGCTTGAAATACTGATCCGCCAGGTTACAAGCGTATTGAGGTGACGACGGCGCCAGTTCGACAGCCCGCTTGTACATCGTCAGGGCGTGCGCAATGTCGCGTCGCTGGTCGTATAGCACGCCCATCCGGAAGTATGCCTCCGCCAAACCCTGATCCAGCTTGGCGGCCTCCTTATACCGGCTCATCGCGTCGTCCAGCCGGCCCAGGCCGGCGAGATAGTCGCCCTCGAGGACCTTCAGGTACGGGTCTTTGGGCGCTTCCTTGAGCAACTGGTTCAGCCGTTGTTCGAAGGCCACAGGATCGGGCTTGAGCTTGGCGAGGTCCAATATATCGAGGCCAAAGCTCGCCGCCGCATTGCCGGGGTTCAAGCGAAGCGCCTGCTGGTAAGGTGCGCGAGCCTGCTCGTAACGGCCCACCTTCAAGCTCGCGTCGCCTTGCGCCACATACTGCCGCTCTTGCTCGCGGCGTTGTCGCCAGGCCCACCAGAACCACCCGGCGGCAATCATCAGCACCATCAAGCCGCCTGCGACGGCCAACCGCCACAGCCGAATCTTGCGCACCACGGGCCGTTCGACAAGCGGAGGTGGCGCCGGAGCCCCACCGCGATGCTCCGGCTCTCGCCACTCCTGCGCAACCCGCCGCAATCCCTCAACCACGTTCAGAAAGGCGTGGTCATGCAACTTGGGATCATGCGTCGGCCAGTCCACCACCGGCTTAGCTTCCTTGGGAAGGGCGTTGAGCTTCGCAAACGGTGATGTCTCCCAGTCCGACGGTCTCAGGATCACCGGCACCACGCGTGCTTCACCCGCGGCATGCCGTTCCAGCGCGCGCTTCATCTCGATGTCGTAGCAATACCTGGATGCCACGAAATCCGGGCTGACCAGCAGCACGATAATATTCGCCGAGTTCAGGTGCTCGTCAATCTGCCCGGCCCATTCCGAGCCGGCGGTGATCTCGCGGTCATGCCAATCCTGAATCAGCCCGTCCCTCTTGAGTTGGCTCAGGTGCTTGACAAACTCCTGACGCAGTTCCTCGTCCTCGTGAGCGTAGGAGATAAAGACTTGGAGCGGTCCCTGGGTGGCGCTCTCCATGGATCAGTGCGCCGGCTTCCGGGCAATGGGAAATGTCTGTCCCCTGATTTCGAGTGTGGGGGTCTGCTCGTAGCCCCATTGCTTCTTGGTGATCTCAGGGACCAGGCTCCCGATGAAGTCGGCGAGCCTGCTCACCTGGATCTGCCCTTGATCGTCGGCCGCCTTCGAGAGCCCTTCCAGCAACGCGTAAGTGAACACGCCGTGATGTTGGTACCCTTCGAGCGCCATCTGGTCCGTGGCGGAGGCTGCCATCACAGCCCGGCCTGTGATTTTGGCCAGCCTGCCGACCGCGGCTTTTTCGCCCAGGCCGCGCCCCGAAACGTAGGCGCCCGAACCGCAGGTATCCAACAGGAGCAGCGTCTTGTGGGCGGGAATCTGCTCCAGCAACTTTCGCAGGGCTTCCTGGTCGAGGCTCTGCTGGAGCAACGCATCCAAGCTTGTAGAGCGCACCTCCCAGGGTATGAAGTAGTATTGCCCGTCCTGCACTTGGCCGTGACCCGCGAGATAGAGCACGAACACGTCGGTGGGCTTCATTTTGGCCGCAGCCAGGCCTACGGTCTTCATGATGTTGTCTCGCGTCGCCTGGCTGTCCGGCAGCGCGTAGACCGTCACTTCGCCAAAAAGCCCGGCGCCCTTCTCCTTAAGACTGGCCGCCACGGCTTGGGCATCCGCCGCGGCAAATTTAACGCCTTCCGTCAGCGAATGGTCGCGATACTTCGTCACACCCGCAGCCACCACGAACAGATTCGAGCCCTCCTCGCCCCCTTTGACGTTCACCCACGCCGAAACAGAGCGGGACTCGAGCTGATTGCGGCCATTGTATACGGTCGCCGAAACCTGGTGCCGGCCGGGAGCGACAGGGAGCGCCTGGGCCAGTTCGCCGCCCGGTACGTCAATACCCACGGCTCGCCCCTGGATCTCCGCGCCGTCAATGCGATACACCACGCGTCCGCCGCCGCCGCCGCCGTTCTTCACGCGCACTCGCAACACGAAATCTGTGTCCGTGTCGCTCTCGGCGGGCGACAGCAACTCGAGATCGGGCGGCAGACCGCCGGCGAGCACCTTCTTGATATCGCCGATGCGCTCGCGCGCGGCCTGTACGGCCTCGGCGCCACCCGGTTTGAGCCGCTGCGCGATGAGGTCCGACCTGTAGAACAGATCGGATACCTGATCGACCTTGATGAACTCGCCTTCGTGTTCGGGACCTTGATTGAGGTGGTAACCAATCAACGCATCTCCACCAAGCGAAGCGTCGTAGAAGCCCTCAGGAGTCCAGGCAACCCAGCGCTTGCCGTCGCGAAGAACGAACAGCGCCAGCACCCCGCGGAGGTCGCTCGCCGTGTACCAACGGATCGTGCCGTCGCCGAAGGCCGCCACGGCGTAACGGGAATCGGCGGTGAGATTGACTCCCCGGGCGGCCCCGGGTGCCGCAACCCCCCATAGCTGCCGGCCCTGCCGGTCGAAAAGCCGCAGATACCATTCCGTGCCCAGGAGAAAGTAGTCGGCATTCTGTGAGATGGCCAGGCTCCGCGAAACTTCATACTGATCGAGAGGCAAGCCGCGACCATCAAGGGTGGGCTTATCCGAATTCTCCCAGTTGGCAACATTAAGACCCGTCGTGCGCGGCGCGTTGAGCGAAGCGTCCAGAGCCGGGTCGAGTGCGAACTGCCGCTCTGCGACAGCGAAGCGAGCAAGACGGCGGTCCCAAGTACCCTGCGGTGCAAGGGTATCGAAGCCGAACTGCACAATGGTGCCGTCCGGCGAAACCCGGAACTTCTGTGTGTTGCCCCGATGATCTAGGATGTCGGGGGTATGCCGCCAGAGAATGTTTCCCTTGCTATCGAACACGCCAAGAGCCGGGTCCTGTGCCCCAAATGCGAGTCGCCCGCCGGGGAGTGCTCGAAGGTCCATGACGGTATTGCCGGCCGCAGGCCATGCGCCCGCGATCTTACGCCCCCGATCCAGCCAGGAGAATATTGGTCCCATGTCGGAGCTATGCGAATAATTGCCGCCGCCTGCATAAAGCGTCCGCCCATCTGCCGACCAGGCCACCGAAGCGTCCGGCAGCATCCGTGTCGATCCGCCAAACTGGGGCCGTGTGCATCCCCGTCTCGATGCGCAAATACGGTGTGGACGGAGGATCGGCCGCCCGCACGCCGGACGCGCAAAGCCCGCATGCGATTGACACGGAGACCACGGCGATTGGCCGAATACGCTGGCGCATCAGTACTTCCATCAGGTACTCTCTATACTACGTCTATCAAGGGGGGCCATCAAGACAATCTTTCAAGCCCCGATGACACGTCTCAAAATCCCTATAACGTATTGAAAACGCTAACAGATGGCGCTGGGTTGCCTCGAACTTCTGCTGCGGCTGTGCTACCCTCATCCCGATGGAACTTGCCGCCATCTCGGCGTGGGCGGTCGTTCTTTGACATCCGAATATACGTTACTTGACGTTACATCTCTCGCTCACCCAACAGAAGAATTACCGAACGAACCCAAATCGAATCGCTAACTCTTTTATCTGCATCAACAGCCCGGTGGTAACCCCTTCGCGCGTCGGTCTTGCGATAATCAAGTTTAATGGATGCACCCGTCGCTATCGTCGGAGGCGGCATCTCCGGCCTCTCCACCGCGTATTACCTGGCCCAGGCCGGCATTCCCTCCACCCTCATCGAAGCGCGCCTGCGGCTCGGCGGCGTGATTCAAACCGAGCATGTCGAAGGATGCGTGATCGAGGCCGGCCCCGATAGCTTCCTCTCCATGAAGCCGGCTGCCATGGAACTGATCCGCGAACTGGGACTGGCGGACGAAGTCATCGGCTCGAACGATCACTTGCGCGTCACCTACGTTTGGAAGGGTGGCCGGCTGGTGCCGCTGCCGGACGGTCTGCAGCTTATGGTGCCCACCAAGCTGGCCCCGCTGCTTACCACCCGGCTGCTGAGCTGGCCCACCAAGCTCCGCATGGGGATGGAGCTCTTCCACCCGCCGGGCCGCCATCCGGAAGATCAATCCGTGGCGGACTTCGTCACGTCGCATTACGGCGCCGAAGCCGTGGACTATCTCGCCGAGCCGCTGCTCTCGGGCATCTACGGCGGCAGCCCCAGCGCGCTCAGCATCTCGAGCGTGCTGCCGCGGTTTGTCGAGCTGGAAGCCAAATATGGAAGCCTCACCAAAGGCGTGCTAGCCGAGTTGAAAGCCAATAAGGCCCAAGCCAAGCGCCTGCCGCTGTTTCGCACCCTCAAGAGCGGATTGGGCCAGTTGGTCTCGGCGTTGACCGAGCGGCTGGAAGGCCACGCAACCATCCTGCACCGGCGCGCCGAAGCGGTCGAACGGACCGGCGGCGGCTTCCGCATCAAGCTGGAAGGCGGCTCGCTCGAATGCGCGCAACTGGTGCTGGCGTGCGAAGCGCACAACGCCGCCCCGCTCGCCAGCAGTCTCGACGGCCGCCTCGCGGACTTGCTCGGCAGCGTCCCCTACAGCTCATCGATGACCGTTGCGCTCGGCTTCCCCAACAGCGCTTTTCCGAAGCCTCTCGATGGCTTCGGCTTTTTGGTCCCCAAGCGCGAACGCCGCCGTCTGGTGGCCTGCACCTGGGTGGGCACCAAGTTCTCGCACCGCGTGCCCAGCAGGACGACCCTGCTGCGCTGCTTTCTCGGCGGCATGGATGATGGCGCGATTCTCTCGGAAAACGACGACGCCATTATCGCCACGGTCGTGAACGAGTTGCACCGCATTGTCGGATTACGCGCGGCGCCAGCCTTCTCGCGCATCTTCCGCTGGCCCCGCTCCATGGCGCAGTACACGGTCGGTCACCCAGCACGGCTCGCCGAAATCGAAGCGCGGACCGCCGCCATTCCCGGCTTTCAACTGGCCGGCAATGCCTATACGGGCATCGGCATACCGGATTGCGTCCGCATGGGAAAGCAGGCGGCCGAAGCGATTTCGAAAGCGTTGTGCCCGGTTTGATCCACACCCATATCTCCATGAAATCTTCGATACTCTTTTGTAGTGCCATCGCGACGCTCTTCGTCTTATCCGCCGCTGGCCCACCCGCGGATCCGCTGCCGGGCATGCCGCCTGTCCTGGATAAGCGCGATATCTACTCTGCCGACGCGGCCGGCGATCTCAGTCCCGTGGTTCGTAAGTTTCCATCGCTGGTCTATGTGCCGAACAGCGGCAGTAACAGCGTGGATATCGTCGATCCGAAGACTTACCGTATCATCCGGCACTTTCGCGTGGGTCGGCAGCCCCAGCATGTTACTCCATCTTACGATCTAAAGACACTCTGGGTCCTGTGTGACTTGGGCGACAGTCTCACGCACATCGACCCCGCAACCGGCAAGAAGGGCAAAACCATCAAGGTAAAAGATCCGTATAACATGTATTACACGCCCGATGGTAAGTACGCCATCGTGGTGGCTGAGCGCATCCATCAACTGGATTTCCGGGACGCCCAGACCATGCGCTTGGTGAAGTCCGTTCCAGTGCCTTGCCGCGGCGTGGATCACATGGACTTTTCCGCCGACGGACGCTACCTGATCGCCAGTTGCGAATTCAGCGGCGCGGTGGTGAAGGTGGATGTGGAAGCCCAGAGTGTGGTTGGATCTCTCGGCCTGCCCGGCGGCGGCATGCCTCAGGACGTCAAGCTATCGCCGGACGGCGCCGTGTTCTATGTCGCCGATATGCAGGCCAATGGCGTCCATCTCATCGACGGCGCGCAATTGCGCGTCCTCGGATTCCTGCCGACCGGCAAGGGCGCGCACGGCCTCTACGCCAGCCGCGATTCCAAGGTGCTGTATGTTTCCAACCGCGAAGAAGGCAGCATATCGGTGATCGACTTCACCACACGCAAAGTAGTTTATAAGTGGGAAATCCCCCACGGCACACCCGATATGGGAGGCGTCTCCGCGGATGGCAAGGTGCTCTGGCTCTCCGGCCGTTACAGCAAGGAAGTGTACGCCATCGACACAGGCGATGGCCATCTGCTGGCGCGCATCCGCGTAGGCAAAGGTCCACACGGGCTATGCGTTTACCCGCAGCCAGGCCGGTACTCGCTGGGACACACCGGGGTCTTCCGATGAACGCCCACACGATTTGTTTACAAATCTTTCACAGATCGGCCCCAGGCGCACCGCCAAACCAGACTTATACTTAGAGGAGCTATGCATGTAAGATACTCAGTCGTGGTCCTGGCGCTGATAGGAGCGCCTGCGCTGACGCACGCGCAATCCATCTTCACCGTCGTGCCTACTCCCAACGGCCATCACGGAACGACCAATAATGCTCTGCAAGCCGTCTCGGCTTCGTCGCCCTCCGACATCTGGGCCGTGGGCCAGACAACCATCCATTTCGACGGCACAAGCTGGACGGCTTTCCCTGCGCCGATGATCAATGGCGACAACACCAGTTACCTCGACGGAGTGGTGGACATTTCGCCCACCGAAGCCTGGGCCGCCGGAATCGTGGGCATCGGGACGGCGACTCCGGGCCAGGTGATCGAACGCTGGGATGGCACCGCGTGGAGGGTATTTCCAGGGCCCACCTTCAGCTCCGGCGATCAACCCGAGATCTACGGCATGACGGGCGTCTCCGCCACCGACATCTGGGCGGTGGGTGCGCTGCTGGTGAATAACCAGACGCTCTACGCTCTTTTTGAGCATTGGGACGGCACTGCCTGGACCGCTCACACTGGTCCGTTCTATGGGTTTTTCCGGGCGGTTTCGGCCGACGCTTCCAACGATATCTGGGCGGTGGGCTACTCGGGCTTGAACTTTGTGACGTTCTCCGAGCATTACGATGGCACCAGTTGGACGCTCGTGCGGACTCCCAACGTCGGTTCCGGCCCGAATAGCCTGGGTGGGGTGCTGGCCCTCGCGCCTAACGACGTGTGGGCCGTGGGCTACTCAACGGCCAGCCAGAAGCCGCCGCCTGGCCAATATGACGTACCTACGAAGACGCTCATATTGCACTACGATGGCACCGGTTGGAGCGTTGTTGCCAGCCCGAACGTAGGGCCGAACAGCCAGTATCAATCCAACCGGCTGTTGGGTGCGACGGCTGTCTCATCGACCGATATCTGGGCCTTTGGCTCGTATTTCGCCGCCAGCGGCTCTGAGAATCAGATCACGCTATTGCTGCACTGGGACGGTACGAGATGGAGCCTGGCTCCGTGCCCGAGTCCCAAGCCCGGCGACTTTCTGGACGACATTCTTTACAGTGGAGTGGTGACCGCGCCGGGCAGTGTTTGGATCGTCGGCTCGCTGGCTCCGGCTGCCCAGGGCAAGCCGGTTACCGCCACGTTCGTTTTGCACACCACGGGCGGCTAGATACACTGGGTACATCATGAAAAGCGTTTTCGTGGTGTGCCTGCTTGCCGGGCTCGCCGCCGCCAGCGCCTGGTCCGCCGACGATCAGGCCGCTAACCTGAAGATCGATTGGAACAAGGTAACGCGCGAATCGCAGACCGTGCCCACGCTGCAGGTGGTTGTCAATCCGCCGCTGCGCCGCGGATCGCAGATTAGCGGCCGCGTTTATGAAGAGTTGAAGCGCCTGGGCGCAGACTACGTGCGCTACGTGCCCTGGCTGCCTTATCCCAAACTGGCCGTGGCCGAACTGCGCGCCCCGGACGCTGAGCAAACCTACTGGGATTTCTCCCTGATCGACCCCATGACCGTGGACTTTCTGAATGCCACCGAGGGGCATCCCACGATCATGAACTTCAGCACGATTCCCGCCTGGATGTTCAAGACGCCCCAGCCGGTCGAGTATCCGGACGATCCCGATCAGCCGGTTTGGAAGTACACCCAAGGGACTGAACTGCGCGATCCCACCATGCGGGAACTGGGCGACTATTACGCGCGGCTGGTGAGTTGGTACACGCTCGGTGGGTTCACCGACGAATTGGGCAAGCGGCACGAGTCCGGCCATCATTTCAAGATCGACTACTGGGAAGTGCTCAATGAAGTCGATTTCGAGCACAACATGACGCCGGAACAATACACGGAACGGTATGATGCCGTGGTGGCGGCCATCCGGAAGGTAGCCCCGCGGATGAAGTTCGTGGGTCTGGCGCTGGCCGAACCGGGGCGCGCCCCCCGCATGTTCGAGTATTTCCTGAATCCGAAGAACCACCAGCCGGGCATTCCGCTGGACATGATCTCGTACCACTTCTACGCGGCTCCCACGGCGGACCAGCCACCGGAAGTGCAACAGTACACCTTCTTCACCCAGGCCGATCATTTTCTGGATGTAGTGCGTTACATCGAAGGGATACGGCAGCGCCTGTCGCCCGCGACGCGCACCACCATAAATGAAATCGGCGCCATTCTGCCCGGCGATCCGGGCGAGCCCGGCCGCGCGCCGGCCCCCATCCCGAATTCCTATTGGCACCTGGCGGGTGCGACTTATGCGTATGTCTTCGGCAACCTCGCGTCGCTGGGCATCGAGGTAGCCGGCGAATCGCAATTAGTCGGCTATCCGACGCAATTCCCGAGCGTCACGATGGTGGATTGGTCGACCGGCGCGCCCAATGCGCGCTTCCGCGTGCTGGAGTTGCTCCACAAGCATTTCGGGCCGGGCGACAAGCTAATCGAAACGTCCATCTCCAATCCGTATATTTACGCACAAGCGTTCCGCACGCGCGCGGGGAAGCGCGAGGTGCTGCTCGTTAGCAAGCGCGACCGGCCGATGACCGTGGCTCTTCCGGAAGCGGGCACGTGGGAATATGTCGAGCAAGTTACCGCGGGCGGCCCGCCGGCATCTGCAGCCGTACAAGGTTCTGTGACGTTGAGCGGACTTGCGGTGAGCGTCTTGACGTTGCCATAACCAGCATCCGGCGACCTGTTACGCGCATCGAAACGGTAGATGGCAGATACCGTTACGCAACACATGGAAATCGAACATCCCGTGCTGGATGTGATCCGCAGCCGCTGGAGTCCGGCTGTCTACTCGCCGCAACCGGTGGAGACGGAGAAGCTTCTCAGCATCTTGGAAGCGGCGCGCTGGGCGCCCTCCAGCTACAACGCGCAACCCTGGAGTTTCCTGGTGGCGCGCAAAGAGGAGCCGGAGGAATTCGCACGCATGCTGAGCTGCCTGGTCCCCGGCAATGTCGCCTGGGCGCAGCACGTCCCCGTATTGATGATCTCGGTAGCCAAACTGCAATTCGACCACGACGGCAATGCCAACCGGCACGCCTTTCACGACACCGGAATCGCCACCGGTTTCCTGATGCTGCAGGCGGCCGCGCTGGGAGTTCTGGCGCACGGCATGGCCGGCTTCGATGCGGCCAAGGCGCGCGAGTTGTATGGCATTCCGCAGTCGCACGAGGCAGTGGCGGCTATCGGTTTGGGCTATCCGGGCGACGAGCAGGGCGCGCCGGAAGAACTGCGGAAGCGGAATCAGCGCCGCAAGCCGCGCCGGACGTTGAATCAGTTTGTATTCGCGGGCCGATGGGGACAGCCGCTGCCACTGCTATGAAACGCTATGAACCTCCAACTGGAAGGCAAACTCGCCCTGGTGACCGGCTCCACTGCCGGTATCGGCTTCGCCATTGCCAAGGGACTCGCCGCGGAGGGCGCGCGGGTGGTGGTGAATGGGCGCACTGACGCGCGCGTGGCCACGGCCCTCAAAGCCATCCGGCGCGACCACCCCGGCGCGCGGCTCGATGGCTTCGTCGCGGATCTTTCGCGCGCCGAAGAATCGCTCGCCGCTTACGAACGGTTCCCGAATTTGGAGATCCTCGTCAACAATCTCGGCACGTACGAAGCCAAGCCTTTCGAGCAGATCACCGACGCCGATTGGCACGCCATCATCGAAACCAATTTCATGAGCGGCGTGCGTCTCAGCCGCCACTTTCTGCCGAAGATGAAGGCCGCCGGATGGGGGCGTATCATTTTCATTTCCAGCGAATCGGCGGTGAACATTCCCGTGGAAATGGTCCACTACGGCGTGACTAAGACCATGCAGTTGGCCCTGTCGCGCGGTCTGGCCGAGACGACATCCGGCACGGGCGTGACTGTGAACTCGATTCTCGCGGGCCCTACGCGCTCGGAAGGTGTGGAGAAGTTCGTCGAGGACATCGCAAAGACAAGGCAGATCACAACCGCGGATTTCGAGAAGGAGTTCTTCCGGACCATCCGCCCAAGCTCCATCATTCAGCGCTTCGCCACGCCGGACGAGGTAGCGGCGTTGGTGGTCTTTGCGGCGAGCCCGCTGTCGTCGGCGACCAACGGAGCGGCATTGCACGTGGATGGCGGGACGGTGCGGTCGATCTTGTAGTGCCGCAACCCGAGTAACCCGGGCGCCATAAAGAGTGCAGGGGTTGTCGCCGGAGGAGAAGGCAGAGGCGCGGGCTCGCCAAATCCTTTCCGGTGGCCACAGTGGGCAGGCAATTGTGGAGCAGACTCCAGGTCTGCGCGGGTCCTCCAGGACCCGCTCTTCGCGCGACGGAATAAGCCTATCTATCTAACCTCACGCAAGCCGACGTGGACGTCGGCCGCAGGCCTGGAGTCCTGCCCCACAAGATGACACAGTTACTTTCAGCGATTGTGTCTCAATACTCCCCGCGATACTCGATCACCACCAGCGTGATATCGTCGGCCTGCGAGGCGCTTTCGGTAAAAGCGGCGACGGCGCTTTGGACCGCCTCGTGCAAGCCTTGGCAAGAGTCCGCATGATGCTCCGCGACCACCTGGCGGAGCCTCTGCCGGCCGAAAAATTCGCCTTGCAGGTTCTGCGCTTCGGTGACTCCGTCGGTGTAGATCACGATCTTATCGCCGGAAGCCATCGCGGTTTCGCTGACCTCGAACTCCGCGGACTCGATGAGCCCCACCGGCATGGCGGTCGCGGCCAGCGACTCGATGCCGCCCGCCTGCCGCACGATGAGCGGCGGGCAATGGCCGGCATTCACATAATGCAGCAGGCCGGCGCGCTCCAGCAGGCAATAGAAAACCGTGGCGTATTTCTCACCCGCGGTGCGCTCATTCAAGAACACGTTGATGCGTTCGAGGCGCTTGTGCAGGGCGGCATCGTCATGGCTCACCGCCAGGAAGGCGCCTTGCAACAACGCGGCCAGCAGCGCGGAGCTGACCCCCTTGCCGGAGACATCGGCAACCACGGCCGTCCAGGCTTGCGGGCCGGAAGGGATCACATCGTAATAATCGCCGCCCACCTGGTGCGAAGCCACGCTGCTGCCGCAGGCGCGGAACCAGCCATCGGCGGGCAGGCTGCGCGGCAGCAGGCTCTGCTGAATGGTGCGCGCCACGTCCAGCTCCTCCTCGATCTTCTGCTTGATGCGTTCTTCCTCGAGCAGGCGGGCATTCTCCAGAATGGTGGAGGCTTCGATGGCCAGGGTTTGCAGCAGTTCGCGATTGCCGCCCGCCAGGTCGGCGGTGTCCAGGCGGGAATCCATGTAGAGCACGCCGGCTGTCTCCTCGGCCGTGGAGAGCACGTTGGTCGCATCGCCGCGCAACTTGCCGATGCGCACCAGCGGCACGGATATGACGCTGCGCAGTTCAAGGTCAACTACGCTGCGCTCCGGCTGGAATTCGCCGGTGCCCTGCGGATCGAAGTTCATGGAGAACAGGTCGCGGCGCTGCTCGAGGGCGCGTTTGATGACGCGCCGGGGAACACGCAGGTCGCTGGCCGGGAGCGTCGCGCCCTGGCGATTACGGGCCACGCGGGTCTCCAGGTCGCCGCTGGTGCGCAGTAACAGGAAGCCGCGTTCGGCGCCGGTGATGGCCAGCGCCGCATCCACCACGGAATTGAGCACGTCCTGGAGAGATAAGCCGGTTTGCAGGGTACGCGCCACATCCAGAATGGCGCGCAGCTTGGCCAGGTTGGCGCCGGCGCCCGGCGCGCCGCCGATGGGTCCGGATTTCTCGTGCGCGCCGAATTGGTCGATCAGCCGGTTCAGCTCGGCGCCCTCCATGGCGAAGATGAGCTGGTAGGAATCTGGAAAGCCGAACTCGATGCGGTCGGAGTTGCGCAGCGCATGGCTTTCCACGCGCTTGCCGTTGACATAGACGCCATGCCGGCTGCCGGCGTCTTCAATCGTGTATTCGCGGCCCTCCCGCACGATCCGGGCGTGCACGCGCGAGGCGCGGCTGTCGCGCAGGATCAAGTCATTGTCGGCCTGGCGGCCGATTTTGAAAGGCAGCGGCGCGAGATCCACGCGGGAGCGGTGGCCGCTGGGATCGATGACGATTACGGAGGCCGAAGGCGCGACCTCCGCCGTGGCCGTGTCCATCACGCGGTGCGCTTGGCGCGGCGCCGATGCGGCGCGCCCGGCCCAGGGGGCACCCCGCTCGCCAACGGCGCGTCCGGAAGCCCGTGCTGCCGCGCCCTGTCCAGTTCCAGCGCGCGCAACGACTGGCAATGGGCGCAATATCCGCCGACCTCGGTGCGCGCCAGCAGGATTTGAAATCCGAAGTGGCTTTCGATCTGCTTGCGCAGCCGTTGCAGGGGTTCGCCGAAAAACTCCTCCACTTTGCCGCAGCGCAGGCAGATGACGTGCGCGTGCTCTTGCTTCAGCCGGGTTTCGTAGTAGTGCTGGTCGCCCGAGTGGTGCATGAGGTCCAACTCATCCACCAAGCCGCCAGCCTTGAGCATTTTCAGCGTACGGTAGACCGTGACGCGGTTTAGCTTGGGATCTTTTTCCTGGGCCAGTTGGAACAACCGCTCGGCATCCAGATGCTGTCCGGTCTGGTCGATCAGTTCGAGCAGGATCTGCCGCTGGCGGGTGAGGCGCACGCCCTTCTCGCGCAGGGAACCTTTGATGGAGTCGACGGTCATAACCGGCTTCTCACATTCTAGCAGGGGCTAGGGCGGCTTTTTCATAACCCGTTGGGGCCGCAGCCCATGGGCCACTCACGCGCCGGCGGCCGCCGTCGCGGGTTCCCAACGGATATCCGCGGTGTCGCGGAACTCCGCCACCCGACGGAGGAAGAACACGTGCCGGTTCTGCACCGTCAGCACGCGCTCGATACCCGCGCGGACTTCCTCAAAGCTGGCCGGGCCGGCAGGCGTCCTGGCGCGTAGCTCGGCGATGTGGAAGCCGAAGGGCGTAGTGAAGATACCGGTGCGCTGGCCCGGTTCGAGCGCCCGGATCGCGTCCTCGAACTGCTGGACCATTTGGCCGGGGGCGAATTTGCCCGAACTCGCCACCGTTTCCCTTGCAATCGGAATAGCGCTCGGCCACTTCAGCAAACGGCAGCCCGCGCTCCAACTCTGCCAGCGCCGCCTCGATCACCACCCGCGCTTCCTCCGCACTGCGCCCCCGGCCGACGTGCCTTACAATGTGGGCCGCCCGAAATAACCCCGGGTTGCGAAAGTTCTCCCGGTTCGCCTGATAGAAAGCTTCCACCTTGTGTGGCTCCGCCGGGGGCGCTCCGGCCATCATCTCCGCACATGTACGCTGCAGGCGGAACTGCCGCTCGAATCGACTGCCGCAGCGCCCCTTTGTCGACCGAGCCGCGGCCGTTGGAGGCTTGTTTCTGCCGTTCGACTTCCTGCTCGACCGCCTGCGTATCGACAGGCCGCGATCACTGGCCGCCCCCAGCTCCACCAGCATGCGGTCGATTGCCGAGTGCTCCGCGGCCACGCGCAATTGCCGCGCCCGCTCGGCTTCATCGGCGATGGTCTGAAAACGGAGGTCGCGGGTGAGGCGCTGCTCTTCCTCGCGAATCCACTCCTCCGGCACGGGCTGCCCATTCACCAGGTATGGCATAGCTATTTGCTTGTATTGACGAGGACCATAACCCCGCCCGAAAGGTCGGGGACCACAATGTTCGGCCGTCCCGCGGAGGCCGGCTGCCCGTGCAGGTTCACCGCCACCACGTTGCCGGGATTCTCCCCCGCGCCAATATAATAGGGCGTCGCAAAGGTGCCGTTACCGTTGCCCAGAAAGATACCGAGAGTCCCCGCTTCCATCAGGCCGATATCCGGAATGCCGTCGCCGTTCAGGTCGGCCACCATGACGGCGCCGGGGGCGTTGAGCGCGTCCGTGATCGCCTGGCTTTGGGTGAATCCGCCCTTGCCGTCGCCTAGGTATACTACGACGCCGCCGTTCAACACCTGCCCGACGACCAGATCCAGGTTTCCATCGCCGTTCACATCGGCTAAATGAACCTCGGCTGGGTCGCATCCTAAGGTGAACACTTTCGTGCACGGCTTGAAACTGCTCTGGGTGAATCCACCGTGCCGGTCGTTGAGCAGAATATAAATAGCGGCCCCTAATTCCGCGCCACTGGTGAGCACCAGGTCCGGCCAGCCGTCGTTGTTCAGCTCGCCCGCGCCGATATCGGTAAATCCGTATGGTGGAGGGTTCGTAGTCAGCGGCACGGGCGTTTGGAACGTGCCATCGCCATTGCCTAGCGCCAGAGAGTTTCCGGTGGTGGCGAAATCCAGCTTCCCGTCCCGGTTGAAATCGGCTAGAGTTACAGCGCCCGTGCCCGTCGAGCCCGGCGTGGAGCTCTTGAGCGTGAAGGTGCCATTGCCGTTGTTGAGGTAGGCATCCACGGCGTCTGGTTGAGGCANNCATTGCTTAGGGTTAAGGATTGGCCCGCCGTGAACGGGGCTTTGGCCGACCCGGTCCCCAGCAGTATGGATACGCCCTGCCCGGTATTGACGGCCACGTCCGGTTTACCGTCGCCATTAAAGTCGGCTCCGGCGGCGCAATAGCCGGGGCTGGGCAGCGGCGTCCACACGCCATCCTCGAAGTTGCCTTTGCCCTGGTTCAGCAGCACCGAGACCGCCCCCGCGCCTTGCACCACCAGGTC
>PKYZ01000617.1 GCA_003132865.1 Bryobacterales bacterium
GACGTGCCGGAAAAGGCCGCCGGCCGTTGGCCGCGAAAACTGTAAGCCATGTCGCCGGTCCGGTCTGCCGGCGATCTTCCAGTCACCTCACCCCGCTCCTGGGGACGCCTGCTCTTTGCGGCGGATACTGCAGACTGAGAGTCTCTGGACCCGACAGCTAAACTGACGGCGATGCGCCGGAAGTCGTCGTTGGTCATGAGCGCATTCTACTTGATCGCCACCGTGATCCCCGTCTGACTATTATCAATGCCGCCAAACGACACAAACAGCGGAGCCGGCCCCGAAGCCACCCCGGGGGGGACGACTATGTTTACTTGCAGTGCCCCCGCGACCAAACCGGGCGCCGCACCGACGTACTGAATAGTCGCCGCCACTCCACCGATCATCGCCCCCGCGGACAGCAGAGGGGCAGGCAACGGCAAGGACGACGGCTCAATCAGCCCGTCCACGCCGCCCGGCGAAGTCTGGCCTTGTCCGGTAGCGAAGACCTGGATAATCGAGCCGGCGCTCACCGGATTGCTGGCGGACACCAAGTGATAGCTCGTGTCCAGGATGGCGCCGGGTCCCTTGCCGGACGCGTCGGCGCTGAACACGCCTGGCGCGCTCGAAACCACGGCCAAGGTCAGGGAATTGGATCGTACGCTCCCAAAGATCGACTCAACCGAGGCATTGGAGGCGCCGGCCACTTCATACGGGACGATCGCGTTGATCTGCCCGGCGCCGGCGTACAGTATCGGTGCGGGGTAGCCATTGAACGTTACTTGTACAGTGGCGAGGGTGGTTTCGATGAATCCCTTTTTGTCGATGGTGGCCCCCACGCCCGTGACAGGCCCGAGCGAGTTACCGAATATGGTTACGATCTCGCCCGGCGAAATGCCGCCTTGCAGGTAACTGGCCGCGCTTACCACGGCGTCGATAACCGGCAGCGGAGCGATCACCGTAAGAGTGACATTAATGTTCAGTTGCTGAACTCCGGAACCGCCGCTCAAAACGATCGAGCCGTTATACGGACCGGCTCCCAGGTTGGCGGGATTCACCGATACCGAAAGGATGGCGGGCGTAGTAGCGGCGCTCTGTGTGACCGATAGCCATCCACTGCTCGAAGCGGTGGCCGCAAATGTAACTGCCTGCCCCGTGGAAGTGACCGACACGGTTTGCGCCGCGGGAGGCGGATTACCGGTAGTGTATGCGAACGCCAGCGGATTCGGCGTGGCGGCCAGGGATGCCGCGGCGGAGACAGTCAGCGTCACGGCCACGGTTTGCGCCACGCCACCCGTGGGAGTTACTGTAATGCTCCCGTTATACGCGCCGGGAGCGAGGCCCGCCGGATTGACGGAAACGCTTAAGCTGACGTTCCCCGTTCCCGACGCCGGAGTCACCGCCAGCCACGCGCCGCCGGTGCTCGTGCCGGCGCTCGCCGTGAAGCTCTGCGAGCCGGTGATCTGCAGGCTCTGCGCGGCCGGAAGCGCTCCATTCTGTGTATATGCGAAGGCCAGCGTGGATGGGCTGATGGTGACCGGAACACCGCCGCCGCCTACCGTGAACGTGACCGAAATCTGCGTGGTCACGCCGCCGGCAGTGATCAAATCAACGGCGCCCTGATAGGTTCCCGCGGCTAACTTGGTGGCGTCGGCAGTGACCGTGAGCGGTGTGTTGGTGGCGTTGGCGTTGCCGCTGGTGGGGGAGACGGAGAGCCAGTTCCCGCTGCTGTTAGCGCTGGCGGTGAATGAAGTGGGCGAGGCCGCCGTGACTTCGACCGTCTGGCTCTGCGGGGCGCCGCCCGCACCAGCGCTGAAACTAAGCGAGGTGACATTGGGGACCACCGGTGTCGCGCTCTCGACCGTCAACAAGACCGGCACCACGACCGGAACCCCGCCCGCCCCCGCCGGAGTCAGGATGATATCCGCCACGTAGGTGCCGGTTGGCAGGGTTTGCGGAGCCAAGCCAACGCTGAGGCTGGCGGGCATCTCAAAGCTGGAGCTTATCGAACCGAGCTGCAGCCAGGCCGGCACTCCGGAGGCGACGGTAAACGATTGGTTCGGGCCGCTGCTGACACCAACGTCGAGAGGCTCCGGCGACGGAAGCCCATTGCCGCCGAGGTAGTTAAAAATGAACCCGCCGGGAGTAGTGGTGAGCACCGGGTTCGCGGATACGATTAACGTAACCGAAATGTTCTGTATGTGCGTGTCCAGATTGATCACCACGCTGCCGGGGTACGTGCCTGCCGCCAGTCCCTTGGGATTGGCGGTAACGGTCAATTGGGCGGGAGCTGAGCCGCCGGCTGACGAAATGGAAAGCCATGCTCCGGTGACCGTGGCCGTGTACGACGCGTTCGCGGAACCGTTCACCAACACAATCTGCGTCGCGGGAGGTGCTCCCGCGGCTTGAGCCACAAACACTAAGGAACCCGGATTGGCGACATTCGACACACCACTCACAACCAGCGTGACCGCGACACTCTGCGTGCTGCTGTCCGCGTCGGTCACGGCGATGGTGCCCTGGTAGGTGCCAGCCGTCAAACCCGCCGGGTTAATCGTCACACCCAGAGTGGCGGGGATCGCGCCGGTTATCTTGGTTGTCACCCCATTCACCAGGAGCCAGTTTCCGGTGCTCGTCGCTTGCGCAGTATAAGTGTCGTTCGAAAGCGGGCTGGTGAGTTGCACCACCTGCAGCGGAGGCGCGGTTCCGCCTACCGTATAGCCGAATGTGAGAGAAGCGGGGCTGGCGGCCAGGGTAGTCGGGCCCACCTGGAGCGTTACGGGAATTGTCAGAGTACTGCCGGATGTGGGAGTGACCCTGACGCTGCCCGTATATGTTCCGCCAGACACGTTGAGAGGATTAATCGTGACGGTGAGAGTTGCCGGAGTAAAGCTCGCGTTGGCCGTCGCGCTCAACCAGTTTCCGCCCGCGTTTGTGCTCGAGACTAGCGAGAAGCTGATCGAAGCGCCGCCGTTGCCTGAGAGCTCGATGGTTTGGACGGTCGGGCCGGATGCGTTGAAGGTTAGCGTCGTGGGCGAAGGGAGGATCGATAGGGCGCCGCCGATACTCAACGTGACCGGGATGGTCAAGTTGGCGAAACCGGACGCGCTCACGGTGATGGTCGCGTTATATATGCCGGGGCCCAGCGAATCGAATGTGGCATTGTTGAAATAGACCTGGAGCGTGTCGCCGCTGACCACCGGGTTGGGAAAGAGCGTGGCGGGGGTGCCGGTGCCGGGCGTCACGGCCACGGTAAGAGCCGGCGAACTTCCATCGCTGGCGGTAACGGTGACGTTTACCGGCAAGGGCGCCGGTTCCGGGGGGTTGTATTGAAAATCGACTGCGCTGAGCGATGGGGACAGCGTCAGTGTCGTGGCGCGTGCGGCAACAGCCGCAATTGCAACCAGACATAAACAGAGCCTTAGAGCTAGAGATCCATGGATCTTCATATAATCCTTCGCACCTAGAATCATACCCTAAACCGGCGAACACTTATAGGGGGTTGCCCTGACGGGGTGCATAACGCACTTCGTAGCGGGATATCCTTTACTGAGCCGCGACCGTCAGGGAGCGGTTTCCGCCGGGTTCACCTATTGCAATCCCACAGGAAACCTGATACATTCCTATGGGAACCCAACATGGAAGGCAAAACCGAAGTCTGGCAGGGCACGCTGGCCTTGATGGTCCTGAAAACGCTGGAGGCATTGGGCCCCCAGCACGGCTATGGCATCGCCCGCCGCATCGAGCAGACCAGCCGAGACCTGCTCTCCATCAACCACGGGACGCTCTATCCGGTACTGCTCAAGCTGGAGCAGGAAGGCTCCATCACGGCGGAGTGGGGTGTGTCCGATAACAATCGCAAAGCGAAGTTCTACCGCCTGACCAAGGCCGGCCGCAAGCTGCTGGCGTCGGAAACACACCAGTGGCGGCAGACTACCGAAATCATCGGCCGCTTTCTTGCGCTGCGGGGAGAAACGTCATGAGAATCCTGCGCCGCACCTGGAAGCGCATTACCGGCACGTTCGCGAGCGCCCGCCGCGAACGCGAACTCGCCGCCGAGATGCAAGCCCACCTGGAGATGCAAACCGAGGACAACCTCACCCACGGCCTGTCTCCGGAAGAAGCCCGCCGCCAAGCCCTGTTGAAATTCGGCGGAGTGGAAAGCGCCAAAGAGAGCTATCGGGATCAGCGCGGCCTGCCCCAATTGGAGGCCCTGGTGCAGGACACGCAATACGCCTTTCGCGCCATGCGCAAGAGCCCCGGATTCGCCGCCACCGCAGTGCTCTCGCTGGGCCTGGGCATCGCCGCCACCACCGCCATCTTCAGCATCGTATACAGTACGCTGCTGCGGCCGCTGCCGTATGGCGATCCTGGCCGTCTGGTCGCCGTATCGCTCGACGGGGCCGTCACCGCGCCGCTGTTTGAAAGCTTCCGGCACGACGCGCGCTCGCTGCAGCAGGCCGCCTTGTTCGTGAATGTTTCGCTTAACCTGGCGGGCCGTGGCGAACCTGAGCGCGTCCCGGCGGCGCGCGTCTCGGCCAACCTTTTCAACTTGCTGGCAGCCAAGCCGCGCCTCGGGCGCACATTTACGGCCGAGGAAGACCAGCAAGGCCGTGACGCGGTGGTGGTCGTCGGCGACGGCCTCTGGAAGCGTCGCTTCGGCGGCGACCCGCGCGTGCTCGGCCGCAAGGTGATTGTGAACGGCGTCCCGCAGACCATCGTCGGGATCATGCCGCCAGGGTTTCAATTCCCGGATGGCCCGGAGCTGCCATCTTTCGTCGGGCCATTCCCGCCAGCCGAGATGTGGCGGCCCATGGCCCTGGTCGACTGGGAACGCACCTGCAAAGGCTGCTTCAACTTCGGCATGATCGCACGCCTGCGCCCAGGCGTCCCGCCAGCGGCTGCGCGCGCGGAACTTCTGGCGATTCTGGAACGCGTCATTCCCGAGACGCGCAACGGCGCCACTGAGCCGGATCTGACCGTCCGCACGTTGCGGGATGCCATCTCTAGCCAGAGCCGCACGCCGATTTTCATCCTCTTCGGAGCGGTGGCTGTGGCGCTTCTCATTGCCTGCGTGAACGTGGCGAACCTGCTGGTCGCCCGCGGATTGCGGCGGCGCCCTGAGATTGCTATGCGCATATCGCTGGGCGCCGCACGCGCCCGTATCGTGCGGCAGCTTCTGACGGAGTCTCTGGTGCTGGCCGTGTGCTCCGCCGTGCTGGCTATCCCGCTGGCAGCCGTTGGAATCCGGGCCTTGATTGCCATCGCACCCGCTGGCGTTCCCGGAATCGCGGCCGCCACGCTGGATGCGCGTGTGTTGGCTTTTGCGTTGGGGCTTGCGCTGTTGACGACTCTGCTGTTCGGGACCGCGCCTGCGCTCGCGACGGCGCACCGCGATCCCGTCGACGCGCTAAAATCCGGAGGCCGTAGCTCCGCCGGCACGAGTTCCAGCTTGCGGTCGGCGCTGATCGTTGCCGAGTTCGCGCTCTCGCTGGTTCTGGTAGTAGCCGCCAGCCTGCTGGCGAAGAGCTTCGTCACGGTGGCGCGCACGCCGCTTGGCTTCCACGCGGAGAACGTCCTGACGATGCGGCTCTCCTTGCCGGACACGAAGTATAATGACCGCCGCCGCGCCGCATTCATCGATCAACTCACCGCCAACTGCGCCGCCCTGCCCGGCGTAATCTCCTCGGCGGCGGTGAGCACCCTGCCGCTCACGGGCGAGAGCGAGGGGTGGGGGCTCGCGACCGAAGACCGCCCGGACCGTTGGGTCGACTCGCGGGCGCGTGCCATCACGCCGGAGTACTTCGGCACGCTGGGGATCCGCCTCAGGTCCGGCCGCGTGTTCACCGCCAACGATCGAGGCGATCCTCGCGTCGTCATCGTAAGCGCCACTGCCGCGAAACGCCTGTGGCCGGGAGTCGCCAATCCGATCGGCCGCAGGTTCAAAACGAAGCCGCCCATGACCGTCGTAGGCGTTGTGGACGACACGCGCGCCTCCGGCATGGATGCCGAAGTGCGGCCCTACCTGTATGTTCCGTTCTGGCAGTTCTCGCCGGAAGAGTTCGCCTTAGCGGTACGATCGGCGGCGGACCCGGCAGCCCTCACCGCAGCCGTGAAGTCCGAAATCTGGCGGTTGGATAAGGATCAACCCATCACCCACGTCGCCGTCATGCGGCAGCTCGTGGCGGATTCCATCGCGCCGCGCCGTTTCCAAGCCGTCCTGATGGGCCTGTTCGCCGGGTTCGCGCTCCTGCTCGCCAGCGTCGGGATCTACGGCGTGGTGGCGTACTCCGTCGCGCAGCGCACCCACGAAATCGGGATTCGCATGGCGCTAGGCGCCTCGCGCGCGGACATCCTTGCCGGTGTCCTGTTCCGAGCGGTCGCCCTGGCGCTGACGGGCGCCGCCCTCGGCTTGGCCGCCGCGTACGCGCTCGCACCGCTGCTGCGCAGCCTGCTCTATGGAGTCGACGCCGTCGAACCGTCGGTGTTCGCAGCCTCGGCGCTCTTGCTGGTAGCCGTGGCTGCCCTGGCAGGCTTCCTCCCCGCGCTCCGCGCCGCGCGCGTCGATCCCATGGTGTGTCTAAGGTATGAGTAGCTTCTAGCTTTCAGTGGTCAGCTTTCAGCGCTCAGCTTAGCATCGGCCTACGATGGTAACGTGAAGGACTTCCACGAACTGAAGGTATGGCAGAAGGCGCACCAATTAACGCTGGAGGTCTATCAGATCACCGCCACCTTTCCCCGCCAAGAGTTGTACGGGCTGACCAGCCAACTCCGGCGTTCTTGCGCGTCGATCCCCGCCAATCTGGCGGAGGGATGCGGACGAAACAGCGATGCCGAATTCGCCCGCTTTTGCTCCATCGCCATGGGATCGGCCAGCGAACTGGAGTATCACCTGCTGCTGGCGCGAGATCTCAAACTGACCGAGCCCGCGGACCACGAAAAGCTAACTCAGCGCGTCGTTGAACGCAGAAGCTGAAAGCTGACCGCTGAAAGCTGATACCTTTTCTACTTCTTGACCGACGCCAGCTTGCTCGGCGCGATCCGCTTCTCTTTGAGCCGGCGCATCTTGGCCGGAAACCGGCCCCACTCGATCTGTTTTTCTTCCGGTTGCCCATAGAGCGCAGGATGGAGATAGAAGCCACGTTCGTTGGCTGGCTTTTCCACTTCCGCGACCAACGGATTCGCCTGGGCGAAAGCATCGTGTCGAACGCCTGTAACTTGCCACGAGACTTTCATGCCGGGAGCGCCACCGGCGATGCTGAACTGATGATTCGCCACCTCCTGCGCGATGTGCAGATTGGGCGCCGCCGCACCGATGGCCGTGAGTTGATAGCGGTAGTCGCCATTCAGGGCCTCGAACCATTCAGGAAGTTCAACGCTGGCGGCGCCACTCCCGTCCAGAGTGACGTTGCCGGTGTAAATGTTCATCATCTCGGACGACTCCACCGAAGCGTGGTAGAGGTACTTATTCGCCGGGTCGAGCGGGTGATCGATCCGGAAATCCTTGATGCCCGCGACAATTGCCCCTGAGACCGTTAGACTGCCCACAACGTTGAGCAAGTCACCCTGGAAGAACCCGGAGTAGCCGTTGCCCGAGGGTCCAGTCCCTGGGAAGGCGTCAATCCCATCACCGCCGTAAGAACTGCCGTAGCCTCCCTGGACATTCACGCCGACGCCCCCTTGATACGCAGTGCCGCCAAGGGCGACAACTCCGACGCCGCCAAGCGTGGAGGACGTGTTGTCGGTCTCGTCGCCGCCTGCCGCCACCAGGCCATAGCCGGCTTGGCCGTTTACACTGCCCCCTCCGCCGCCAATGGAGATCATTCCGTGATAGCCTTCCAATTGAGAGGTAACGTTTAGCGCTGGTGCCAACGTCGAGTTGCCCAGGGATTGCGTAATCGAAACTGCACCTCCAGGGGCGATGGCCATCTCGGCTGAACCGTTCTCGCTGAAGAAAATGGAACCTCCCGCAGGCCGGTTGATGTAGGTATTGGCGCCGTCACCGGCCAACGCGTAGTTGTGGCAACCGGACAACGCGCCGAACCCGATGGCAAGGTAACCCGAGCCGCATCCGGGATCGCCCACAATCATTTGCTGGCCGTTTCCGTTGAAGAATTGGTTCGCAGGGAAGGTGTTGCTTCCGGTGACGAGCGCAAAGGAATTCGACGGAATGCTATTGAGCAGCGCCGCATTCACGCCGGTTATGGCGGCGCCATTCCCGCTGAACGTGCCGGCCGAGATCGATCCGGTTGCACTGAGGTTGCCCGTCACGCTTTGATTCGCAGTGAAGTGATTGGCCGAGGTTAGTTGCGGGACCTTGCTGACGTCGAGGTTGAGCGTCACGTTCCCGCTGGCGCCGCCGCCGGTCAGGTCCGTGCCCGCTGTAACTCCGGTGATGGTGCCGTTGCCCGTGCCCACACTGCCGCAAACCCAGGCGCTTCCGTTCCATTGCAGCACCTGATTGACCGCGCAACTCTTCAGCATGCTGAGCGGCACATTGCCTGTGGTCCCGCCGCCCGCCAGCCCCGTGCCCGCCGTCACCCCGGTGATCGTCCCCGTACCGGGAAACGTCTGCCCCGCCGCGAACGTGAACAATCCGCCGCTGCCGACATGCAATCCGGTCTCGGTGGGAGTGCTGGTGCCGACGCCAAACAATAGATTTAACGTTCCCGAAGCCGAAGCGGTGTTGTTGCCCGCCGGCTCCGCGAGCCAGCTAAACGTCTGATTCACCGCGGTGGCGGTCCCGCTATTGTACGCCGACGCGGCCAGATTCAGCGGCTGCGAGTTCTTCCCGCCGCCCGCCGTGGCTGTGCCGGTCGCGGGCAGCAGCAGCGTTCCCCGCACCCTGGCCGATCCGCTGACGTCCAGTTTCGCGGCGGGTGTCTGCGTGCCGATGCCGAGGTTCAAGCTGCCGTTCTGGAACAGGATGGAGTTGCCCAAAGTGGTGCCATTGGGAGTCCACAGGGGAATGAAGTCCAGGGTGCCGCTGCCCGCCAGCGCCGGCGTGATGGCGGGTTGGGCCGTGGCTGCGGAACTAGGCGCGGGGCTGTCGCTTGCGGCGGGCGCCGTGGCCAGCACGAAAGCCGATGGCGGCAAACCGCCGACAGTCTGCGCATCCGCGGCTTTCAAGGCATAGGGCACGCTGAGCAACAACACTCGCGGTTGTTCCGATTGTCCTTCCGCTTGCACACCCAACCAGCGCGCCTGCCCGGCGGCGAAGATATCCGCAGGCAAACCGTGACTGCTGGTGGAACCCAGCATCACCGAGTAGTGCCCGTTCTTGTCGGGCTGCACGTTCTGAGTCTCCATCCACAGCGGCGCGCCGCCTTGCGAATCTTTGTACAACAGGAACGTGATGCCCACCATCCCTGTCGCCGGTCCGCCGGCCGCGGGTGTCAACTCACCGCTGAAATTCACCAACGGCGGCACCGGGCCTGCCGAGCCGGCCGGCGATGACTGTTGGGCGAAAACAGACAGCACGCAGAAAAGGGACAGAACGCACGCACACAAAACACGACGAGACATAACTCCTCCTTCTGATTCGTAATCCGAGATGCAGGCAGCGAAAGGCACGACGGCCCGGCTTGCTACCCCAACGCGGGCATGCGTTTCCGAGTATTTTCGAACCGTTGGATTGAACATTTCACCCTCCTACTTAGACAAGCGGAAAATCACGGGAAAATTGACAGCGATTAAGAGCGTCCTGGATCGTGGGGGCTGCCCGACGCATTCGGCATGCCCAATCCTACTGCGGACAGCTACCGGGGGGCGTGGGCCCAAAGTTCGGAACAGGATGCGTCTGATTGACCCCCGAAGGGTCGTTGGAGCTCAAGGCATAAGTCACGCTGCTAGGATTAGGGGAACCCTTCAGGCGCGCCATGCAATTATCCCCATTCAGCGGCACTGAGATCTGCAACAGGTTTAGCGATCCCTGCGAGTCAAAGCCAGTGACGGTAATGCCCTGGATGTCCCAATTATCCGGGCCATTGGTACCGCTGTTGTGCTCGAACAGATCGATCTCGATGGTGCTGTTATCCAAAACCAGAGACGGCGACAAGGAGAATGTTTGGGTCACTGTAACCCCATTCGCCCACTCGGGTGCGCCGGAACCATTGGGGCAGACCCCGCCCGGGGACGCATCGGTAGTGCTTGACGGCTTTAGACAAATCGAAACGGAGCCACCAAGCTTGGCCTGGAGCTCTGTGTAATCTGCGGCATTGTCGTTGCCGGTTTGAATCGTTATCTGGACGGAAGTCTGCGACCTCTGCGGAGGCGGCGGGGGTAAGGGGTACCAGGTCCTCCAAAGCGATCGCCCGTACGATGCAAGATACAGGCGGGTATCGCCGCTGGGTTCGGTGACAAGCTGCAAGTAGTCATGCGACGTCAAGAAGGTCGGCGGTTCGAAGCCGAAGCCGCCCTCCCCAGGGATTAGCGTGGGAAGTCCTAGCGACGCATTGAACCAGGTATTGCCGCCGTCAGACGTATCGAAGACCCCGGCACTGGAGGCTAAGTACATCCGGCCAGTATCCAGCGCAACAACTGAGAGAAACTCGCGATCGTGCGGCAGCGTGGCTTCTCCCGCTGGATTCCAGCTTGTTCCGTTCCAGGACATGAAGTGCTGGCCGTAGGTGGCGAACGCCAGATTCTTGTTGAAAGCGTAAATTCCGTTGACGCCGCAGAGCGGACACGGCGAGGGCGCGTTCACTGTAAGTTGCACGGCAGGACCGGTAAACGGAGAATCCAGCCTGAATATCCGGCCACTTGTGTCGCCGACAAAAATCGAGCTGCCGTCGTAGGTGGGAGCAATGGCCGAGACCAGAGACCACAGACCTGGCCCTCCGTTCAACAGTTCCCAATGCACACTGCTGCCATCATCGTTAGCGAAGAGGCCGTACACGCCCTCAGTAATCATCGCGCGGACGCCTGCCGTATTGTAAACATACATTTTGCTAACTGCGATCATCGTTTGTCCACTGGCATTGGCGAAGCCGCCAGGAAACCGCACGGGCGCGGCCACGGGCACATCATAGGATCCACACGTGATGCAGAATGGGTCCACGGTGATGCCCGTCTGAGCGTTGAACGGGATCACGCCGCCCATTGATTCGACATAATGGCCTGCGAATCCGCTCGAGTCGTCCTCAGTGGCGTCGACCAGCAGGTCGTTTCCGGGCCCGATGCTCTTCGGTGTCGCAAACAGAGCCAGTTCCACCGGGTCTAGTGGACAGGGGCCGCCACAGTCGTCGACATGCTGCCAAGGACTGGGCAAGCCGGCGTACAACACGCCGTTGTCCTGGGTTGCCCCCGCGACCAGACCATCAAAGCTGGCGCTGGCTGCGGCGTTGAAGAACTCCAGGTTGAACAACCCCTGGTTCCAATCGCTCTCGAAAGTGGGAGTAGATCCGTTCGTCAACCCCGAGGCCGATGCCACCCCGCCATCACTTCCGATGAACAGAGTGGCCGGAAGCACAGGATCGAATGTCAGAGCGTGAATGCCAATATGCAGATTGTCGTAACCGCCCAAACTGTCGGAAAGCAGGCTCCAGGAGCTGCCTCCGGTGAATGAGACGAAAGTTCCTGCCCACCAACCCAAGGCGACCGTACCGCAGTCCGGTGAGACGGCGATGGCCTGGTTGGAGTCGCCATCAAAGCCCGGAGACGGCAGCGGCAAGCTCACGGCGCTCCAATTGACGCCGCCATTCGTCGACTGAATACCCCGGCCATTAACTGGCCATTGGAATCCGAGGCCGCGGCGTACACGATTTGCGGGTTGCTGGCGCAGGCGGCCACCGACGTTCGACTTAGCTTGGTGCTGGCGATCGAGACCGTACTGCCGGTTAGCACTAAATTGCTGCCTCTCCACTTAGCGGTGTAGATGATGTTGTTAGGCGCACTGCCGCCAAATCGGGAAGCGACGATGGTTCCGCTGTTCCCGCCAGTCGCCCATCCCGGACCCTTAGCCAGACCCGAGAACGCCTGGCTGCCGATCGCGGCCGGCAATGCCTGCGCCCACGTGTAGAGCCCCTTGACGCTCGGGGGCGGAGGGATTTGGGACCACCACAGGCCGCTGTCGCAAGCCAGTAAGATTGTGTCCGATTCGGCTACCACCAGCATTCGGTAGATGGAACCGCACGGCGGCTTTGGGCTGACCTGCTGCCAGTTGTTCAGAGGCTGGCTCTGCGACGTGTCCGTTTCCCAAAGATCGCCGCCCTCCGAATCTCCATATCTAAAGGTGCCCGCATAGACATCGGCCGGGCCAGTTGTGCCCAGCGCCAGAGCGCTCACGCTAATAGACGACCACTGATTGCTGAGGGGAACTGCCGTCCGGCTGGAATCCTCGGCGATGGTCCAGACGCCGCCTTCATCGCTCGCGACCAACAAGCCTTGACCCGGCGGGAGCCTGATGATGTCGTTCACATGACCTGCGCTCCAGGCGTTGGGCACATCGTTGTTCTGAATGGACAGACTGTCGGCTTGCTGCCACAGCACCGTGTCATCCACGCCTATGCCAGGCGCGCCCGGGCCGGGAGGGGCTGGAGGAGGAGGGCAATTCGCCGTAATACTGAGAACCCCCGGCGCTTTCACACTTACAACGGTGTACGTCGAAGACAAGGCAAAGGGGACTTGGGTGGTAGCGATGCACGGCGCCTCGGCGGTGGAAGCTTGCAGCGTGAGGTTGGAATTGAAACCTACCGGTGTGAATTTGAACTTGCCATTAGCGCCAGTGGTGGTGCGCAGAAAGTCTCCCGCGCCCAGGATGGAGACTGTAGCTTCTATGGCCAGACCGTTGGCGTTCCGTACCGTTCCAAGGACGGCGCCATACTGCCCGGATGGCTTGCGCGTCAGCGTGATCGCCGGCACCTGTGTGGTAGTGCCGGGCTGGATTAGGGCACTAGTTTGCGTCGGCGTGTACAGATTTGCGGTCGTCGCGATTTGAACTTGAGTTGGAATCGACAACGGCATTTCAAAAGCAAACTTTCCCGCAGAATCGCTGGCGCCGGTCTGGCTCGGGCCGGAGGCTCCCACGAAGGACCATTGAACCATCGCGTTGGCAACGGGCACCCCTTTAGTGGTCAGAAGTTGGCCTTGGAATATGCTGGGAACTTGCGGCGCCTGGGGATAGGCCAACTGGGCCGCGACCAGCGCCAGCACGATCGGCAGCCACCCACATGCCACTCTGACCCGGGTACGCGTCTCCGAGCATTTTCGAACCGTTGATCTGAACATTTCACCCCTCCTCCTTGAGATTATGAGGGGCAACCGCGCGACTAGGCCCTACCCGTGTGAGTAGGTTCCTTAAGGCCGGTTAATGGACTATGCGATGACGCAAGGCCTTGGCCACAGCCTCGGCCTTGGAGTGGACCTGCAGCTTCTCATAGATGTTACGCATGTGAAACGAGACGGCGTGTACGCCCATCCCCACTTCGACGCCCGCGGTCTTGTAATTGTGGCCATCCACCAGCAATTGCAGGAGGCGGGCTTCGTGCGGCGTGAGGCGATAGCCGGCATGTTCCGGCGGGCGCATCTCCCGGAACAATTCGATCACCCGGCGGGCCACTTCCGGCGACATCGGCGCGCCCCCGGCCATCACATCCTGCATGCTCTCCAGCAGGCCGGCGGAGTGTTCTTCAGCAGATAGCCGCAGGCGCCGGCGCAAATGGCGTCGAAGATGCGCGCATCGTCATCGTAAACCGTGAGCATCAGGAACAGCAGGTGCGGGTAGCGCTCCTTCAGCACGCGCACGCCCTCGATCCCGGACATACCGGGCAGACCGATATCCAACAGGGCCACGTCCGGCAGATCTTGTCCCATCCCGGCCAGAGCATCTTCCATGGACCGGAAAGTGCCGGCCGCGCGAAAGCCTTCGGTGCCATCGATCAGCGCCATCAATCCTTCGCGGATCTTCTGGTGATCTTCGACAATGGCCACCTTGATGGGACCGGATGCGGATGGCATATGACTGTAGCTTAGACCAATGGAGCAGGCCAGGACCTACCTGTGCAGGTAGGTAATGCCCGGCACACGCAGGGTGACTCGGGTTCCCCGGGCCCCATCCACCGTGATTTCCAGCGAGCCGTTAAGACTTGCCGCCCTCTGGCGCATGCTCGCCAGGCCGTTGCCGGCGGGCGGCTGAGTCGCGTCGAATCCTTTACCGTCATCGCGCACGCTCAGCATCAGTCCGGCCTTTTCCACGGCGAAGTGTATCTCCACTTGCGTGCAATCGGCGTGGCGGAGAATATTGTTCACGCTCTCCTTGAAGATCAGGAACACCTGGCGCCGCATGTCCGGATCCAGCTTCCCCTCCAACTCCGCCTCGGGGGCCTGGAACTGGAACTCGATATTGCGGGCGGTGAATCCGTCGGTCGCAAAGCGGCGCATGCGCTGGAGCAGGTCGCGCAAGCGGTCTCGCTGGGGATTGATCGACCAGACGATGTCGCTCATGGATGCGAGCAGCTCGCGGGAGGCGCCCGCGATCTCGGCCAGCGGCTTCTGCAAAGCGTCCACATCGCCTGCGCGGCGCCGTGCGACTTCGCTCAGGATCGAGATCTGCGACAGGCTGGCTCCGATATCGTCGTGCAAGTCGGTGGCGATGCGCGTGCGCACGCGTTCCAGTTCGAGGAGCCGCCCCAGCCGGTAGCGGTGTGCCGCATAGAGCAGCATGGCCAGGGCGGTTCCGGCCGCCAGGACAAACCACCACCGCATCCAAAAAGGCGGCAGAACCGTGAAGGAAACCGCGGCCGGCTGGGCGCTGCCCAGGCCTTGTGCGTTCAAGGCGCGGACCAGAAACCGGTACCGGCCGGGGGAGAGGCTGGCGTAATGCACGCTGCGGTTTTCTTCCGGGGCGCTCCAGTCGCTGCCGGCATTTTCCAGGCGGTATTGATAGCGGAGCTTTTCGCCCGCGCCGAAGCCCAGGCCGACAAAATCGAACTGGATGAAATTCTGACCGGGGGAGAGCACCGGTCCGAAGATCTGGCTCTCGCCTAGGCTGGAAATCGGGTATGCCGTTCCGCTGACGCTCACACGGGTGATCAGAATGGGTGGCGCGGAGCGGGGGCGGTCGGGTTCCGGGACCAGTTGCGAGAGTCCCAGGTGCGTGGCAAACCAGAGTGTCCCGTAGCGGTCGCGGTAGGCGGCCTGGAACTCGCCCGGGCTGAGCCCGTCGGCTGTGGTGTAGTGCCGGATGCCGCCCCCATCGGGGTCCAGCCGGTCGACACCGTGCCCGGTTGTCACGTAGATCCTGCCCGAGAGATCTTCGGTGATGCATTGCACGGCGTTGCCGGAGAGACCCTGGGCGGTGCTAATGGTAACGATATGCGGGTGCGGCGCTCCCGGATCGTCGATACGGCCAAGGCCACCGTCGGTGCTGGCGATCCAGAGCCGCCCGGAACGGTCGAGATACAGGTCATTGATGTCGCCCGCCGGCAACCCGTCGGCCACCGCGAAGAATTCAAAGCGCCCGTTGCGATAGCGAGCCAGCCCGCTATTGAAGCCGATCCAGAGGGCGCCCTGGCGGTCCTGGCGAAAGACCTTAGCCAAGCTGTTCGTAACCGAGGAATGATCGCGGAAAGAGCCGGTCGCCCGCATCCATTGGCTGAGGCCATTGCGGGGGCCGCGGTCCGCGGCGGTGGAAAACCAGATATCGCCGGCGGAGTCCTCGAACAGGCGGAACACGTCGTCCGGTACCAACCCGTTCCGCGCATTGTAAAACGCCTTCGGGGAGGTGCGAGCCAGTTGTTCGATGCTTGCGACCTTGGGGAAGCGCAGCAGCCCGGCGCCGGTGGCAATCCACCATTCACCCGCGCGATCCTGAAGCGCCGTTTGGTTCCAACCCCAGCCGAAGTAATGGATGGCGGGGGGAAACTTGGGCTTCGTCGCCCGAAAGCGCTGGCCATCCAACCGGTTGATCCACAACCCATGGAGTTCCTCGCTCAGGACACAGAGGTCTCCCGCCAGGTCCTCGAAGATCGAGGTGATGTTCGGATCGTGGATGCCATCGGGCAGCCCATAAGTAGTGAAGCCCCTGCTGGCAATCTTGATGGCGCCATCGCCGCCCACCCAGAGATTGCGTTCGCGGTCCTCCGCCAGCGTTCCTACACCCCGGTCGCTCAGGCCCTCGGCCGCCCTGTAGTTCTGAAAGTGGGGGTGATCCGGCTCCGCGATGGAAGTCAATTCGCTTAGCCCCCCGAAACTGCTGAACCAAAGCCTGCCTTCGGACGTTTCGAGAATTGCGTTGACGAAGTTGCCCGAAAGCCCATCCTTGGTGGTGAAGACGCGAGCCACGAGGCGTGCGCTCGCGGCGGGATGCGGAAGAGTCCGGCAAAGACCGGTCGCGCAGCCGATCCAGATCTGCCCCTGGCGATCCTCCAGCACCGCGGAAACGTCGTCATCCGGCAGACCATCCTGGGTGGTGTAACGCCGGGTTTGGCCGTCCCTTCTCCGCCGGTAAAGACCGCTTCCCGTACCGGCCCATATGGCCCCGTCCCGGTCTTCCAATAATGCGTGGACCGCCATTTGGTAGCGGTTTCCGCGTGGCATTCCAAGGTCGATCAAGCGTGCCGAATCCGGTGGTTCGAGCCGGTACAGACCATCGTGGGTGCCGCACCAGATGGCGCCAGTCCGGTCCTCGAGAATCGCGCGTGCGAACTCGGTCTTCGGGTCGCCGGTGACGCGGTAGGGGCGAAACATGGGGCCGGATTGCGGGCCGGGGTGGAAGCGGCACAAGCCGCCGCTCGTGGCGGCCCAGTAATCCCCGCTGCGCGTTTCGATCAGATCGAAGACGGCGCTTCGAGGCAGTCCCTGGTCCGTCCCGTAGGTGGTGAATTCGTATCCATCGAACCGTGACAGGCCTTCGGTGGTGCACACCCATAAGAAGCCGCGGGAATCCGGGACGATACGGTAGATCTGGTTACACGGCAGCCCGTCCGCAGTAGTATAGACCCTTACGGGCAACCGCTTCGCCGGCGCGCGAGCGGGCCATGCAAGAAGCAGGATAAACAACGACAGCAGGCGGCCTGACAGACGCATATGACGATAGACGGATCCCCGGCTGAAGGCTGGGACGGTCCGCGGCTCTTCTGTTCCCCATATTACACCCGCACTGGGAGTCNNTCGTTGGCTGGCTTTTCCACTTCCACGGCCAACGGGTTCGCCTGGGCGTAAGCATCGCGTCGAACGCCTGTAACTTGCCACGAGACTTTCATGCCGGGAGCACCCCAGCGCGCCACTGAACTGAAACGCATGCTAGCGGGGCTGCTGCAAAAGCTGAAAGCTATAGCAATCTATTTCAGTATTTGAAATAGATTGCTGTAATCGTCCGTCCACATCCGCATCCTTCGCGGCAGCGGCACCGCCACCGCCGCCGTGCGGATCAGCGGTCCATCGAAGAAGCCGGCGCTGGACGTCATCAGCACCCAGGTGGACCCGAACACGTCATTCTCTTCGTCCTCGGTGTCCACCAGGCGCGCGTCCTTCCCGAGCGACGCGGCGGCCAGCTTCACCACCGGAGTCAGATCCAGATGCTTGTTCGACACGTGCACCGCAAGCACGCCGTCCGGCTTCAAATGCCGGAAGTACAAAATAAAGGCTTCGCGCGTGAGCAGATGCACCGGGATGGCGTCGCTCGAAAACGCGTCCACCGCCAGCACGTCGAAATTCTGCGGCGGTTCGCGCTCCAGCGATAGCCGCGCGTCGCCCAGCGCCACGTCCAGCCGGGCCTTGCAGATCTTGAGAAAAGTGAACTGCGTAGTGGCCAGCCGTAAGACCAGCGGATTGATTTCGTAGAACCGAAAATAGTCGCCCGCACGGCCGTAAGCGGCCAGCGTGCCGGTTCCCAGTCCGATCACGCCCACGCGCACCGGACCGCTTTCCTGATCCTGCCGTATGGCGCGGCCCACGCCGGAGTTCGGACCATAGTAAGTGGTGGGCCGGCCCTGGAACTTTGGATTCAGGTACTGCTCGCCGTGCGTGATGGTCCCGTGCATCAGTCTGCGCACCGGTTCGTCGCTATCGTCGGCAGTCTCGTCCATTACTTTCAAGCCGCCATAGAAGTTCCGCACCATCAAGCGCGCAGATCTGCCGCGCCCGTGGATGACGAATCCCAGATACCCCGCCACGGCCAAAGTCAAAAACGCGGCAGCCAGCGGGACGGGCCGTTTCCAGGAGCCTCCCAGGCCGCTCTCCGGATCGGCGCGCAAGACCGCCAGAACCACGAATGCGCATGCCGCCAGCCCCAACGGCAGTTCGTAGAATCCGGAGAACGCGCGCGGCGCGATCAGCGCGACGAAGACTCCCCCCAGCGCGCCGCCCAGCGCAATCGTCACGTAAAAGGATGTCAGCCGCCTGGGGTGCGGCTTCAAGCGCGCCAATTCCCCGTGGCAGACCATGCAGCAAATAAACAGGCCCACCGCGAAGAATGGGATCGTCACCTTGACCGGGTTGTTTTGGAACTCCGGCGAAAGCGCATACGCCATCCCGCCCACCGCCACCGCAAATAAGCCCAGAAACACCGTGCGCTGGTACCACCCCGCGCTTTCAAAACACAGCATGAAGCTGAGCAAATAGAGGTTCAGCGGCAATATCCAGAGAAAAGGAATCGCCGCGATGTTTTGCGTCAGGTGATTAGTAATCGCCAATAACAGGATCGAGGCGCAGGCGGGCAGCGCGATCCAGAAGAAGGTCCTGCGCGCGGGGTCCCGGGTATCCGGCGCCAATTCAGCCTGCGCCGCTGCGCTTTCCCGTCCCAGCCACGCGGTGGCGCCACACAGCAGGATGAAGACGCCATATGCCCACGACCAACCGAGCGCCTGGTGGCGCGCGCCCAGCCATGGCTCGAACAGCACCGGGTAACTGATCAGGGCGAACATCGAGCCGGCATTCGATAGCGCATAAAGCCGGTAAGGCATCGCGCCCCGGTACCGGCGTGCGTACCAGGCTTGTAAGAGCGGACCGGTGGTCGAAAGCAGGAAATATGGCAGCCCCACGGTGACCGCCAGCAGCAGCAGGATGCGCGCAGTAGGGTCCTCGGCGCCGGTGGGCTTCCAGGACGCCGCAGGCCAGACTGGCAACACCATCAGGCTCGCCGCCAATAGCAGGATATGCGCCAGCATCTGCGCCGGCGGCCGCAGCTTCCGGTACAGCCAGTGCGAGTACAAATACCCCAGCAACAAAACAGACTGGAAGAACAGCAGGCAGGTAGTCCACACCGCTGCCGAGCCGCCAAACCATGGCAAGATAATGCGGGCAATGACGGGCTGTACCTGGAACAGCAGGAAAGCGCTCACCAGGATAGTAAGGGCGTAGAGAAGCATTATGTTGTGGGACAGGCCTCCTGGCCTGTCCGTCTAACTACTTGTACGCGGCGATGCCCGTAACCCTTTCTCCAATCACCAGTGCGTGGATATGGTCGGTTCCCTCGTAAGTCTTCACGGTTTCCAGATTGCATAAGTGACGCATGATGGGGTACTCGTCGGTGATTCCGTTGGCGCCCAGCAGATCCCGGCTGAGCCGCGCGCAGTCCAGCGCAATCGCCACGTTGTTCCGCTTCAGCATGGAGATGTGGGCGGGCTCCAGCTTCGCTTGATCCTTCAGCCGGCCGGCCTGCACGGCCAGCAATTGCGCCTTGGTGATCTCCGTGATCATCCAGGCCAGTTTCTCCTGCACAAGTTGGTGCGACGCGATGGGCCGGCCGTCGAATTGTTTGCGCAGGATCGCGTACTGGCGAGCCGTTTCGTAGCAATCCATGGCCGCGCCCAGCACGCCCCAGCCGATCCCGTAGCGCGCTTGCGAAAGGCAACCGAGCGGCCCCTTCAGACCCCTCGCGCCCGGCAGCATCGCGCCCGCCGGAACGCGGCAATCGGCCAGCGACAGGCTGGACGTCACCGACGCGCGCATCGACCATTTGCCGTGAATGTCCGACGACGTGAATCCGGGCGCGCCCTTCTCTACTAGAAATCCGCGGATGCCTTCCTCGGCGCGCGCCCACACAATCGCCACATCGGCCGACGTGCCGCTGGTAATCCAGGTCTTCTCGCCGTTCAGAATCCAATCGCCGCCATCGCGCCGCGCGGTGGTTCGCATGCCGGCGGGGTTGGAGCCGAAGTCCGGCTCGGTGAGTCCGAAGCACCCCACCGCCTGGCCGCTTTGCAGGCGCGGCAGCCACTTCTGCTTCTGTTCGTCGGAGCCGTACGTGAAGATCGGGTACATCACCAGTGCGCCCTGCACGCTGACGAAGCTGCGCATCCCGGAATCGCCGCGCTCCAGCTCCTGCATGATCAGCCCGTACTCCACGTTGCTCATGCCCGCGCAGCCGTAACCCTCCAGGTTGGCGCCGAAGAAGCCCAGCCGGCCCATCTCAGGCACCAGATCGCTGGGGAAGCGCGCATCGCGATAGCAGTCGCGAATGGCCGGCAGCACGCGATCGTCCACGAATTGACGCGCCGTCTGCCGCACCAGCAGTTCTTCTTCATTGAACAGAGAATCGATACAAAAGTAATCCACTCCGCGAAAGGCCATATAATCAAGCCTATCATTCCATGTTTTCGTCGCGATTTCACTGGGACCTCGCCCCCAACCGCCTGACCCGTCTCCTCGGGGAGAAGCGCCGCGCGGGCGTAGAGCTTCTGGACCTGACCGAATCGAACCCAACCCACGCGGGCTTTTCGTATCCCGAGGAGATCGTGGCGGCGCTGGCCGACCCGCGCGCGTTGCGGTACGATCCTCAGCCTGCCGGATCGCTGGCGGCGCGCGAAGCCGTGTGCCGCTATTACGCGGAGGCGGGTCACACGGTCGCGCCGGACCGCGTTCTGCTCACCGCCAGCACCAGCGAAGCGTATGCGTACCTTTTTAAGCTGCTGGCCGATCCGGGCGACGAAGTCCTGGTGCCGCGGCCATCGTATCCGCTGTTCGAGTTTCTCGCGACCATGGAATCGTTGCGCGTGGTCTCCTATCCGCTGGTCTACCACGGCGGCCGGTCGATCGCCTGGTCAATCGATGACCATGCGCTGGCGGCGGCCGTCACCGGGCGGACGCGGGCCATCGTCCTGGTGAACCCGAACAATCCGACCGGATCGTTCCTCAAGCGCGATGAGTTGCGGTTCCTCCAGTCGCTCGGGCTGACGCTCATCTCAGATGAAGTCTTCGCCGATTACGCCTTCACGGAAGACCCGAACCGGGTGCGCACCCTGGCCGGCGTCACGGAAGCGCTGGCCTTTTCCATGACCGGGCTTTCCAAAATCGCGGGCCTGCCCCAAATGAAGCTCGGCTGGATCGTCATCTCCGGACCCGCGGCCGCGCGCGCCGAAGCAAAAGACAAGTTGGAGTGGATCGCGGACACGTATCTTTCCGTAAGCACCCCCGTGCAGCAAGCCGCGCCGCGCCTTTTGGAACTGGGCAAAGGCGTTCAGACGCAGATCGCCGCGCGAGTGCGCGCAAACTTGGCGTGGCTCGAATCTGCGATCGCCGCCGAATCGCCCTGCCGCATGCTGGCGGTCGAAGGCGGCTGGTACGCTACGCTGCAAGTGCCGCGCATCCGCCGCGAGGAAGAATGGGCGCTCGAACTGCTGGAGAAAGACAACGTCCTGGTACAGCCAGGCTTCTTCTTCGATTTCGAATCCGAAGCCTTCCTGGTGCTCAGCCTGCTGACGGAGCCGGAAATCTTCCGCGAAGGCTGCCGCCGCCTGCTCGCGCGGGTGGATCAGGTAGCCTGGCTCACCATATGACCTCAACCGGATACCGGGCAATCTGCGGGTCGGCCGTAATGAGCGGTACCCTCTCTGAGAGGCCTGTGCCACCAGTATTCGGTCGAAAGGGTCTTTGTGATGGGCGGGAAGCGTGTAGACCCGCACTGCGTGTTCCAGCTTCACGGAAAGGCTGTCCATAGAGTGCAACGCGAGCCTCCCAACGATGAAAGCCTCGGGCTCCTCCGGTATGCGCAACTTGCCAGACTGGATCTTGATGATCAACGCCCAAACGCTTGCGGAACTGAACAGCAGCGTGTTCGATCCGTCAGCGAGAACCTTGCGAACGCGCGCAGACAACCGCAAGCTCTCTTAGAGCCACCACAGAAAGACATGCGTATCCAGCAGCACCCTCATTCGCCGTAGAATTCTTTCTCAAATTCGGGCAGCGGATCGTCAAAGTCTGGCGCCACCCAGATCTTGCCTTTGTCCAGATCGGGGATTCGCTGCCGAGGCAGGCCCTTCTCGACCGGCGATAGACGGGCAACCGGCTTTCCCCCGCTGGCGATAACCACCTCTTCGCCGGCAGTTACCCTGGCGAGCAGCTCGGCAAAGTTCGATGCCGCTTCTTCAACGCTGACCGTTGCCAACATTTGCCACCTCTCTCCAAGGTTGACCACGCAATGGCGCCAGTCAAAGGCCTGCAGCCCCTTTCTCCCAGCAACTGCACCTATGCCATCCGTCGGTCCCGCACTGTGAAATCACCCCCAAACACCAGCGTCGAGCTGGGATGAAGTATGGGCGCGCGAGCGACTGGCAGGGGACAAGGTCCTCGCGCAACCTGGATTCTTTACGATTTCGGATTCCGGACCGCTCCTGGCGCTCAGCCTGCTCCCTCCACTGCGGACCCTCCGCGAAGGCTGTCGGCGCCTCTCGGCGCGGCTCCCGAAAGTGTGATAGCCAGGGGAGCGCTCAGCGTCATCAAAGAAGACCTGGACCACAACCGGATTCTCAAATGCGCCGGCGCGGCAAGCTGAAAGCTGAACGCCGAGTGCTGAAAGCTCCGAAAGCTCAGTGGCATTCGCCCCCATTACCATTCACGGTATACTACAGAAAAGCATGACCATAGACGAGCGCCTCGAGAGACTCACAGACCGCCACGAAGCCCTCAGCAACACCGTTGAGCTGCTCACCCACGACATAGAGTCCCTCCGCGGCGGCATAGATGCCCTACGCGCCGAAGGCAAAGAAACCGGCGAGAAAATTCGCACCTTAGCGATCGTCGCCGAACAGAACGAAGTGCGCGCTGGCCAGATGATGGATGCCATCACCAGCCTCGCACGCACCGTGGAGGCGCACCAGCACCACCTCGACCACCTCGAAAGCTGACCAACAAGGCCCGACCCTGTCCCCAATTCCTCCGTACCGCGAGCCGCACGCTGTGCCCTATCCACTAAACTCGCCACGGCTAGCCCGGAAACGGCCCTCAAACTCTCCCCTAACCCACAGTGCCCAAACGACATCGACGAAATTGGCTTTGTTCGTACGATTCTTCTCCATCAACACCCCTCTGCTCCAACCGCTTCAGCCCCCAGCCCTAGTCCTAGCCCCCAGCCCCCGCCGCCTTGCGCGCCTCAAAATCCTCCACTCGCTGCCAATCTCCGCTATCTCGCCAAATTAGGGTCTGTGCTTCTCCGCGACCTCCTCCATCTCATAATCGACTTGCGAATCGGGCGCCCACGGGCAAGGTCCTAACGGCTAGCTGAACGACGGGTACTGGGCAACTTTGGAGTAGCCCACCGATGCAAAGCCAGACTCCACAACGGCTCACATTTCTCCCAACGACCGGTGATAGAGTCGGTTGGCTGACGTGCGACAATAGTACCGAAGACGCCATGTCGACAACCAACCTGCCGCTTTCCGGCGAACTGGCAAAACAGTTGGAAGATGCTGCGCGCGCCCAAAGAAGGGAGCCTGCCGAACTGCTGGAAGAGGCCGTCAAGCAGTATTTGGAAGACCGCTCGCGGCTGGGGCTCATGGGATATGGTCGGGAGCGGGCGAAGGCGCTCGGGATAAACACGGAAGCAGACATTGACCGCCTGATCGCTGAGTCGCGAAACGAGCAGCGCGCGAGGTGATCGGCGCCACCATTGATTCCAGCGTCTACATCCGCGACATTTCCGACACCATTCTGGACGAAACCATGCGTGTGTTGCGCGACAAGTTCGAGTGGTCGGGGGGATATGCTGCACGATTCGCGTGGCAAGTTGGCTAAGCTCACGAACCGTGTGATTCCCACCGCAAGGCTCAGCGTCATCAAAGAGGACCCGGACGACAACCGGATTCTGGAATGCGCCGATCGGGCGAAGTCCGATTTCATCGTCAGCGAAGACAAGGATTTGCTGCGGCTAGGGCAATTTGGGAACGCCCGGATCGTGTCCATACGAGATTTCGTGAAGTTCGCGCTCACTCCGGGACAGTCGCAATAAGTTGCCGGAACAGCTATCTCTCTCAGTACCGCCATCGATAACCCCTTACTTCGCGTGCTATCCTGAGAACAGACGTACTGGCCCGGCTGATCCCACGCCATTGTCCTTACGCCGGAATTTCTTCGTAACGCGAACCGGACAAAATGCCCCATGCCCCCAAATTCGCCTCACCCCTCGCAGATTGGCTTTGCCCATTTTGTAAGCGATAGTAAATAAACATCTTATTGGCTCCGTTCGTAAAGAAATGGCACATACCGGCCCTCAGAAACTCGCCGCCAACCGGCACCCTCCAACCCCAACCCAGCCTCCCGCCCCCAGCCCCCAGCCCCGCCGCCTTGCGCGCCCCAAAATTCTCCACGTTCCCCGCCCCGCCTGCGTCAACCCCTTTGTGAGCCCCATACGGCTAATGATGTGCCTGCTGTCGGTGTCCCTGGCCGCCCAAACGCCCGATCTCGGGCCTATGCTCAAAGCCGTGGAAACTCGCTACAACCATGCCCAAACGCTCCAAGTCGTTTTCCATGAAGCATATACCGGACCGGGCCAGCCTCGCCGGACGGAAAGCGGCACCCTGCTTCTCCGCAAACCCGGACGCATGCGCTGGGATTACACCTCGCCCGAGGGCAAATTGTTCGTCTCCGATGGCAAGTTCCTGTGGCTGTATACCCCAAGCAACCACCAGGTCGAGAAGATGAAAATCAAGGAGAGCGACGATATGCGTGCTCCACTTGCATTTTTGCTCGGCAAGCTGCACTTCGATAAGGAGTTCCGCAACATCCAGCACCAAGCCGTCGCGAGTGGCACCCGCATCACGGCCGATCCCAAGACCGACAGCCTGCCGTATACCAAGGTGGAGTTCGTAGTCGGCCCGGATAGCCAGATCCGCCGCGTCCAAGTGACTGGGTACGATCAATCCATTCTGGAGTTCGACTTCGACCAGGAGAAGCTCAATCCGCCGCTCGAAGCCAAACTGTTCCAGTTCCGCATGCCGCCCGGCGCCGAACTCGTGGAGACCGCCCAATAATATGGCCGAATTTCTACTCAAATACGCCGACACGCGAGGTCAAATCCACCAGCAGGTGGCCAACGCCGGCTCGGAACGGGAACTGCGCGACCGCTACACCCAGCAGGGTTTCCTCATCTACTCGATCAAAACCAAGGGCGGACTGTCGGGCCTCTCTGTGGGGTTTTCCAAGCGCAAGAAGCTCAACATCGAGAAGTTCCTGATCTTCAACCAGCAGTTCGTCACGCTGATCCGCGCCGGTCTGCCGATCCTCAAAGCGCTGGACCTGCTGGCCGACCGGCTCACCGATCCCAAGCTCGGCCCCTACGTCAAGTCCGTGCGCGACGAAGTCCGCAACGGCACTCTGCTTTCCGACGCCTTCCGCATGCAGGGCATTTTCCCGAAGATCTATGTCACCACCGTGATGGCCGGCGAGAAGAGCGGCAGCTTGTCGGAGGTCCTGGACCGTTTCATCACTTATCAGAAGCTCTCGCTGGCGGTGAAGAAGAGGGTCATGGTTTCGTTGATGTATCCTTCCATATTGATCTTCCTCACCCTCGGCCTGATGGTATTCCTGGTCACTTACGTGGTTCCCAATTTCGCGCAGCTTTACACCAGCATGCAGGCGCAGCTTCCGCGCGTGACCGTGATCCTGATCGCCATCGGAACCACCGCGCGGAGTTACATTCTGCTGGTCTTCGCCGCGGTGGTAGGGCTGATTTTCTTGTACCGCTACTGGTCGCACAAGGATTCGGCGCGCACCAAAATCGATGGCGTCAAGCTGCGCGTGCCGCTGTTGGGCGATATCTGGGTGAAGTACCAGGTGGCCCAGTTTTCGCGCGTGCTCAGCACCTTGCTCACCGGCGGCATTCCGCTGGTGCAGGGTCTGGAAACCGCCGCGGATTCGCTCGGCACCCCGCTGCTGCGCCGGGCTTTGGATAAGGCCAGCAAAATGGTGCGCGAGGGGCAGGCGCTGTCGGCCTCCCTCAAAACCACCGGTATCTTTCCGCCGCTCTCCATCGATATGATTGAAGTAGGAGAATCCACGGGAGCGCTGCCGGTCATGCTCAACAGCGTGGCCGAGTTTTACGAGGAGGATGTGAATACCCGCATGGCGGCCGCCCTTTCTCTGATCGAACCGGCCATCATGATTTTCATGGGATGTTTTGTGGCATTTGTATTGATCGCGTTGTATCTGCCAATCTTCTCGCTGGCGGACACGATTCGATGAAGAAGCTTGTGGCGCACGCTTTAGCGTGCAGCGGCGAACGTCAGTTCGCCGTGAAGTGTGCGTTACAGGGGTCCTAGCCCCCGTTTTTTTATGGCGCCCGATAAACCCAGACTCACCGATCCCACCGGCGAAGCCGCCCAGGCGCAGGCCGTGGCCGCGCGCTATCGCTGCGAGTATGTGGACCTGCGCGAAGGTTCCATCGACCACGATCTGTTCCGGTCCATCCCAGTGGACCTGATGTTCCGCTACAACTTCGTGCCTCTGCGCGCGCAGAACGGCACGCTCGACATCGCCCTGGCCGACCCGCGCAACCTGAACATGATCGACGAACTGGCGCTGCTGCTCAACAAGAAGCTGCGCGTCAAGGTCGCCACGCTTTCCCAAATCTCCGATCTGCTCAAGAAGACCGAACAATCCCAGCGCGTGCTGGAAGAGGTCACCGAGGGTTTCACGCTGGACGTGGTGATCGACGAAGAGAACTCCGACGAGACCCTCTCCATCGACAAGCTCACCGCCGTCGATAGCGACATCGCGCCGGTCATCAAGCTGGTCGATACCACCATCTTCAACGCGCTGGAGCGGCGCGCCAGTGACATCCACATCGAATCGCGCGACCAGGAAGTGGCCATCAAGTACCGCATCGACGGTGTGCTGCACTACGCCATGCCGCCCATCGCCAAGGACTGGCACTCCACCATTCTTTCGCGCATCAAGGTCATGAGCGAGCTGGATATCGCCGAGCGCCGCGTGCCGCAGGATGGCCGTTTCCGCGTGCGCTATAAGGGCCGCTTGATCGACTTCCGCGTTTCCATCATGCCCACCATTCATGGCGAAGACGCCGTGCTCCGCGTGCTCGACAAGGAGTCCATGAGCGAGAAGTTCGCTAAGCTCTCGCTCGAAGTGGTGGGCTTCTCCGACAGCGACCTGGTCAAATTCCGGCGCTATATCTCCGAGCCCTATGGCATGGTGCTGGTCACCGGGCCCACCGGCTCCGGCAAGACCACCACGCTCTATGCCGCGCTCAGCGAGATTAAGAACGACGAAGACAAGATCATGGTGGGCGAAATCCGCGACCAGGAAACCGCCCAGATCGCCATCAACTCAGCGCTCACCGGCCACCTGGTGTTTACCACCGTGCACGCCAACAACGTGCTCGACGTGCTGGGGCGCTTCTTGAACATGGGCGTGGAGCCGTACAATTTCGTGTCCGCGCTGAACTGTATTCTGGCGCAGCGCCTGGTGCGCGTGATCTGCGATCATTGCCGCCGGCCGATGCAGTTCGACAACGTCGAAGCACGCCGCGCGGCGTTGATCGAGTCCGCCCTGGATCCCGCCGAGTGGGAGCATGTGGAACTGGCGGAAGGCGCCGGATGCTTTGAATGCGGCGGCACCGGCTATCGCGGCCGCACCGCCATCCACGAGTTGTTGGATCTCACCGAGAAAATTCGCGAAAAAATTCTGGACAAGCGGCCGACATCCGAAATCAAGCGCATGGCCCGCGACGAAGGCATGACCTTTCTGCGCGAGTCCGCCGTGGAAAAGGTGCGCAAGGGCGTAAGCACCCTGAAAGAAATCAACAAGGTGACATTCATCGAGGGCTAACATGCCACTAAATTTTCCGAATTGGAGGGCGGCCAATCTTGGCCGCAGCCGGCTTTCAGCCGGCCTGCTTGTTTCCTAACATGAAACTCCCCGCCCCCATCGCCGCCATCTTGCAGGAGCCGCCGCCCTCCATGGCCTTCGAGATCTCCGAAGCCGGGATCTCCGTGGCGCGCCTGGCCGCCAAAATGGAACTCGACTTTCGCCCGCTGAAGCCCGGCGTGCTCGCCATAACGCCCCTGAAGGACAACGTCGTCATGCCCGACGAGTTGTCCATCGCGGTGCGTGAGCTTGCGCCCCAAAACGGAAATCGCAAGCGCCGCGACGTAGCGCTCATCCTGCCGGACTACAGCTCGCGCATCGCCGTCCTGGATTTCGACAATTTTCCATCCGACACCAAGGAGCAGCTTTCGCTCATTCGCTTCCGTATCAAAAAGAGTGTCCCGTTCGATGTCGAGTCGGCCGCTATCAGCTACTTTGTGCAACCGGCGGAAGGCAAGAAGTTCGACGTGGTGGTGGTGGTCGCGCCTCTGGAGGTGATCTCCCGCTATGAAGCGCCATTCCGCTCAGCCGGGATGAACCCCGGGCTGGTGACGACATCTTCGTTGGCCGCGCTCAACCTGGTCGAGGACGGCGGCATCACCGTGGTGGCCAAGATCACCGGACGGGTACTGACCGTGATGGTGCTCCGGAACGGCCGCTTGAAGCTGGTGCGCTGCCTGGAAGTGCATGCCAACGACGTCGCCGAAATCGCCGCCGACTTATACCCGACATTTGTTTATATCGAAGACAACATTGGAGCCAAGGCCGAGCGCCTGTTGCTGTGCGGCTTCGCGGAGCGCATGGAAGCGGCCCGCCAACAGTTTCAGAGCGAACTGGGTGTGGAGGTGCAGCCCGTGCGTTCGCCGCTGGCGTCGCCCGGCGAAAACAATGCCGGCCTGCTTGGCTATTTGAAATCCGTGGGGCAGACCTCCAGGTCTGCGCGGGTCCTCCAGTACCCGCTCTTGGATGCTGAATCATGAGAATCCCCATCAATCTCGCCAGCCAGCCCTTCCGCCGCGACCGCGCCGTGCTGGTCGCCTCGGGAGCCTTGGGCATCCTGCTGATCGTGCTGTTGGTTTTCCTGCTCTCGCTGAACAGCCTGGAAGGCGTGCAAGTCGCTGAAACCCGCAAGGAGATCGCGCGGCTGGAATCCCAAATTCGGTCCGTCTCGGCCCAACAGGCGCACCAGGATGCCATTCTGCGCAAGCCCGAAAACGCCGAGGTGCTGGAGCGCAGCCTGTTCCTGAATGCCCTGCTCTACCGCAAAGGCATAAGCTGGACGCGCATTTTTGCCGACCTCGAGAAAGTAGTGCCGTACAACGTGCGGATCATGGCCATTCGGCCTTCGGTAAACGGACAGAATCAGGTTTCGCTCGACATGACCGTAGGCTCGGAAGGGCTGGCGCCGGTGATCGAGCTGTTGAAGAATCTGGAGAGTTCGCCGAGTTTCGGCGCCGTGTACTCGCACAGCACGCTGCCGCCGACTCAGACCGACAAACTGTACCGCTGCCGCGTGAGCGTGAATTATGTCCAAAAGCTTTAGCGTTTCGCCGCGTCTGCTGGCGGTGGCTCCCCGCATGAACGTGCCCCTGAATCTCAAGGACCCGCGCGTCCTGGTGCGCGCCGCGCTGGGAGTGCTCGTCGTAGCCAACATCGTCGCGGCCCTGCTAGCCTTCAAGCCGTGGGGGGGCTCGGCCGAAGACCTGGCCCGCGAACAGGTCAATCTGCAGCAGCAGCTTACCTCCATCGAGGCCCACCGCGAGAAGACCAAAGCCCTCGTGACTAAGGCCGAACGCGCGCGCCAGGAAGGCGACGGCTTCCTGGCCGAGTACACCACGGACCGCCGCACCATTTTTTCTACCATCTTCGCGGAGTTGGATCGCGTGACCCGCGAGGCTGGCATCCAACCCCGCCCCTCGTCTTACGAGCTGGATCAGGTTGAGGGAAGCGACACACTCTACCAGATGGATATCAGCGCGGCCTATGAGGGAAGTTACGCGAGCCTTACTAAGTTCGTAAACCTGCTCGATAAGTCGCCGCGCTTCCTGATCATCGAAAGCCTGATGGCCGCGCCTCAGCAATCCAACGCCGGCGACCTGCTCAGCGTCACTATTAAGTTGGACACCTTCGTGCGCGAACAACCGGGGAACCCTATATGACACTGGGCGCGGACCGCAAGAAACTCTACTTCCTCGGCGCCTTGACCTTAATAGGCGGCTACTTCTTCTATAGCAACGTGCTGTCGGGGCCTTCCAGCCCGGAGCCCAGCCGGCCCAGCCCTGCGGCCGCGCGCGCCAGGCCGGCGCCGGCGATTGTCCCGCCGGTTGCCGCGCCGTCATCCGAAGCCCAGGCCGCCCCCCGCCGCACGGCCACATCGTCGCGATCGAGCGAGGAGTTCCGGCCGTCGATGAAGCCGAAGCGTCCCGAAGATCGCGTGGACCCCATGTCGATCGACCCTACCTTGCGCCTCGACCTTTTGGCCAAAGTGCAGGCCGTAAACATTGAGGGCGGCCGCCGCAACCTGTTCCAGGTCGGCGCGCCTCCGTTACCGCCGGAGCCGACCGTGACGATGAAGCAGGATGCACAGGTCGCCCAGATGGGCCCGCAACTTCCCCCTGGTCCGCCGCCGGCGCCTCCTCCGCCGCAAGCTCCGCCCATCACCTTGAAGTACTACGGCTACTCCAGCGCCCGCGGCGACAATCGCAAACACGCCTTCTTCCTCGATGGCGAAGATATTCTGGTGGCCGCCGAAGGTGAAACCGTCAAGAAGCGCTACCGCGTGGTGCGCATCGGCGTAAACTCAGTAGTAATGGAGGATACCCAATTCAAGCACGAGCAGACCCTGCCCCTCCAGGAAGAGGCCGCCGGATGACACCCAGCCCCCAGCCCTCAACCCCTAGCCCCCAGCCCCGGCGCGGCGAATCCGGCTACGCCATGCTGCTGGTCTTCCTGATAGCGGCCATGATTGCCGTGGCGCTCTACAACGAACTGCCGCGCGTGGCCTTCGAAGCCCAGCGCGCCAAGGAGCAGTTGCTGATCGAGCGCGGCGAACAGTACAAGCGCGCCATCCAGCTCTTCGTGCGCAAGATCAACCGTTATCCCGCCACCATCGAGGAACTGGAAAGCACCAACAATCTCCGGTTTCTCCGCAAGCGCTACGTGGACCCCATGACGGGTAAAGACAAATGGCGCCTGATTCACATCAACGGCGGCGTGCTCACCGACTCCATCATCCAGAAAAACAAGCCGGGCCAGGACCAACAGCAGCAGGCCAACACGAATACCTTCATCGGCGAAGGCCCGGTGATGGGCGCCACCAACGATCCGAACCAGCAACAGATCAACCCGGCTTTGCGGCGGCGAGCTAGTGACGACCGGCCGGTGGTGACGCAGGAGGCGCCTGAAACGCCGCAGCCGGACGCCGGCGAGGACAGTTCCGCCAGCGATAGCGACAACAACGACACTAACGACAACAATGACGAAACCCCGGCGCCGGGCACACCCGGGGCCGCCGCCATTCCGGGGATGCCAAATCAGCAGACGCCCGGCATGCCTCCCGGGCGTGTTCCGCAGCCGGGCATGTACCCGCCCGGCGCGTATCAGGGTCAGCCCGGCTTCAACCCCGCGATGGCCAATCAACCCTTCGGGGCGCCTGGCACGATGCCAAACCAGATGTCCGGTCCGGGAGTCACTGGGGGCTTTCCCAACAATAACGGCCAGAACTCGGGCCAGGCATCCTCCGGCAGTGTGTATACAGCGCCCACCCTGGGCCAGACACCCAATGGGAATACCGGATCGCCAACAGGCTTTCCGGGCCAGCCGGGATTTCCGGGCCAGCCGGGATTTCCAGGCCAGCCGGGACTTCCAGGCCAACCGGGTGCGTATCCGCCCCGTCCGGGAATGTTTCCGGGCCAGACCGGCGCATTTCCAGGACAAATGCCGGGTGGATTCGGACAGCCGGCACAAATGCCCGGCGCCAGCGGCGCCGGCAACTTCTCCACAGGCCAGAATGGGCCCAATATGGGCACTTTTGGTCTCACCAGCCCTTCCAATATGCAACCGCAAGGATTGCCTGGCATGGGAGGCACGCAGGTCGGAGGCGGCATCGCCGGCGTCGCCAGCGAATCCACTGGGCCAGCGATCAAAGTCTACAATGAGCGCAAGAAATACAACGAGTGGGAGTTCGTCTACGACCAGAACAAGGACCGCGGCCTCGCGGGCTTACAGCGCGGAGGCGCGCCCGGCACACCAGCCGGGCAGATGGGTAGCATGCCCGGCCAGCAACCCGGCATGAATCCACAACAACAAGGCATGGGGGGGGCCCTCGGGTCCTCCGGCCCCGGCGGTAACACCGGCTCCGGCAGCCTGTTCACTCCATCGACCGGCTTCGGACCGCCAGCTCAGCAGCAACCGCAACCGCAGCCCCAGCAGCCACCGAACTGACACAACCACCAACCACGGCGAGCTATGCTCGCCT